>JANLXZ010000035.1:0-6112 GCA_031365375.1 Hyphomicrobiaceae bacterium | reverse complement strand
TGAAGGCGGGCAAGGTTCGCGTCCGATGATTCTTTAGCAAAGGCAGCCGCCGCGAGTTTGGCCTGAGCCCGGTCAGGTTGCATAGCTTCGGCCAAATAGCGAAAGAAGGCCCGCTTTTCATCTGAGCTTATCGTGCCGTAGCGGCTCAGCAATTCGCGCGCGAGCACAACCCCAGATGCTTCACCTCGGCTGGAAACGAGCGCTGTGGCCAACGCCTCGATCGATTCACCTCCACCGCCGCCACGTAGAGGCCACGGCAATAATTGCCGCCCCTGCTCAGCTACCGTATTCATCAACTCTTGCAGGAACGTGACGTTGATCATGAGGTGCCTTGGCGTTCGTTCTGAGTCGCAACTGCTGTGAAACAACAATCTCGACAGGTAGATATCTATACAGAACCCAGGAGCACGCCTGCAATGCGGCGTGGTTGTAGGTATCCGGCAATTGCTCGGCTAGCTTGGTCGCAACACTTAAGAACATCTGGAGGAAACGTATGAAAATAGCATCATTTGCGATTGCGACCGTTTGTTCGGTCGTCGTGCTGGCGGCCACCGGTCAAGCGAGCGCGCAACGCGTCAATGCGGTTGTCCCGCAGTCCAAGTCCGGGGACGATCAAGGGATGTCTAGGGAGCGGTTGGCGCGTATCTCGAGCGCGATGAAGGAGCAGATCGAAAAAGGCACTTTTCCTGGTGCCGTAACTGTCGTCGCGCGGCGCGGGCAAGTGGTGCACTTCGAGGCTCACGGCTTCTTGGATGCCGCCAAAAGCAAACCGATCGCCAAGGACAGTCTGTTCCGCCTCGCCTCGATGACCAAGCCGATCGTGTCCGCCGCCGCGATGATGCTTATCGAGCGCGGCACCATGAAGTTGAATGATCCAATCTCGAATTGGCTGCCCGAGTTGAAGGACATGAAGGTCGAGACCCAGGTCACCGACAAGGACGGCAAGGTCACGACGGAGGATGCGCCGGTGGCGCGGCCAATTCTGGTTCACGATTTGCTGCGCCACACCGCCGGCTTTGTCTACGCAGGCAGCACCAAATCAGCCCGCATCAAAGAAGCGTACGAGAAGGCCAATATCGAAGCGCGGGAGGTCGATATCTCGGGCGACGACATGCTGAAGGCTCTGGGAACAATTCCGTTGGCGCATCAGCCAGGCACGTTCTGGGAGTACTCTGTCGCGGTCGACGTGTTGGGGGTGCTGCTCGAACGGGTCACAAAGCAACCGCTCGACCAACTCTTGAGCGAAATGTTGCTAACGCCGCTTGGCATGAAGGATACGGCGTTCTGGGTCGAACCGTCAAAAGTTGCCCGCCTTGCCGAAGCGCTCGATGCGGACGCGCAGAAAGCGCCCATGCTGAAATCGTACCGGCAGCTGACCAAACCAGACGGACGCAACTACCTCAAGGGCGGCGCGGGCCTCGTCGGCACGGCCGAGGATTATCTGAAGTTCACCCAAATGATCGTCAACGGCGGCGAATATCAAGGCAAACGATACTTGTCGAAAAAGACTGTCGAGTTCATGCTCGCCGAGCACACAGCCGGCATGGGTGGGACGACGATTGCGTCGACGGGCCCCGGCTACGGCTTCGGCCTCGGTTTCGCGACCCGCTTGCAGGACGGCATGGCCTGGGTGCCGGGCTCCAAAGGAGATGCGATGTGGGCTGGCGCCTGGGGCACGAGCTTTTGGGTCGACCCGAAAGAAGGCCTCGTCGGCATCTTGATGACGCAGGGCCCATCGACGCGGGTGCCCTCGCGGATGCTGTTCAAGAACCTCGTCTACGGTGCGATGGTGAAGTGAAACGCTGAGGTGGGGGCTGCGTGCCCCCACACTTTTTCACCAAGCTTTGAACGGCGTCTCCGCGACCGGCGTCAATGGCGTTTTTTTCGCGACATAGGCCGTCAGGTTGTCGACAACGAGCTGGCCCATGCCATCTCGCGTATAGACCGACGCCGACCCCAGATGCGGTAACAGCACCGCGTTTGGCAGTGTCATCAGCTCAGGATTGATTTTCGGTTCGTTGTAGAAAACGTCGAGACCAGCGGCAAAAATGGTGCCCTGGCGTAGCGCATCGATCAACGCCGGCTCATCGACGACTGATCCGCGGGCGACGTTGATGATGATGCCGCGCGGTCCCAAGGCCTCGAACACAGCTTTGTTGATCAGACTTTGAGTGGCAGCGCCGCCGGGCGTAATGATCATCAGCGTATCGACATCGCGCGCCATTGCGACGATGTCATTATAGAACGGGTAGGTGACGTCAGCCTGCTTGGTGCGCCCGAAGTAAGAAATTGGTAGGCCGAACGCCGCTGCGCGCTTGGCGATCGCTTTGCCGATGCGGCCATAACCCACCATCCCGAGCTTGCGATCGCGCAGAGACGCGGGCGAAAGGCGATAGTCGCCGTCCGTTCCCCATTTGCCGGCGCGCAGATATTGCTCCGCCTGGCCGAGTTCGCGCACCGTCATCAGCAAAAGACCGAGCGCTGTATCGGCCACTTCTTCGTTCAAAACGTCGGGTGTGTTGGTGACGATGATACCGCGCTTGGCGGCCGCGCTTGCATCGATCGAGTCATAGCCGACACCGAAATTGCCGATTACTTTCAATTTGGGCAGACGCGCAATCAATGCTGCGTCGGTCGCCACGCCAGTATGTCCGCCGGTACAAACGGCTTCGATGCGGGAACCGGCCTTCGCCAAAGCCTCTTCCATACCAGCCGGTGTTGCAGCCTTGTGGACCTCGAATGCCTCGAGGAGCTGGCGTTCTATCAACGGCATCATGGGGCCGGTCTGCAGCAGGGCTGGCTTCGACATCGTGTGGAAACTCCAGAGTGTTATTGTTTTCGGCGCGAAGGCTATCACCGGATGACCGACTGCGACAACGCATAGACGACCTTCATTATTGCAATGCAGCCCAAATCGACTGACAAAAGCCAAATGACGGTAAAAACCTATGACGTGGCGATCATCGGCGGCGGACATAACGGGCTCGTGAGCGCGGCATACCTTGCTGGCGCGGGGCTGAGTGTGGTTGTCGTGGAGAAGAACGCGACCACTGGCGGCGCGGCCATAACGGAAGAATTTGCACCTGGTTTTCGCAACTCGGTCGCGTCGTACACGGTAAGTTTGCTCAACCCGAAAGTGATCCGCGACCTCGATCTGCACACGCATGGCCTGCGCATTGTCGAGCGGCCGGTTGCAAATTTCTGGCCGGTTGATGCCGAGCGCTCCCTGCTCATGCCCTATGGCTTGGCAAATAGGCAGGCGGCGCTTGCGCAGTTTTCAAAGCGCGATGCGGAGCGGCTGCCAGCTTACGATGCGGCCCTTGAACGGGCGGCAGCGGTGCTTCGCGATTTCGTATTGCGCACGCCGCCGAATGCCGGCGGTGGATTCTTCGAGCTGATCCGCAATGCAGGTCTTGGACGCCGCCTGCTCGGACTGTCATTGGACGATCAACGCCTGCTCGTCGACCTTTTCACCAAGAGCGCCAGCGACTACCTCGACCAGTGGTTCGAGAACGATGTGGTGAAAGCCGCGTTCGCGTTCGATGGCATCGTTGGCGCCTACGCGTCCCCTATGACACCTGGCACGGCATATGTTTTGCTACATCATTGCTTTGGTGAGGTGAACGGGAAAAGCGGCGTGTGGGGCCACGCGATCGGCGGCATGGGTGCAATCAGCACGGCAATCGAGGCCGAGGCTCGAAAGCGCGGAGCGGAAATTAGAACCGGCGCCCCAGTCGACCGATTGCTCGTTGAGGGCGAAAAAGTCGCGGGCCTGATGTTGGCGTCCGGCGAGGAGATCCGCGCAAAAGCGGTCGCCTCCAACATCGGGCCGAAATTGCTATTTCGAAACATCGTGCGGCAAGACGCCGTTGCACCTGCCACAAGCTCCCGCTTCACCAACATCAAGACTGGCTCCGGCACATTTCGCATGAACGTCGCGCTGTCCGAATTGCCAAATTTCACCTGCCGGCCCGGCACGCAGATGGCCGATCATCACGGATCCGGCATCGTGATCGGGCCGACCATCGGCTATCTCGATCGCGCCTATCTCGACGCACGGATGCATGGCTGGTCGCAGCAGCCCGTCGTCGAGATGCTGATCCCCTCGACACTGGACGATAGCCTCGCTCCCCGAGGCCAGCACGTGGCCAGTTTATTCGTTCAGCACGTGGCACCGAAATTGCCCGACGGCCGAAGTTGGGAGAACAAGCGAGAGCGTGAGGCGTTCGCCGATGTCGTGATCGCTACGGTCAATGGTCACGCACCCAACTTCCGCACCAGCATCATCGCTCGTCAAAGCTTGTCACCGCTCGATCTGGAAAGGCGGTTCGGCCTGGTCGATGGCGATATCTTCCACGGGCAATTGTCGCTGGATCAGCTGTTTTCGATGCGTCCCGTTCTCGGTCATGCCGACTATCGGTTGCCGGTGAAGGGCCTCTACCTCTGCGGCTCAGGTGCCCATCCCGGCGGCGGCGTAACGGGCGTGCCGGGGCATAATTGCGCGCGGGAAATATTGCGCGATTTTAAACGGCGCCGTTAGGCCAACTTCGCGTAGACATCGCCGGAGTTGGCTTCGTGCGGCAGTTGCTCGATGAAGCGGCGCATTTCATCCGGCAAAACCCAACGCCCGATTTCGAGCTTCTGGCTTTCCCCCAACGCCACATCGAACTGGTAGCCCCCGATTTGCTCCAGCCGTTCGAGGCAGGCAAATGCGACGTCGCGCTGGATCGTCGTGAACTCGAACGACAGCATCGGCAGCGGCTGGCTCAAGCCCGCCAAGACATCTCCCTCGAAGCCCTCGACATCGATTTTAACGAAGGCCGGTTTGCCATGCGCCGCGATCAACGCGTCGAGCGTCGTGACCGGCACTTCGATGCTGCGATCCCACTTCTGACCTTCCCAACCACCGGCACCATCGGCTGCCTTTACGAAATCGGTCGAAGCAGTCGTGACCGTCGGGTTTGCCGAGTTGATATGAAGGGTCAGCCGGCCAGGTTTGGGTCCACACGCGCTTTCAACCAGGGTCACGTGATGATCACCATGATAGATTGCCCGAATGACGCGCGCGCAGTCGGGCTGCGGCTCCAATGCCACGACGCGCGCCCCACAACGACGAAATGCGCCGATCCGGTCGCCGACGTGGCTGCCAATGTCGAAGGCCAGATCGCCGGGGTTTAAGAACTTCGCATAAAGCCGATCCATCGCCTCATCGCGTGCGGAATCGCCGTAGTAAACCTCGAGCGAGCGTTTCAAGTTTGACAGCGCCGGGTTTGCCTTGAGAGTGCTGATGATGTTCATAACCGAGCTTTGGCCGGGTGAGTTCAGCACGTCAAGTGGTGCGATTTTCCGGAGGTTTGACGGGCAGGTTAAAACTTTGCGAGCAACAATCCGGTCAGCGTTGCCCAATCGGTCTTTTCCAGGGGCGTTCGTTGCGATACAGATGTGTCAACTCGTCGGTCGACGGGCTCGACAGAGTAAACGCTGATCCGGGATATGGTGTCATGCTGCGCACGCTCATGGTCTCGATCGCACTTTCATTCCCTGCAGCGGTCACCGCGTCAGCTCAAATGGTACCGTTGCCCGCGGCATCCCAACCGCCCGCATCAGCTCCGGCCGTCATCGCAACGGATAGCAACGCGCCGATGCAGGTGTTTCTCGTTCGCAGCGGCCCGCCGGGCTGTGAACCACATTGTACAGAATGGATTGCCGCTCAGGGCCAGATCGACAAGGCGACACTGGGTCAATTCAAGAAAGTGTTCGCTCAACTCGGCAATCGGCGCGTGCCGATACTCATTCACTCAGGCGGCGGCACTGTGGATGACGCCATCGCCATTGGCCGGCTAATCCGGACAAAAGGATTCGACGTCGCCGTCACCAAGACCGAATTTGCACCATGCGCGCCAGCCGACACCGCCTGCCGTAGAAAGACAGCTAAAGGAGGTCTTATCGGCACACCAAAGGCGCGATTGTCCTACTGCGCGTCGGCCTGCGCTTTTATCTTTGCAGGTGGCGTTCGTCGTTATATCGGCCCGTCGACCGTTCTTGGCCTGCATCAGATCACGTCGTTCCAAAAGCACGTAAAACTGTTGCGCACCTACCAAATTACAACACG
>JANLXZ010000028.1:0-3005 GCA_031365375.1 Hyphomicrobiaceae bacterium | reverse complement strand
GCCTTCGATGTGACCGCAGAGGCCGATGTCGTACGAGTGTTCAACGAACTCGATGCCAAGGGGATCGATGTCGATATCCTCGTCAACAACGCCGGCATCCAGTTTCGCAAACCGATGGTCGAGCTCGAGACGGCCGACTGGCAGCGCGTGATCGACACCAATCTGACGAGCGCATTTGTAATCGGCCGGGAAGCAGCGAAGCGCATGATCAAGCGCGGCCGTGGCAAGATCATCAACATTGGTTCACTGACGAGCGCGCTGGCCAGGGCGACGGTTGCGCCCTACACGGTGGCGAAGGGTGGCATCAAGATGCTGACCCAGGCGATGGCGGCAGAATGGGCCGAATACGGCATCCAGGCAAACGCGATCGGCCCCGGCTACATGCTCACCGAGATGAACACGGCGTTGATCAACAACCCAACCTTTGACGCGTGGGTTAAAGGGCGCACGCCGTCGAAACGATGGGGCCGGCCGGACGAACTGATCGGAACGGCGGTGTTTTTGGCATCGGGCGCCTCGGACTACGTCAACGGCCAGATCATCTACGTCGATGGTGGCATGCTCGCCGTGCTGTAAGAAGAAGCGAAGTCCTCGACAACAGACCCGTTGCTGCTCACAGTAAGAAAATCTGGAGATTGCACGAGACGTAAAGTGAACTGCTAAACGGCGATGGCGCCACGCAACGAGCGCCGCGTCAACCCTGGAGGAAACGCATGCGAAGTTCCAAGACGCACGTTGTTGCGAAGATACTCGCTGTTACCATCGGCATGGCTCCGGCTGCACTCGCAAGCACGGCCTTCGCACAGACCGGACTGCAATCGTCCGGTCTCGTCGGCAAGCTCGAGGGCGCGACTATCGTCACCGATCCGGCAGCCCAGCCGAAGGAACTCAAAGAAGCCCCGCAACTGGCCGAGCTAGTCAAGCAAGGTAAGTTGCCGCCCGTTAAAGATCGCGTGCCATCCGAACCCATGGTGCTGAAGCCAGTCCACTCGGTCGGCAAGTATGGCGGCACTTGGCGGCGCGGCTTCACCGGCCCCGGCGATGTGGAAAACGGCAACCGCATCAACGCTTCCGATAAGCTGATGTTCTGGGACCATACCGGCACCAAAATCGTGCCTAGTGTGGCGAAGAACGTGGATATGAGCGCCGATGGCAAGGTTTACACGATCAGTCTGCGCAAGGGCATGAAGTGGTCGGACGGCACCCCATTCACCGCCGACGATTTTGTGTTCTGGTTCGAGGATCTCTATTCGAACAAGGACATCGTGCCGACGCCGATCCCGGACATGATGGTCAACGGAAAGCCCGGCAAAGTGGTCAAGGTCGACGAGACCACCGTCAAGTTCGAGTTCGAAGATCCGTACTTCCTATTCTACGACTTGCTCGCCGGCGACACGCTGATCGGCGGCGGTCAATCGGTCCGCCAAAGCCAGGGCTTCACGTTCGGTGCCTACGCACCGAAGCACTACCTGAAGCAGTATCTACCGAAGTATTCCTCTGCCGAGGCGGTCAACGAGATTGCCAAGAAGGAGGGCTATGAGAACTGGGTCAAGCTGATCCACTTCAAGAAGGACTGGTCGCTCAACGTCGAGGTACCGACGCTCGGCGCTTGGCGCACCACACGTCCGATCAGCACGCCGACCTGGGTGCTGGAACGCAACCCGTATTATTACGTGGTCGATACTGCCGGCAACCAGCTCCCCTACATCGACCGCATCGTGATGACGCTATCGCAAGACACCGAAATCCTGAATCTGCGCGCCATAGCTGGCGAGTACGACCTGCAGGAGCGCCACATCGATCTCGGCAAGCTGCCGGTGATCATCGAGAATCAGAAGAAGGGCAACTACACCCTCCACCTTGACACCGCCATCAACGGCTCCGATACGACCCTGCAGCCAAACACCAGCTTCAAGGCCGATCCCGAGATCGCAAAGTGGCTGACCAATGCCGATTTCCGCCGTGCGCTGTCGATGGGCATCGACCGCGACCAGCTGAACGAGACGTTTTTCCTCGGCGTCGGCACGCCCGGCTCCGCGGTTCCAGGCGAGTCGAGCCCGTACTTCCCGGGCGCCGAGTGGCGAACCAAGTACTCGACGCTCGACGTTGCCGCCGCCAACGGGTTGCTCGACAAGATCGGGCTGACCAAGAAAGACGGCGAAGGCTTCCGAGTGCGCACCGACAACGGCGAGCGGCTCAGGCTGCAGATCCAGACGGTCAAGGCCTTCATGCCCTGGCCGGCGCACGGCGAAATGATCGCCCAGCAGTGGAAGAAAGTTGGCATCTGGGCAGAAGCCAAGGAGTTCGAGCGCAACCTTGGCTTCGGCCGTACGCGCAACAACGAACACCACTTCCAGATCTGGACCAACGGCGGCACGGAGATCATCTATCTCTTCCCCCGCCATGTCATCCCGGTCGATCCCACGGAAGCCTTCATGGGGCCGGAGTTCGCTCAGTGGTACGCCTCCAACGGTGCGCAAGGACGCAAGCCGGAGGACCCGGCGTGGCTCAAGATCTTCGAGCTCTATCGCTCAGCCGGCAGCCAGCCGGAGGCAGAGCGTATCAAGATTGCGCAGGAGATCTGGAAGATCGTCGTCGACCAGCAGTTCAGCATCGGCACCGTCGGCCAGTCGCCGGCGCTAATGGGCGTGCGCATCGCGTCGAACAAGCTCGGAAACATCCCGAGCCGCGTCTGCATCGCCCAACACTGCCGCACGCCTGGCGGGTCGCATCCCGAAACGTGGTTCTTCAAGGAATGAGGTGAGGCCGTCGTAGGTTGGGTTAGGCCGCCATTTGCGGCCGTAACCCAACACTTCGGCCACGGCGCAATGTTGGGTTACGCGCTTTTCAAGCGCTAACCCAACCTACAAATCTCGCGAGCTGAACCCATGCTCTCCTTCATAATCCGGCGGCTGTTGTTGGCGATCGCCACGATGTGGGCCATCACCGTACTGTCGTTCACCATCATCCAATTGCCGCCGGGGGATTATGTCGATGCTTATATC
>JANLXZ010000001.1:0-7323 GCA_031365375.1 Hyphomicrobiaceae bacterium | reverse complement strand
GAAATCCAAGTACTAGCCGATGGCTTCAACGACATGGGCGCCCGGCTGAAGGAGTCATACTCCGGGTTGGAGCACAAAGTCGACGAGCGCACGAAGGAGCTCAAGGAGTCGCTCGAATATCAGACTGCAACATCGGAGGTGCTCAGTGTCATCTCGCGCTCGCCAAACGAGTTGCAGCCGGTGCTCGATGCCATCGCCGAGACGGCAGGACGAATTTGCAAGGCCGATGATGCGCACATCTTTATGCTCGCCGACGGCAAGTATCGCCTTACCGCTAATAACAATCCAGACCGCGAATGGGTCAAGCAACTGGCCCAAACTCCTATCACACCGGAGACGCGCGGCTCAGTTACCGCGCGCGCGGTTCGTGAGCAGCGGATCGTTCACGTTCCGGACACGGCGATCGATCCCGAACATGCCGAAGGACTGCTGAACCGGCAGGCACGCCGCACAGTGATCTCCGTACCACTTCTGCGCGCTGACCTGGCGGTTGGCGCCATAACACTCAACAGGCGAACGGTCTGCCCATTTGTAACGCGCGAGATCGAGCTGCTGACTACGTTCGCCGATCAAGCGGTGATCGCCATCGAAAACGCGCGACTGTTCGAAGAGGTACAGGCGCGCACGCGAGAGCTGATGGAAGCGCTCGAATACCAGACCGCGACCGGTGAAGTGCTAGGCGTCATCTCGCGCTCGCCCAATGAATTGCAGCCGGTACTCGACACGTTGGTCAAGTCAGCGGCACAGCTATGCGACTCCGAAAACGCCACGATTGTCATCCGCGATGGTGACGTGGTGGTGCCGCGTGCACACATAGGCGCGGCACTCGCGCCAATCGGCATGCGACAGACACTTCACAGGGGCTGGGTGACGGGGCGCGCGGTCCTTGATCAACAATCAGTTCATGTCCCCGATCTATTGGCGACGGACGAGTTTCCGGATGGCACGGAGATGGCGTTGAAGTATGGGCATCGGGCGACCCTGGCGAGCCCCCTAATGCGCGACGGCGTTGCAGTCGGTGCCATCTTGCTGAGGCGCGGCGAGGCTCGGTCATTTTCCCAAAAACAAATCGCACTTCTCGAGACCTTTGCCAGCCAGGCCGTCATTGCAATCAACAATGTGGGGTTGTTCGAACAGGTGCAGGCGCGAACCCGGGAGCTGACGGAGGCTTTGCACCAACAGACCGCAACCGCCGACGTGCTCAAGGTCATCAGCCGCTCGACGTTCAACCTTCAGAAGGTCCTTGATGTGCTCGTCGAGACGGCAGCCAAGCTGTGCGAAGCCGATGCTGCAACGCTGGCTCGCCAGACTGGCAATGAATACGTGCGTGCCGGACTTTATGGATTCCCTGCCGCATTCGATGAGGTGGCGCGCAAAACCCGCTTCTCGCCCGGTCGCGGCTCAGTATCGGGACGCGCTTTGCTCGAAGCAAAAGTCATCCAGGTCCTCGATGCCCAGCAGGACCCGGAGTACACCTGGAGGGAAGCTCTCGAGATTGGCGGCGTCCGCACCACCGTTGCAGTTCCATTGATGCGTGAGCAAGTTCCGATAGGTGTCCTGTCCTTGGCTCGCCGAACGGTCCGGCCATTCTCCAAAAAACAGATCGGGCTGCTGCAGACCTTCGCCGACCAGGCCGCGATCGCAATCGAGAACACACGCCTGTTCGAGGCCGAGCAGACCCGGACCCAAGAGCTGGCCCGATCGGTCAATGAACTCGAGGCGTTGGGTGAAATCGGCCGCGCCGTGAGCTCGACGCTCGATCTAAACAAGGTGCTTGAGACAGTGGAGCGGGAAGCCAGCGACCTCGGCTCTGCCGATGGGTGCACCCTCTTCCGCTACAAAGAAAGTAATAGGACGTTCCGGTTGTGGCAGGCCTCGGGCCTCGACCCCGAACTGGAAAAACAAGTGCGCGCGCTCAAGCTCAAGTCGGCTGAGACCGCGATGGGCAGGTCGATCACGACCCGCGAAGCGATTCAACTCCGCAATATAGAAGCTGGCCCGGACAACGCGTTGCGCCGACTCGCGATCTCTGCCGGTTTCAAGTCGGTGCTGTTTGTACCTTTAGTGCGTGGCGACCGCGCCTTCGGTGTGCTCGTCTTGCAAAGGAAACGATTGGGCGAGTTCGACGTCGCAACCGTTTCCTTGCTCGAGACATTTGCCAGTCAATCGACGCTTGCCATTCAGAACGCGCGGTTATTTCGGGAAGTCGAGGAGAAGAGCCGGCAGCTCGAGATCGCAAGTCAGCACAAATCGCAGTTCCTTGCCAACATGAGTCACGAGCTGCGGACGCCGCTCAATGCGATCCTGGGTTATACTGAACTAATCCAGGACGGCGTGTACGGGACGCCAGCTGAGAAAATATCGAGAATTCTCGATCGGGTGCAGACCAACGGCCAACACTTGTTAGGCCTGATCAACGACGTGCTCGATCTGTCAAAAATCGAAGCCGGTCAATTGCAACTCGATATCAGTCCCTACTCGATGAGCGACGTGATCCACACGGTCTATACCGCGACGGAATCGCTCGGGTCCGCCAAGAAATTGTCGGTCGCTATCGAAGCAAGCCCGCAACTGCCGAATGGTATGGGCGATCAACGTCGCATAGCGCAGGTGCTACTCAATCTAGTCGGCAACGCCATCAAGTTCACCGATGCAGGAGAGGTGCGGATCGGCGCCACTGCCGATAATGGGAAAATTACCGTCACGGTCGCCGATACCGGACAAGGCATCGCCACCTCGGAGCAGAAGCGGATTTTTGAAGAGTTCCATCAGGTGGACAGCTCGAACACGAAACAAAAGGGCGGAACCGGTCTCGGATTGGCGATTTCCAAGCGCATTATCGAATTACACGGCGGCACCGTCTGGGTTCGCTCAGAGCTGGGCAAGGGATCGACGTTTGGATTCGAATTGCCCTGCGATGCTCGGCAACAAACGGAGGCGGCATGACCAAGCGCATTCTGATCGTTGAGGACCAGGAGGACAACCGTGCCATCCTGCGCGATCTGCTGACTGCGTCAGGGTATGAGTTGATCGAGACAGCAAACGGCAGCGAGGGCGTAGCTGCCGCAGAGCGCGAAAAGCCAGATCTGATCCTGATGGATATTCAGTTGCCGCTGGTCGACGGCTACGAGGCCACACGTCGCATCAAGGCCAATCCGGCCTTATCGGCAATTCCTATTATAGCCGTCACTTCGTATGCCTTGAGCGGCGACGAAGCGAAAGCCAAGGCTGCGGGTTGTGATGCCTATGTGACGAAGCCGTTCAGTCCGCGACTGCTGCTTGCCAAGGTGCGCGAATATCTGCACGAGGGGGACTGACGTGCGCGAGACGCCGCTCATCCTGGTCGTCGACGATAACGACGCAAATGTCGACATTCTGAAAACTCGCCTCGAAGCGAAAAGCTATGATGTCATAACCGCGAAGGACGGCGAGGAGGCATTGGCGCGTGCCTATCGTGATCTGCCCGATCTCGTTCTCCTCGACGTCATGATGCCGAAAATTGACGGGCTGGAAGTCTGCCGTCGTCTCAAGGCGGATACGTCGCTGCCATCCATGCCTATTATTCTTGTGACGGCGAAGGCCGACAGCCGCGACGTCGTTGCCGGACTCGAGATGGGAGCAGACGATTATCTCACGAAACCCATTGACCAGGCAGCGCTGATCGCGCGGGTTCGTTCCATTCTACGGGCCAAGGCGTTGCACGATACCGTCTGTGAGCAGTCGAAGCGTTTGAACGAACAGGCTGAAGAATTGGCGGGATGGAATCGCACGTTGCAGGAGCAGGTGTCATCGCAGGTCAACGAGATCGAACGGATCGGTCGATTGCGTCGATTCTTGCCGCATCAGTTGGCCGAACTTATCATTTCGACCGGCGACGAGAAAGTTCTCGAAAGCCATCGACAGGAAATCTGCGTGGTGTTTTGTGACCTCCGCGGTTTCACGGCATTTTCGGAGATTACCGAGCCCGAAGAAGTCATGCGCGTTCTCGGCGAATATCACGCAACGGCCGGCGCACTAATCGAAGCGCACGACGGAACGCTGGAGCGTTTTTTGGGTGACGGGCTGATGGTTCTATTCAATGATCCCGTACCTTGCCCGGACCCAGCGGAACGGGGAGTGCGCCTCGCGTTGGATCTCCGAGCGGCGATCGAGCGATGTGCCATGGATTGGCGTCAGCGCGGTCACGATCTCGGCTTCGGCGTTGGAATCGCTTTTGGCTTTGCCACACTAGGCCGCATCGGATTCAAAGGGCGCACGGACTATACGGCGATCGGCACCGTGGTCAATCAAGCCGCACGATTGTGCGGCGAAGCCAAGGCTGGTGAGATCCTCATCACGCAACGTGTCGCCACAGAGGTGGTTGACCTCGTCTCGGTGGAAGCGCTTGGCGAGCTCAATCTCAAAGGGCTCCGCCAACAGGTCACGACTTACAAGCTAGTGCAGTCGAACACATAGTCGCTTGCGATGCAGTAGCAAGGGCAAGAACGGTCTGGCGGATTTCGAACGATCATTCCCTTTCGATCCGGCGACCCTGAGCGTGTTCATGTACGGCTTTGCGACGAACAACAAACCGATCACTCTGATGACGAGCTTGCAGTGGACCGTCGCCTCGCAAGTGTTTTTCTCGGTGCTGACACCGCCATCGGCCTCGACCGGCGGTGGCGCTCTGATGTTGACTGGGCGACGTAGCGACTACCCCGTGCTGATCCCGCTCCCCACTTCCTGCGTTTCAACCCCGACCCCCGCCGCCCGCAGAATAATTGCGACTTCCTCGGCGCGCCGCCGGAACTCGGGGCTGCCGATCTCGACGCCAGCGCAGACTCCGCGCGCCAGCAGGTCGACGGTCAGCCGAAAGCGGTCCGGTCGATGCGATAGCGGACTTTCGGACGCGGACACCACTATGCCTCCGGCCAGTGTCGCGCCACTAAGTGCGTCGACCAATACGAAGCTTCCCGTATCCCGATGGTCTTTAAAGCGGTCGAGCGGCGTCGGCCGTCCGAGTTCGATGTCGGCGAGCACGAGGTCGTTGGTCGCGCAAATCGTGCCGGCGGTCTCGCCCATCGTTTCGAGATTGAGACGGCCGCGAATGGCGATGGCGCTGACCGGCACCAAATCCGTCGCCGTGCGCAATAGCAGGCCGTGGTCGGTATCGAGGGGAGTGTCGGCGAGCCATACCAGGCGCGCGTCGATTCGATGCGCCAACACCGGGATGGCCTCTTGTGACGATAGCACCGCGCCGCGCGCGACATCTAGATCGGCGTCGAGTTGGAGAACGATCGCCTGTCCGGTGGTCGCCCGCTGGAGATCGCCATCGAACGTCGCAATGCGTCGGACCTTGGCCGAACGGCCGCTGATCGCGTCGGCAACAGCATCTCCGACCTGCACGCCGCCCGAGCTGATGGTGCCGGCCAACCCACGAAAATCGCGCTCCCCGCGCAGCACGGTCTGAACGGGAAAGCGAAAGACGCCGCCGGTTATTTGCCCGCGACTCGGTGTCCGGTCGAGCGCGTCCAGCAGGGTCGGGCCTGCATACCACGGCATCTCATTCGAGCGACGCGCGACGTTGTCGCCGAGCTTGGCCGCCACCGGCAGTGCCACAGCCGTGTCGAAGTTGAACCGTTCGGTGACTGCGCGGAAATCGGTTTCGATAGCTTCGAACTGGGCTTGCGACCAGTTGACGAGATCCATCTTGTTGACGGCCAGGATCACACGCCGGACTCCCAGTAGGTCGAGGATGGCAGCATGGCGGCGGGTCTGCTTCTTCACACCGTCACGGGCGTCGACCAGCATAACCGCGACATCGGCATGCGAGGCGCCAGATGCCATGTTGCGCGTGTACTGCTCGTGGCCGGGGCTGTCGATGATGACGTAGCGGCGGGCGACCGTATCGAAGTAGCGCCAGGCGATGTCGATCGTAATGCCCTGCTCACGCTCCGCCGCTAGGCCGTCGACCAACTGGCTCAAGTCCGGATGGCCGTCCGGGCCGGCCGAACGCTGCAGTGTTGCGCGGGTGTCCTCCGGGAGATCGGCTGAATCCCACAGCAGGCGGCCGATCAGCGTCGACTTGCCGTCGTCGACCGAACCGCAGGTCAGGATATGGACGACACCTTCGAGTTCGCGCGGCAGGTTGGCAGGCTTGGTGTTGGCATTGGCAGCGATCACGACCGGCTTGGGCGTGGTTGGTGCGCTGCTCTTGGCTTTGGCAACGGCGGTCATCAAAAATAGCCTTCCTGCTTCTTGCGTTCCATGGCGCCGGACTGATCGTGGTCGATCAGTCGCCCCTCGCGCTCGGAGGTGCGTGCGGTGAGCGTTTCGGCGACGACGCTTTCGATCTCGGAGGCGTTCGATTCGACCGCCGCTGTGAGCGGCCAGCAGCCCAGTGTGCGGAACCTTACGCGGCGGTTGACGATGACCTCGCCAGGCTTCAACGGCAGGCGCTCGTCATCGAGCACGATGAGTTGGCCATTGCGCACAATGGTTGGTCGCTCGGCCGCCATGTAGAGCGGCACGACATCCAGCTTCTCGCGCAACAGATACCGCCAGACGTCGCGCTCGGTCCAGTTCGACATTGGGAATACGCGCGCGGTCTCGCCGGTGCCAAGCCGACCGTTGAACAGCCGTCCCATCTCGGGCCGCTGCTTGCGCGGGTCCCAATGATGACCGGCCGAGCGAAACGAGAACACCCGCTCCTTGGCGCGGCTCGCCTCCTCGTCGCGCCGCGCGCCGCCAAAAGCGGCATCGAAGCCATGCGCGTCGAGCGCCTGCTTCAAGGCTTGGGTCTTCATCACATCGGTGTAGAGCGACGGCGCATAGTCGATCGGATTGATGCCACGGGCGGCGCCATCTGCGTTGGTATGCACGATCAGTTCGGCACCGACGGAAGTAACCGCGCGATCTCGGAACGTGATCATGTCGCGAAACTTCCAGCCGGTGTCGACGTGCAGCAAGGGAAACGGAACCGACTGCGGAAAAAATGCCTTGCGCGCCAGATGCAGCAGGACGGTCGAGTCCTTGCCGATCGAATACATCAGCACGGGCTTGCGGAACTGCGCTGCCGCCTCGCGGAAGATGTGGATGCTCTCGGCCTCGAGCACATCGAGGTGCGAAAGGGGCTTATTCATGCTGCGGCTCCCGCTAGCTTTGGCCGGTTGTGCAGGCCGCATTCCTTTCCATCGACGCTTTCCCACCACCAGCGACCGGCACGGATGTCCTCACCCGGCTGGATCGCGCGGGTGCATGGCTGGCAGCCAATCGAGGGAAAGCCCTTTCCATGCAGCGGGTTTACGGGAATGCTTTTCTCTTTGACGGCCTGTTCGACCTGAT
>JANLXZ010000493.1:0-1681 GCA_031365375.1 Hyphomicrobiaceae bacterium | reverse complement strand
CATATAGCGAGGCTCGAAAAGGCGGGTGAGTTTCCCCAGGCTCCCCGCTGTTTCAAGTGGGTAGCCTGAGATCGAGTTTGCCGGCGATGAGGTAGGTCATGGCCTTCAGGGTCTCGCGGTTGCGGTAGCCACGTGCCTTTGCCTTGGCGGCTTGGACGAGGCTGTTGATGCCTTCGATCAGGCCGTTTGCGATGCGGCTGTCGAACCAAGCCAGGATACCTTCGTGGTGACGTCGGATGGTTCTGGCGACAGCCTTGATCGGCTCGATGCGTGAGCGGTTCGCCCAGCTGTCCCATTTGTCCAGCATGAGTTCGGCCCAACCGCGCGTGGGCTGCGCGTAGATCTCCTGGAAGGCGCAGCGCAGTTGGTAGGCGCGCGCCGTTTTGAGATGCAGCTTCGAGAGAGAAGCCAGCGTTTCCTTAGCCCCACTCGTGAGGTTCCGCTCGTTCTTGAGCCAGACGTAGCGGCTGCCTTTCAACTCGGGACGCACCTTTGCTTCGGTGCGGCGCGTGTCGTCGACGGCACGGCCGATCAACTGCATGACGTGGAACTTGTCGAAGGTGATCTCGGCTTCGGTGAGGTTTTCCGTGACGCCTTTGATGAAGGCGCCGCTCATGTCGATGCAGACCTCCTTGATGCGCGAGGCGTCGGAGTTGTGCGAGTCAACGTGATCGGCGAACTGCCGGATGGTGCCGGCGTCGCGGCCGTCCGCCACGAACGCGACGCCGCGCTGATCGATGTCGACGAAGATGGTGATGTAGTCGTGGCCGCGCTTCGCCGCCGTCTCGTCGATGCACACGCGACGCAACGAGGCGAGATCCATGCGTGCAACGGCTTCACGCACGTAGTGAAAGACGATGCGCCACAGCCGGGTGTCGTGCTCGCCGACGAGCCGGGCCGCGGCGGCGACCGGCATGTGCGTGACGAGCGTCATGGCCAGTGCCTCAAACAGCAGCGAGAAGCCCGAGCCTTTGCGTGCCCACGGCACGCCGACCTGCTTCACGCCGCACTTGGCGCAAGTGATGCGCGGCACACGCGCGGTGAGGAACGCCTGATGCTGGAAGAAGTCGAGGTGCCGCCATGTCTTCTCGGCGGTGTCGTGCACCGGGCAACCGTCGGCGCTGCAGTCGGGGCAGGCGAAGCGCGAGCCGGCTTTGAAGTCGACGTCGATATCGAGGCGCTTCTTGCCGGCGTCAAAGGCGGACGCCGCGACGAACCAGGGCGAGGTAATGCCGAGGGCGAGCTGGAAGAGGTCGTTGTCGCGCATGTCGGAGCCAGGGCAAGAGGTCGATCCCGGCACCCAGTGTGCCGCCGCGCCGGCCGGCCCTCAAGGACAAGCCCTCTCGGGCGGCCGAAGGGGCCGTCCTTGACCGCCGACCGTCACGTCGGCGTATGCTCTGCCATCAGGATCAAGCCGCCACCCGATCGCTCAACCACCCACTTGGGACAGCGAGGAGGCTCAATTCAATGCCACTGCGACGGCCACGTTGCTGTCCCCATGATCTGCGTTTACCAAATGCTCGTCATGAACACAATGCGGCTCATGGTGTGCATCTGTTTCATTTGCGCCAGCTTGATCTGCGGATCAGCCTTTGCCTCCGTTGGATCGGTTGAAATTCTGTTCCACGTCCCGCTGGTCGATGTCGGGGTGACACCACGAATACTCTTTGGGTTAGCAGGA
>JANLXZ010000454.1:0-6457 GCA_031365375.1 Hyphomicrobiaceae bacterium | reverse complement strand
GAAATCGAACTCCGCGTAGCACTCGTAGGGCTGCGACTTGCGCAGATCCCAAGCCGCGCCCGAGCCGCGCACCAGAACGCCGGAGAAGCCGTAGGCGAAACAATCGTCGAGCGAGATCACGCCGATGTCGACGTTACGCTGCTTGAAGATGCGATTCTCGGTCAGAAGGGTGTCTATGTCGTCGACGACCTTCAGGAACGGGTCGATCCAGGCGGCGATGTCCTCGACAAGTTTCTCCGGTAGATCCTGATGCACGCCACCGACGCGAAAATATTTCGCGTGCATGCGGCTGCCCGACGCGCGCTCATAGAAGACCATCAGCTTTTCGCGTTCTTCGAAACCCCACAGCGGCGGCGTCAGCGCGCCGACGTCCATCGCCTGCGTCGTGACATTGAGTAGATGCGAGAGGATGCGGCCGATCTCGGAATAAAGCACGCGGATCAACTGCGCGCGGTAGGGGATGTCGATGCCGATCAGTTTTTCCGCGGCCAGGCAGAACGCATGCTCCTGATTCATTGGGGCAACGTAATCGAGCCGGTCGAAATAGCCGATCGCCTGCAGATAAGTCTTATGCTCGATCAGTTTCTCGGTGCCGCGATGCAATAGTCCGATGTGCGGATCGACCCGCTCCACGACCTCGCCGTCAAGTTCGAGCACGAGGCGCAGCACGCCGTGCGCCGCTGGATGCTGCGGGCCGAAGTTGATGTTGAAGTTGCGAATTTCTGTCTCAGCCACTGAGGTCGTCCTTGATTTCCGCGCGTTTCGGTCTCGCCACGAGCAGCGGCGATTGACTTCTGCATCCGCGATCCACACCGGCCGGGCTCGAATGTCAATCGTTCTTGTATAGCCGAATTAATTAGTACTGTGCGGGTCCGCGCCCGCGTCCGTTTGCAGCGGCGACAGCATCGGCGTAGAAGCAACCAACGAATTCGGTCGCAGCGATTCTGCGCGCCAGCCGTCCTTATCCCAGGGGAGCCTTTGCCAATGTCGCAGTCTTCGATCAACGCCGATGCCGTTTCCAAATCGCTTCTTGCAAGCTTTGCGACCGCGCGCGGTAGCGAAAAACCCTACAAGCATTGGTTTGTCGAGAATTGTCTGCCGCCTGCCGCATTGGATGCGGCAATCGCGCTGCCGTTCGCGGCACCGGCACTCGGCGGCATCTCAGGTCGGCGCGAGGTGCATAATGCCACGCGCAAATACTTCGACGTGGAGAATCGGGCGACGTTCCCTGTGGCCGGCGCCATGGCCGACGCGCTGCAAAGCGAGACCGTTACGCGTAATATCGAGAGCACCTTCGGCTCAAAGCTCGATGGCACTTATCTTCGCATCGAATACGCCCAGGATATCGATGGTTTCTGGCTGGAGCCGCACACCGATCTCGGCGTCAAGCTGTTCACGTTCCTGCTGTATTTATCGAAGGACGCGCAGCACGCCGATCTTGGCACCGATATCTATGATGCCGACAAGAAGCACGTGGCACGTTCACCATTCAAGCCGGGCGGGGCGATGATCTTCGTGCCCTCGAACATCACCTATCACGGATTTGAGACGCGCAAGATCGAGGGTGTTCGCAAGTCGATCATCATCAATTACGTCTCGAACGAGTGGAAAGCGCGTGAGCAGTTGGCATTCCCGGACCGGCCGATAAGGCACTAAAGATTGTCTCAGTCGGTCTTAGGTGGCAATCGTCCAGAGGTCTTGCGCAGCGTCGGCTTGGTCGGTTCTCTAACTTCGGCGACAACCTGACGCCGCTTGGGTTGGCTTTTTGTGACCGGCGATGTGAAGTGAACACCTAGGCTATTTCCGCGCCGCCACACGACTTCGCAGTCGACCCATGTGCCGGCCAACTCGACATGAAGTTCGAAAGTATCGGGTGCATTGATCGAGCCCGACATCTCCAGTTTCGCGCCGCGCTCGCCGAAATCACGAACCGCGCATGGCAGCGTCGAATGACGTCCGTTGAAGCAGATGATGCCAGCCATAAGCACGCGGCGGCGCGGACCCGATCGCGGCGCAACGGGTAACTCAGAGTCCATCTAGGTGCTCCCTCCCCGGGACAAATGTGCGGATCTGTTTGAATATCTGGCACAACTGCCTTTAACAACTCGTAACGACAGCACCGTTCCGGCGTGCTAAATCTCGCGCACGCTACGGACCCCAAGCGGTCTTCAAAAAAAAAGAAGGTGTAGCGCTGCATGTCGAACCGGCTCGATCAAATTCGATCGCTTCGGACGTCGTTTGGCATTGCTCTGACTGCGAGAAATTTGGAGGCCACGCCCGGAATCGAACCGGGGTGCGAGGATTTGCAGTCCTCTACGTCACCACTCCGCCACGTGGCCTCTGACCGGGAAAGCTTCTGCAACCCGACGGACGGACGCTAGCAGAGCAACGGTTAAGAACGCCCTATCACAGATGCGCGCGTCAGCGCAACGCGGTACGAAGGTTCAGGATGCGGTTATAAAAACTTATGCAACCTTTCATCGCTCGACCCTCCACGAGATGGATGCGGGTTAACAATCATCACACTAGCGATCACGTGCACCTTTGGCTAAGAGGCACGTCGACCGTTACAAGAATTGCCTGAGGAAACGTCATGGCCGATTTTGCGTTGCAGCGAACAAATATGGTCGAGAGCCAAGTGCGGCCAAGCGACATCACCGATCGCCGGATCACGCGCGCGATGCTTGATCTGCCTCGCGAAACCTTTTGCCCTGCCGCGATGCAGTCGACTGCCTATCGCGATGAGATGTTGGCTGTGAATGACCTCAGGGGGGCACGTGCCCGATTTGCCGTGGCGCCGCGCGTACTTGCCAAAATGATCCAAGCATTGGAACTCGGCGACAGCTCATCGGTGCTCGAGATCGGCACGGCGACAGGTTACGCCGCCGCGGTTCTCTCAAAAATGGCCGTCCGTGTGATTGCGGTTGAAGCCGACCCGGCGCTCGCAGCTTTAGCGCGCGCGGCGCTCGCGGCGAATGGCGCGGCAAACGTCGCCGTCGTCGAAAGCAATCTCGCGGAAGGCCATGCAGCCGGGGCACCATACGATGCGATTCTGATCAACGGCGCGGTGCAGCAGGTGTCTCGCGCGGTTCTCGATCAGTTGAAGGATGGCGGTCGCTTGGTGACGGTCGTGGTGAGTGGCAACGTCGGCCGTTTAACTGTTTGGCGCCGCAATGGCGGCACTTTCGATAGCCGGGTATTGTCAGACGCAGCCGCACCGATGCTTGCCGATTTCGAAAAACCCGCCGCGTTCGTGTTCTAAAGCTTCGTCGTTCATTGAGCTGGGATGGCTGCTGCCAACCGGCGTCGATGGAGCATCAGCCAGAGTGCGCCGGAAAAAACGATTGCCATCAATGGCAATGCCATGATGTTGACGAATTGCCAGCCGGGACCGGCCTGCAACAAGCCCGAGCAGGCGGCGGCTGTTGCCGTCGCGCCGTAGACGATGAAATCGTGCGCGCCTTGTGCCTTGGCCCGCTCGGCCGGCCGATAGGTTTCAGTCAATAACGTGGTGCCGCCGACGAAGCAGAAGTTCCAGCCCAAGCCTACCAGGATGTTGGCGACGAAAAAGTGCCAGAATTCGATCCCTGAAAGGTTTACCAGCGCGCAGCCGACTTGGATGATTGCACCGATCGCGATGATCCGCAGTACGCCAAAACGCGCGATCAGGTGGCCGGTGAAGAAGGACGGCAAGAACATCGCGATGGCATGACCTTGGATCACGGTTGCGCTGTCGGTGAAGCCGAATCCGCAGGCATGCATGGCGAGTGGGGTTGCCGACATGACGAGCGTCATCACCGCAAAACCAAACATCGAGGACGTCAGCGCGACGATATACGTCGGTTGCCGCATGATCTGAAGCAGCGGTCTGCCGCCTTCCGCCTTCTGCGCGGCGGTGAGTTGCGGGATGCGCAGGATCTGGACCAGGCCGACGATGAATAATGAAAATACGATCACCATAAGATACACGCCGGCGAACGTAACCGGCGCCAGCATATCGACGCTCCACTTCGCGGTCTGCGGACCGATAAATCCGGCCAGAACACCACCTGCCATGACGAGTGAAATGGCCTTTGCTTTGTAGGCGCCATCTGCCGCATCAGCCGCCGCAAAGCGGAAGTACCAGGCAAAAGCACCGCCCACGCCCTGGAAGTAGGCTCCCAGACAAATGAGTGCGAGGCTCTGCTGAAAGATGCCGATGAGCGAGATCAGCCCCGACAGAATTCCAGCGATCCCGCCGACGGTGAAGCCAGCCCGGCGGCCGACGCGCGCCATCAGGAGCGAGGCCGGTATAGTCGTCGTCATCAGGCCGAGATGGGCAAGAAAAATCGGAATGGTCGCCAACTGCGAGTCGCGCGTCAATCCGAGCCAACTAAACTGTGGGGATGAGACGAGATCGACACCACTGCCCAGTATCAACAAGGCGGCGAGCGGCGTGGTCGCGATCGCCATGGTTTGGATCGATTGGAACAACGCTTGCGCCACCGCAAGTATGGATATGTTGCGACGTAACAGAGATCCAACGGGAGCGCTTATGTCGACTGTTTCGGTCATCGGTTCTCTGGATAATGTAAATCTTAGAACACACTTACACTAAACTCGCCAAAACCTGGAAAGCCGTTTCTTGCAAGGGTGCCCTGCACGCTTTCCCAAGTGACCGTCCGCGTGACCGGTCCAGTCGCCGACTTGACACAGCCCCGCCTCGACTTATCCCTCATATAGGC
The DNA here is from genome assembly GCA_031365375.1 of Hyphomicrobiaceae bacterium. Lineage (GTDB taxonomy): Bacteria > Pseudomonadota > Alphaproteobacteria > Rhizobiales > Hyphomicrobiaceae > JAKFWF01. The sequence continues at coordinate 1,733 of JANLXZ010000454.1, read as the reverse complement.
GTGTTGCGATACGAGGGGAAAATCGAACGATGGCGATAACCGAGTTGATTGCGCCGCGCAGTCTGGCCACGCGCATCGCGGATGTGAAAGCGTTTGCCGTTCAGCCGGTGACAACCAGCGCAGAATTGCTGGCGTTGCTGCGGGCTATTTATCAAGCGATCCTCGGCACTGATCTCGATAATTATGATGTCGCCGAGATCAAGCCGCAGATCGAGCAACTTCGGCACGATCTCTTCGCACTTCGCCAGGACGTGCGCGGCCGGATCGCTGCGTGGCACGCCGCCGGCTTGATGAACCACGCCACCCAGCTTGCAATCCGAGATTGCCTTCGCGCCGCGCGTTTCGCCAGTGACATGCTGGGCGAACTGTCGACCGGCTTTGTCCGTCTGGAAGACGGTCACGTGCCATTGAAAGCCTTCACCGGTCGCGGCAACACGATCGTCGCGGCAGCGTTCGATAACGACGAATCGGCAAAATATCGAGCTGGCGATGTCTTGCTTGTCCGCGGGCTACATCACAACAGTGCGGCGATCGCGCGTATCGGCGATGTGGACAGCCAGTTCAGCCACATCTGCATCTTGCACATCGATAAAGGCAGTGAGCAGTGGGTGGTCCAGAGTTTGATCGAGGAAGGCGCCGTCATCACTCGTCTGGGTATTGCACTCGCGCACGGAAATGGGCGGGCGATCCTGTTCCGGCATCGCGACGCAGCGCTCGCCGCCAAAGCCGGCCAGATCGCCTATGACCACGTCCGGCGCACTTATGGCACTTGGAAACGCCGCATTCTTTACGATTTTTCGATGCGGCTCGATAAGCGCCGGCCGCTTTTCTGTTCCAAGCTGGTGCGATTAGCATATGGACGCGCAAGCAAAGGCAAACTGGTGCTGCCGACGTTCACGACGCGCTTCAACTTGAAGAACCGCGATTTCATCGACCGGATCGGCGTGAAGGCGTTCGAGACCTACGCGCCGGGTGACATCGAAATCGAACCGCACTTCGATCTTGTTGCCGAGTGGCAGGATTTTCGCGTCACGTCGCGGCTGCGCGCTCAAGATTTGATCATGGTGAAGTTGTTCGAATGGATGGACGAGTACGGCTACACATTCAAACCGGATTTTCTGATCGGCACCATTTCGCTGTTCGGACGTTTTGCGGCTCACCTATCAGAGGGGGCCAAGGATATGCTTTCGACGGTCGTGCCTAAAGTGCCGATCAACATGCCGCGCAAGACGATCGCGGCGATCACGATGCTGCACAAAACCGCGGAGCCGCTACTCGACGAGATCATGTCTCTCGAGGCGGAGCAAATCGCGCGCACGGGCAAGCCGTTGCACCCGCGACAAGTCTACTCAGCCTTGGAGGGCATCCGTCTGCGTTCCGACGGTCGCATAGGTTACTTGGTATTGCCCCGCACGTAACATCAGGTTGACGCGGGCGCTGGGTGCTGGTCTCTTCGCCCGAGATCAACAGGAGCAAATTCCCATGCCGATCGTCAACCGCATCGCCGGGATGAAGGACGAAATTACAGAGTGGCGGCGCGATTTTCACGAGCATCCGGAATTGCTCTATGATGTCCATCGCACCGCTGGTGTCGTCGCCGAAAAACTGAACGCATTCGGTTGCGATGAAGTGGTGCCCGGTGTCGGCCGCACCGGTGTGGTCGGCATAATCAAGGGACGTAAGGGTGGCTCTGGCAAAGTCGTCGGCTTGCGGGCCGACATGGACGCGCTGCC
>JANLXZ010000248.1:0-12015 GCA_031365375.1 Hyphomicrobiaceae bacterium | reverse complement strand
GCGCCAGTTTGCTGCAGCTGTACACCGGGTTAATTTACGAGGGACCGGGATTAATCCCCCGCATTAAGCAGCACCTCGCCGAGTCGGTCAGGCTTGCCGGTATGACCTCGATCTCGGCGCTCACCGGGACGAAAACCAGTTCGTGGGCCGCCAAACCGATCGAGGGTTGAGTTCAGTCCTTGACAGCCGCACTGATCCGGCGGCGCATTGCGGCCAGATGGAGTGTCACGGCGGCCGCGTTCGACACGTTCAAACTCGCCAGCGGACCGGTGCCGGAAATGCGCGCCAACACGTCGCAATGCTCCTGCGTCAGCTGACGCAGCCCGCGTCCTTCCGATCCCAACACCAACGCGACACGCCCCGAGAACGGCTCGGCTTCGATCGTGCGGTCGCCGGTGCCGTCGAGCCCCACCCGGTGGTAGGCGAGCTTGCCAAGTTCGGCCATGGCGCGGGCAAGGTTGGGCACCAGCACGATCGGCACGTGTTCGATCGCGCCCGATGCCGACTTAGCCAAAGCGCCACCGAGCGGGGGACTATGGCGTCGGGTCATGATCACGCCTTGCGCGCCGAAGACGGCCGCGGATCGCAAAATCGCACCTACGTTGTGCGGGTCGGTCACCTGATCGAGAATGATGAGGGGGCCGGCGCTATCAGGTAAGTCGGCCAACTCTTCGAGCGTCGGCTCGGCGAGCGCCTCTACTTCCAGCAGGATGCCCTGATGCACAGTGTCGGTGCCTAGTCGACGGTCGAGATCGCGTGGCATGACGCGTGTCAGTTTGATGCCGGCTCCCTCGTTGCGGGCAGCGATCGCGTCCTTGAGACGGTTTTCACCGTTCTCGGTGACGAACGCTTGGATGATGCTGCGCTTCTCGTTGCGCAGGGCAGCGTCCGCCGCGTGCACGCCGAATATGAGCGTCGGACCGTCTTCGCTGGCGCCCGAACGCTCGTAACGGTTCGCTCCGCCGTCGCGCTCCGAGGACTTGTCGCGGCCTTCGCTGGCCCCGCTTTCGGAGCGTCCGCCCCAGGCACGCGGCCGGTCGCTGTTTCGTTGGGTGCCGTAGGGGCGCTTGGACATATGAGGGCCAATGGTTCAAGTCCGCAAGATTGCGGGCGTTACCCGGTGCCTTAGACCTTTTAGGCAGCGTTGCGGTATAGTTTTTTCACATTCGACCGTAATCGAAGCCCAACTGGTCGATAGGCGCGCGCCGATTAACAATTGACAGCCAAGGCCCGCTTCAACGATAAGGCGTTCGGCCGGCACCGCCCGATTGAAGCGTGTGCCGCGCTGCCCGTTGCATAAAACGGCGATGGACAGGTGCCCGAGCGGTTAAAGGGGACGGACTGTAAATCCGTTGGCTTTGCCTACGTTGGTTCAAATCCAACCCTGTCCACCAACCCTTCAAATGCGATTTCAAATATCAATCATTTGAACTGGCGGTCCAGCATGTGAGGCAGAGCGAACTCAGCGCAATCGCTGCACCGCATGCCGAACGGCAACTAAGCGTCGTGCGCAACCAGGTACGCCGACAACGGTGCCAGATCGGGCTCGTCGCCGAGACCGGGATGCGACGGCAGCGTAACCTTTCCGTCGACGAGGGTATTTAACGGCCCGCACAGAAGCGATCTTAACGGATTGGGATTGGAGTCGATTTCCAAAGAGCCATCGCCACCAACGGCCGCAAGAAGATGTGCCGACGCTAACAGTCCTATTCCACCACCGAGGTAGTGTGGGCAGAACCTTTTGCCGGCCGCTCGAATGGCATGCGCAACGGGCACGCAACCGCTGAAGCCGCCCCACTTGGCGAGATCGGGTTGCATCACTTGTAGCGCGCCGGCCTCAAGGGCTGCGTCGAAATCACGGCGACCAGCAATGTTCTCACCGCCCGCGAGGGGAAGCGTCGTGCGCGCGGCAAGCTCCCGCCATACGGGCCAAGGCGTATCGGCCCGCAGCGGCTCCTCCAACCAATCCAGGCCGAACGGCTCCAAATGGACGAGCATGGCAGACGCGGTCTCGGTGTCCCATGCTTGATTGGCATCGACCATGAGACGCGCCGACGGCCCCAAACCGCTGCGTAGCGCCCGTAGATTGGCGACGTCGCGGTTGCAGCCGAATCCAATCTTGAGCTTGAACGCAGTGAAGCCCTCGCCCGCTTTGACCGCGGCTAGGCGCTCCGGCCCGTCAGGATTTAAGCCGCTGGCGTAGACGCCGATCGTTGGATCGGCGGCCGGGTTAAGATGACGCCAGAGCGGTTGGCCGGCTCGGCGCGCCATCAGATCCCACAACGCGATATCGACCCCGGCGATCGCCTGGGCAAACGGTCCCGGTTCAGCGCACTGCAATGCGAGGACCTCGGTGCTGCGGGTCAGGAAATCGAAGGCCGCCGACGGCGCCTCGAATGACCGTGTCAGCAAAAGCGGGGCAAGTACACTATCGATGATGCGCGCGCGATGCTCGGCTCCGACCGCAGGAAAATTGCACCACACTTCGCCGAAGCCGCGCGTGCCACTGTCATCTTCGATCTCGACCAGCACCATCGGCCGGTCGCGCATGACGCCGAACGACGTGGTGACAGGTTGCGTGAGGGGGGCGCGATAGACCCGCGTCGTGACGCGCCGTATGACGAGCTGAGCGGTCATGGCTTCAGATCCATTTCAAGATGCACGTAGTCGCCACGATATCTGACTTCAGCGAGATAGATCACGGCTCGACCCTTGTCGCAAAGTACGCGTCGCACGTTGGCGATCGGCGCTCCGATGGCAATGCCAAGTAAATGTGCGATGTCTGCATCTGCTTTGGAGATCGACAGCGTCTGGCGGCCCGAAGTAATTCGAAGGCCTGACAGCGATGTCAAGACCGGCAGTACGAGCTCTTTGCGGAACCGTGTTGGTGCACGGCGGAAAATACGGTGGTCGATGTAGATCGAGATGACGCAGTAGCGTTCGCCATCGCGTGAATGAACGCGACGCATATGGAAGTATTTCGGCGCGGCAATGCCATCCTTTTCGTTGAGCCGCGGGATTGCGATCCCTTCCTCGAGCGTCGCATGGTGCGGCTTGTCGCCAGTATACATAGCGACGAGATCGTCGAGTGTAGTTTCGACGCGCAGCTGCCGCAACTTTGCAGCCTTTTGCGTGACGTAGGTCCCGCGGCCGCGTTGTGGGGAGAGCAGACCATCCTCGGCCAGAAGTGAGATTGCCTGACGCACGGTGACGCGCGCGACATCGAACTCCGCCATCAACTGCTCGAGCGAAGGCAGCGTCGTACCCGCGGGCCAGACACCGTCGTCGAGCCGTTGGCGAAGCACCTCAGAAAGCTGCACGTAACGCGGGATCGGCGTCGCTCCGAAGAAGCTGCGGCGCGAGGTCAGCATCATGGTTCCTCAAGGGCCTTGCATCAAACATCCTATCTATAGTACGTTTAGGCAGATAGGCCAAGCAGTAACAACCATTGGGGGCGGCGTGCCGCGCGCAATTCTCGTTCTGACCCCGTGGTTGCTCTTGGTCGCGGGCTGGTACGGCATCCACTATAGCGGCTTGATAAATCCGTCACTTGTTCCGACGCCACATGCCGTTGCGCAACGCTTCGGCGAACTTATCCAAACGCGCCTTCCGATGGATATACTGATGTCCACGCGGCGTGTCCTCATCGGGGTTCTGCTGGGTATCGCGCTAGCAGTCCCGGTGGGCTTCGCACTCGGTTGGTACCGTTCACTGCGAACATTTGCCGACCCACTGATCAATTTCTTCCGCGCTTTGCCGCCGATCGCTCTGATCCCCCTCGTGATCGTCTACTTCGGCGTGGATGAGTTGGCCAAGACCGTCATCTTGTTCTACGCGTCGTTCTTTTCTGGCGTTATCGTCATGTATGAGGGGATCTCGCAGATCAGTCCGATCTATGTTCGGGTCTCTCGCACACTTGGGGCAACTGATAGCGAGATCTTTCTAAAAGTCATTATTCCGCTCGCGGTGCCGCATATGCTGACAGCGCTCAGGGTGGCGCTCGGCGTCGCCTGGGCCACGCTTGTAGCATCCGAGCTGATTGCCGCGCAGCAAGGGCTTGGCGCCTTGATCCAGAACGCCGGCTCGTTCTTCCAGCTCGATATCATCTATGTCGGAATCATCTGCATCGGCTTCATCGCGCTGTTCATGGATCTCGCCTTGCGCACCCTGTCGCGCCGGTTCGTCGCCTGGCAGGAGCGCATCGCATGAAAGACGCTCCTGCGCGCATCGTCTTCGACCATGTCTCGGTGCGGTTTCCGACGGCCAACGGCGAGGTGCGCGTCGTCGACGACGTCAGCTATTCCATTAGCGATCGTGAATTCGTCTCGGTGATCGGCCCTTCGGGATGCGGCAAGACGACGATGATGAACATCGTCGCCGGCTTCCTGCAGCCAACATCAGGATCAGTGACACTCGATGGCAAACCGATCGCGGGCCCTGGTCCCGATCGCGGTGTGATCTTTCAAGATTACGGCGTATTCCCTTGGCTGACGGTGAAGGAGAATATCGCTTTCGGGCTCAAGCTCGCCGCCAACAGGGTCGGCACGGCGGAGCGGGAAGAAATCTGCCAGCGCTATATGCAACTGATGGGGCTTTCCGATTTCGCTGGCTCCTGGCCGAGGATGCTCTCAGGAGGTATGCGCCAGCGCCTTGCGATTGCGCGCGCCTATGCGGTCAAGCCGCAGTTCCTTCTGATGGACGAGCCGTTCGGGGCGCTCGACGCTCAGACCCGTACCGCGATGCAGGATCTTTTGCTGCAAGTTCTCGCAGCAGAAGGCAAGACTGTGATGCTGATTACCCACTCGGTTGAGGAGGCCGTTTATCTGTCAAACCGCATCATCGTCATGACGGCGCGGCCAACGCAAATCCGAGAAATCATTGAGGTGCCGTTTACCTATCCGCGCGATGAAAGTTTGCATGAGCGCCGCGAGTTCGGCGAGCTGCGGGCGCATGTGCGACAACTGGTTATGCGGGAATACGCCGAGCAGGCCCGGCTTGGACACGCAACGGAGTAGACCAACAACAGGAGGAAGCCCATGACGTTTCAACGCAGGACGGTTCTCAAAGGCATAGGCGCCGCGGCGGGAGTAGCCGCAATCGGTTCACCAGCGATCGGCCAGGCCAAGACCAAGATCCGTGTCGGGTATCTGCACACCTTAGCCGTCGACGGTCAGATGTGGCTGGCAGACCATCTTGGTGCATTCGACAAAAATGGGCTCGAGCCCGAATTCAAACAGTTCCAGACCGGTCTTGAGATCTTCCAGGCGATGATCGGTGGCAGCCTCGACGTTCTGTCGACGGGCGCTGTCATCTCCAACTTTCCGGCCCGGGGGCAGGGCAAAATGTTTCTCGCCAACGCGGTCGAATTTGCCACGGCACAGCTTTGGGTTCGCGAGGATCTGGGCATCAAGTCGTTTGCGGACCTCAAAGGCAAGCGCATTGCCACCACTGCGGGAACCACGGCACATGTGTTCCTCAACACGACGCTGAAGGCGAACGGCCTTGCCGCGACCGATATTGAGCTTCTTAATCAGCGGATGCCAGATGCGGTGACGTCGTTCATCTCCGGTGCCGTACCCGCCGTCGCGTTGTGGGTGCCTTTCAATATCACCGTTCGCGACAAGGTACCGGGTGCCAAGAAACTCGTCGATGCCTCGGCCTATTATCCGGAGGCTGCGATCATGTCGGGCTGGGCGACAACTGCGGACTTCCATGCCAAGAGCCGCGATACGCTGCTGCGGGTCGTCAAAGCCTGGTCCGCGGGCAATGAGTATTTGACCGGCAAGACCGACGAAGCGTTGGAGGTGTTGCAAAAGAAGCAATACCCCAATGTACCACTGGCCGACTTGAAGGAGCAATTTGCGGCGCAAAAGGCGTTCCCGACCGGCGAATGGCGCAAACTCTATAGCGACGGAACGGTGACGAAGTGGCTGCAGCAAGTTACTGATTTCTTTGCCACCACCGGCAACATCCCCAATCCTATTCCGGCGGCGCAATACTTCGATCCATCGATCTACATGGATGCGACGAAGGCCTAACCTCGTGCAGACGACAGGATACGACTACATCATCGTCGGCGCTGGTTCGTCGGGCTGCGTCGTCGCCAACCGGCTGAGCGCCGATGAACGATGCCGTGTCTTGCTGCTCGAAGCGGGAGGTCCTGATCGCAATTTTTGGCTGAAGCTGCCGGTCGGGTACTTCAAAACGATATACGACGAGCGGTTCTCGCGGCTGTTCCCGACCGAGCCATCGGAAGGCACCGCGGGGCGCGCAATTGTCTGGCCGCGTGGACGCATTCTCGGCGGCTCCAGTTCGATCAACGGACTGATCTTCATTCGCGGACAGCGAGAAGACTTCGATGACTGGGAGGCGGCTGGCGCGACGTCTTGGGGTTACCGGGATGTATTGCCGCATTTTCGCAAGCTCGAAAAATACAATGGCCCACCGAGCCAGCTTCGCGGCTCCCATGGGGAGCTCTGCGTGTCGACATTGCGCAACGATCATCCAGCATGCAACGCTTGGCTCGAAGCCGCACGACAATTCGGACTGCCCGTCAATGCGGACTTCAACGGCGAGACGACTTATGGCGTGGGCGCCTACAATCTCAGTATCTCGAAACACTGGCGCGAGAGTGCTGCTGCGGCATTCTTGAGGCCGGTGCGCACACGATCCAACCTAACGATCATCACGCGGGCACAAGTCACCAGGATACTCTTTAAGGGAGCTACGGCCACCGGCATCGAGTGGAGTTCAAACGGAAGCACGACACGAGCAGAGGCTGCCGGCGAGGTCATACTATCGGCTGGCGCCTTGCAGTCGCCGCAGCTTTTGCAGCTCTCCGGTGCCGGACCATCTGCCCTGTTGCGCCGGCATGGCATCACGGTGGTTGCCGATTTGCCAGGCGTTGGCGGCAATCTGCAGGACCACTATCAGGCGCGCACGATCGTCCGGCTTACGGGCGGCGGTTCCCTGAACAACGATGTCCGCAATCCACTCCGCCTCATGCAGATGGGGTGGGACTGGCTTGCGCATGGACGCGGGCCGCTGACGATCGGTGCTGGTCAAGTCGGCGGAGCCGCCTGTACCGAGCATGCAGTCGGCAATCGGCCAGATATCCAATTCAACGTCATGCCGCTGTCGGTCGACAAGCCGGGCGATCCGCTGCACCGATATCCTGGATTTACCGCCGCGATGTGGCAGTGCCACCCACGCTCACGCGGACGGCTTTCGATTCGCAGTGCCGACCCGCTAGCCGATCCGCTGATCGAGCCGAACTATCTGTCTGACACGCATGATCGCAACGTCACCGTCGCGGGCATCAAGATCTTGCGTGAGATCTATCGTCAGCCCGCGTTCCAAAATTTGTGGGACACGGAAATGCTACCGGGCGCGGAATTGACGAGCGACCAGCAATTGCTCGACTTCGCCCGCCGGCATGGCGGCACTGTGTTCCATCCCTGCGGTACCTGCCGGATCGGCACGGACGGTGATGCCGTTGTGGACCCCTTGCTTCGCGTTCGCGGCATCGAGCGGTTGCGCGTGATAGATGCCTCGGTCATGCCGAAAATAACCTCAGCGAACACCAACGCCGCGTCGCTCATGATCGGCGAGCGGGGCGCGTCATTCGTGCGTGGCGCAGTTGGTTGAACCCATTCAAGAGGGTATTGCGGCGGCAGCCTCCAACCCTGTCCACCATTCCTTTTCCTGGTCTCCCATTCGTTTTCATCATCTTGACCGGTCTCGCGGGCTAGCGCAGCTTTGCCGCATTGAACTAACCAAAAAATCGAACGGCGGAGGATAAACGGCCATGAATTTATCGACACGACGCCAATTTCTTTCGGGATCAGGATCGGTGCTCGCGCTGACGGCGGCGAGCCTGCAAGGTGGCTCAGTGTCGGCCGCGATGGGACCGAACGACAAGTTCGATCTGTTGGTGAAGGGCGGCGAGGTACTGGACCCGAGCCAAAATCTGCGCGCCAAGCGCGACATCGGCATCCGATACGGCCTCGTGGAGGCATTGGAGGCCGACATCCCGGCCGACAAGGCGCTGAAAGTTCTCGATGCCAAGGGTAAACTCGTCACGCCCGGCCTGATCGATCTGCACTCGCATGTTTATCCGTACGGCTCGGCGATCGGAATTCCTGCAGATGAATTGATTTCGTTTCAGGGCACCACAACCGCCGTTTCGGCTGGCGATGCCGGCGCCAACAACTTCGCAGCGTTCCGCCGTCACATCGTCGCGCAATCGCGCACGCGCCTTTACGCCTATATTCACATTGCCAACTTCGGGCTGGCGGCTTTTCCCGTGCCGGAACTTTACAACATCGATTTCGCCCAAGTAGATGCCGCCGCTAAGGCCGTCGCCGAGAATTCCGACATCGTGCTCGGCATCAAGGTGCGCATGTCGGAGAACGTGATCGCCAAGCATGGCACCGAGCCGTTGAAGCGCGCGATCCAGGCTTGTGAAAAGGCGGGCAGTGGTGCCAAGTTGATGGTCCACATCGGCGGCGTCGAGACCGGCCAACTCATGTCGGACATTCTCGATCTGCTGCGGCCCGGCGATACGTTGACACACGCTTATTCTGGCGCGCCCAATATCGCCAACGTGTTCACCAACATCGTGCAAGATGGGAAGCTTATCCCGGCGGCGCTCGCAGCCAAACAGCGTGGCGTGATCTTCGACGTCGGTCACGGCGGCGGCAGCTTCGACTTCACCGTTGCCGATGTGGCGATCCAAGGCGGCGCCGTGCCCGACACGATTTCCTCGGACGTCCACGTGTTCTCCGCCAACACTCCCGGCATGCCTTATCTAACCTGGGTGATGAGCAAGTTCCTGACCATGGGCTTCACGCTCGAACAGGTGGTGGCGATGGCGACGATCAATCCAGCGAAGGTGATCAACCGGATGCCGAAGCTCGGTACGCTGCAGGTCGGGGCGCCGGCCGACGTGTCGGTGCTGGAGATCGTCGAAGGCCCGGTCGAATTCGTCGATACCCGCAACAACAAGCGCCAGGGCAAGATGCATCTCAAACCGACGAACACCGTGCTCGCCGGCGTGCCGTACGGACGCCCCTATCAATCTCCGTTTGCGGTGCGGTAGGCGAGTGATATCCGAGCGCCGTATGCCAGAAGATGTACGGCGCTTACGGTTCATCAGGCCGAGCCAAACTTACGTGCTAAAGTGGCCCGATCAGGCGGCGGTATTCGGCCTCTGGTACGCCGTAGGATGCACCCGCTGCCCGCTCGAGCCGATCGCGATCCAAGATTTGAATGTTGCCGCGCGTAGCTTTGATTAGGTGCGCCCCCTCAAGCAGATGGATCGCGTCGGTGACGCTGGATCGTCGTACGCCCAGCATCATCGAGAGAAAATCGTGGGTGATCGGGAATTCATTGGAGTCGAGCCGGTCCCGGCACATCAGTACCCACCGAGCCAGCCGCTCTTCGATAATAGAACTGCCGTTTACGAGCGCCGTCTGCGCCGTTTGTGTCATGAACACATGCACGAAGCGCAAGAGAACGAGGTGAAGAGCAGGGCTTTGGGCGACGACCTTTTGAAAATCGGCCGCTTCCATCCGGAAACCGCAGCCCCCGATTTGCATGTAGTGATGGTGCGGCGTTTGATTGGAGCCAAGTAACAGTGGCGTTCCAGACATGCCATCACGGCCATAAACGCCTACTTCGATACTTCGGCCGTCGGCTTTTTCTGCGACAACGGACACCATGCCTTTCTCGACGAAGTACACGTGCTCGATCGGTATGTGAGGAAGGATCAGAACGTAGTCGCGATCAAGTTTTAAGGCTTCGAGATAAGGCGCGACGATATTGAAATCGTCGGACGGCAAACTCGACAGCATTCGATTGCGTACGTCTGATTGGTCGACCATTGCAGGCACTTCTTGTTGGGCATCCGTGGGCCGCGCAACACGCTGCCCTTCCACCGCGGCTCCTATCAAAGAAGGAAGAGATTTTCCAATCACAGTACGGTAACGTACGATAGCATATTCTGCCGTAAAATGGGAGTACTCTTATCGATAGAGACGGGTGACGTAGCCGTCATGCGCGAGCGTGGTATGTGCAGTTTGGAACAAGCCGTTGCTCAGTTGGAATTTCTCATCAGGCGGGAGAGTGCCAAGGGAACCGTTCAAACGCATGCCGTCCTTGTCGATGCCCAGTCGGTGCTACTTCAGGCGCTTGAAAACAGGGAAAAATTACCAACACTGCGCGGCCGAGCAAGGCTGAGAATCGTTGGTAAGGAGTAGTATGTTGGGATGGTCAACAGCTTTTGCGACGGGAAACGCGATCAAGGCCAATGGTCTAAAGAGAGACAATCTTCCGGCAGAGAATGCGCACCTTCGCGAGTTATTGGCTCAATCCGGCATTGATGCGCAACGCATCCTTGCTCAGGCTGGCATAGCCGCAGTTGAAAACGAGAGCGCGCTGCAATTGCAACGCTTGATGATTGAGGAACTGCACCACCGCTCCAAGAATTCGCTCGCGATCATTATGGCAATTACATCGCAGACCTTGAGAAACGCCGGGTCGTTGGAGCAAGCACGTATCGCGTTGGAGCACCGCCTTTCCGCATTGAGCTTGACGCAAAACCTGGTTCTTCAAGCCAACTGGGAAAGTGCCCGCCTTGGCGATATAATTCGCGCAGCAATCGAGCCCTTCGACGATCATCAAGGGTCGAAATTCGAAATCGAAGCGACAACGCTCAATGTAAGTGCCGGGGCCGTTATGCCCATTGCCCTATCGTTAAATGAACTTTGCACGAACGCGGTCAAATACGGCGCACTGTCGGTCGCCGCTGGACGCGTCGCGATCGTCCTGAGTGCTGATGCTCAGGCGCACCGAGTTAATCTCAAATGGACAGAAACGGGCGGACCCCCGGTGCGCGAGCCAACGCAGCACAGCTTCGGGACGAAGCTCGTCAAAGTGCTGGCTAAGCAGATCAATGGCGATGTCAGTCTGAAATATGAGCCCCGCGGTTTCACATACGAACTCGACGTTCCGCTAGCAGCGTTGCAAGCCCAAGCGCACTAGGCCGAGACGTGCCTCGTCCGCTCGCCTAAACGGCGCAACTCCAACCCGCACGGCCTTCGCATTAACGCTGCGCAGCTTTACAGCTTGCTGAAAGTGGCGCGTAGGTTAGGGTTTGAGTAACCCATTTTGCATCGCTCAAAAGGTTACCGAGGGTCGCCCATGGCAATCGAACTTCCGACACCCGTTCGCACGCGCCGCACCCTGCTTGGTGCAAAGATCATATTCAACGCGAAAAGTTCGATCTACGACTGCGCGGTGATTGGCCTTGGCGACGAGAGCGCCACCATCAAGACAGAGAACGCCAGGTTCGTTCCCGATACCTTTACGATGAAAATTCCGAGTTATAACGAGGAATATATTTGCGAGGTTGAGCGGCGCACGGGCACCGAACTGCACGTCACGTTTCGGGGCAGACCGCGCAATGGCAACGGCCGCGTGCTCAAACTCGTCAGACCTTGAACTGTGCCCGGAATGTGAAGGCTTTTGAAATAGCTGCGCGTTGAATGTAATCGGGCATTATCGGGTTGTCTTACTGGCGGCTGCGTATCCTTCCGTGACCTCACCTTTATGAGCGGCAAACGCAGCGAGAACCTCTTTTCTCTCCTGGTCCGGAATTTTAAAAACGACAAGTGTTCTCCCGAGTTCGGCTGCAACTTCATCGAACTCCGCTGGCGAGATCTTTAATGCGCGGTGTGCCGCTTCCAGCCCGACCGGGGTGCTGCCTGGCTTGGTGGCGGTATACTGGAAGGGTCCACCTGCGACGTTGGCGACCCACAGCGTGCGCATGAATTTGAGCCCTGGAAGTCTGCCCAGATTCTTGGTGTGCCATGCCCGGAGGGCGGGGTTCTTCGATCGCTTGCCAACGATGGGGTTTTTCACAACCGCGTCACTGAAATGGTTGACGACCCCCGCGATGGCAAACGCGCCACCAAGGCGATCATAAAGCGTCGCTGTCGCGCTCTGCTGTACCGG
>JANLXZ010000418.1:0-6343 GCA_031365375.1 Hyphomicrobiaceae bacterium | reverse complement strand
CATATCGAGAAGTTCCAAGTTGCCGGTAATCACGGTCAACAGGTTATTGAAGTCATGTGCGATGCCACCCGTCAGTTGACCGACAGCTTCCATACGTTGATTTCGCACCAACAGAGCCTGCGAACGTTCCCGCCGGCTCATCTCGCGGCGCAACTCTCGCGTGCTTTCGCTGATCCTTTGCTCCAGAACCGATTGGATTTCCCGGCGGTCGGTGATGTCGCGGACGGCACCGATGGTGCGTGCCGGTTTGCCATTTCGAAATTCTGTATGAGATCTGACGCTGAGCCAACGCCGGACGCCATTGGGAAGAACGATTGGATGGTCGACATCGAAGTCGCCGTTGCCTGATGGATTAAATGCCTGGTTTAAAGCCTCGATTATTCGACGGTGGTCGTCACTGGGAATCAGGCGCAGATACGTGGAGAACTCAACTGGGTGATCTCTACGTAGGCCACAGATTTCGAGCATCGTCGGCGAGCAGAAGAGTGTTGCGGTGGCATGGTCGTGTTCGAATGTTCCGATCTGGCCGACGGCCAGGGCTATCTCCAGGACCTTTTTGCTCTGCTGGAGTTGCCGCGCCGCCTCGCGCCGTTCGGTGATGTCGCGCAGCACTGCTGTGTAGATTCGATTGCCATCGATATCCAATTTCGAGATCGACGCCTCGGCAAAGAAGACCTCGCCGCTCTTACGGCGTCCGCGAATTTCGCCGCGCTCTCCCATTCGCCGCGCGCTGATCGCCGCATTTCCAAACGATCGAATGTGGCCGCTGTGCGAACTGCGATGGGGCTCGGGCAACAGCAACGACAGTGGTTGCCCCATAATCTCGTCGCGGGTGAAGCCGAAGATTGTTTCCGCGCCATCGTTGAAGAGGGTAATGCGTTGCTGATCGTCGATCGAAATGATGGCATCGGCCGCGATCGCAACGATACCGGCGAGACGGGACACCGCAAGCTGAAGCCCTTCCCGCTCCTCCACGGCACGTTGAAATTGCAGCCTGAGTTTTTCAAATTCATCGGCGGCCATGCTGCCTCATCAAAATCTGAGCCGGTTGACGAAGCAAACAATAACATTCTTCCGGCTAACCCATGGCCTTGGTAAACTATAGGAATGCGTTGTGGTATAACCCCGCGCGATCCGCGCTCATCTGCAGACCAATACCGGTATAGTGCTCTGTGTAACGACGCTGTTGGTCTGACTGCCCAAGAAAATCCGTTTCAGACCCCGGCGCCCATGCGACGCCATCACGATCAAATCGCACCCGTGGTCAGTGGCGGTCGCGATGATGCCTTCAGCCGCATATTGATCCTTTGCGTGTACTGTATCGCAATCGACGCCTTTTGCTTTTGCTGCCGCCGCCGCAGACGCGAGCACCTCATTGGCAGTCTGCAACACCGAACGCTCATAGTCTTCGATCGGGAAAGCGATCGCTGACTCACCTGAGACGACGGCGGTCCACGGCTCGGTCACCATCACGATCGTCGCTCTTGCATTGAGCGATTTGGCTAGTCCCAACCCTTGCGCAACGGCTTTAGCGGCTAATTCAGACCCGTCCGTCGCGATCAACAGGTGCTTGTACATATGACATCTCCATTAGGCTTCGATACGTCCGGGTCAGGTGCGGCAGCCAAGCGCGCCTATTCGTGCCAGTTCATAACGAGAGCCGCGTTGATGTGGGTCAAACGGAAGCGGTTAGGCCGCCGTTTGTTAATAAATTCCAAATGCGATGCATGTAGTTGAAAGCTCTAGACGACCGGCAGACTGTTCGAAAATGTTTGGAGCGGAACCAAATGTTGCTGCGACCGTTCACCCTCGTCGTGAAGATATTTACTATCTATGAATGTCGGCTTATTTGTGCGAGAGTTTTTTGGCGGCCGGGGCAATGAACTCGGGACAATTTGTGCCCCTAGGGCTTTGGCGCGCAGCTGCACTTTCAGTTATTATTTTTGTTCGTGTGGATCTAACCACCCTGCTCGACAGTTAAAGCACTGGAGGTCGAGCGCGGACAACGGTGATTTTCAGAGCTGTCAGCCACCTTATTAATCGTTTCTGCAACCGACACGTCGGATCTCAATCTCTTAAAACGCCGGTCGAAAAACGTCGCGATGCTGCGCGGGTTAAAGCGTGGATGCTTACGATTGTGTACAAATCTAATGGAAGAAGAGACCGACAATATGAGTATCACAAAGCGTGTGGCAATCGTTGGCAACTATCTCCCGCGTAGATGTGGAATTGCTACCTTCACGCATGATTTGCATGCGGCCCTAGCTAGTGCGTCGCCAGATGTCGACGTTAGCGTCGTAGCTATGACTAACCCTAACGCGCATTACGATTATCCGACTGCTGTCAGATATGAAATTCACGACGATCAAGTCGCCGACTACATTGACGCAGCGACTGCACTGAACAAGTCGAAGACAGACGTTGTTTCGCTGCAGCACGAGTACGGCATCTTTGGCGGAGAAAGCGGCGGCTTCATATTAGAGCTTCTCGGGCGGCTGCGGATGCCAGTAGTGACGACATTGCATACTATTTTGCCAAATCCCTCGCGTTCGCAAAAAGCTGTGATGGATCAAATCATCGCCGCATCATCCCGTCTCGTCGTCATGTCGGAAAAAGGGCACGAATTTCTACGCTCTGTTCACGACGTACCGGCCAGCAACATCGATGTAATTCCGCACGGAATTCCCGATTTTCCCTTGCGGGACCCTGAATTCGCGAAGTCCAAGTTTGGGTTTAGCGGTAAGACTGTCGTTCTCACGTTCGGCTTGTTATCGCCAGGTAAGGGCATTGAGACCGTTATCGATGCGATGCCGGGCATCCTTCGATCATGCCCTAACGCGGTCTATGTCGTGCTGGGTGCTACTCATCCGCATTTAGTCGAGCAACACGGGGAGATGTATCGAGAAGGATTGCTGGCCAGGGCCAAAACACTCGGGATCCAAAACAGCGTTTTCTTTATCGATAAATTTGTCGATCAGCCAACGCTCCTCGACTATATTTCGATGTGCGATGTATACGTAACGCCCTATCTGAACGAAGCGCAGATGACCTCGGGCACGCTGGCCTACAGTTTTGGTTTGGGTAAAGCCGTGGTCTCGACCCCCTACTGGCACGCAAAAGAGTTGCTGGCCGAAGGCCGCGGTATCATCGTTCCTTTTAACGATGCACATTCGATGAGTGTCGAGATTGCGGGACTTCTGACCGATCAACGACGTCGCGATTTAATCGGCCAGCGCGCCTATAAGACGAGCCGGCTGATGACGTGGCAGCAGACGGCCGAAAAGTATTCAGCAAGCTTCGAAGAAGCTCGAAATGCTGATCGCAAACTAATTCTTCTCCCGGAGGATTCGCGTTCGATTGGGAAAACCAAGAGCGGTTCTGCCCGCGAATTGCGTACGGACCATTTCATGTCCATGTGCGACGATGTCGGCATGCTGCAGCATGCCGTATTTTCAGTGGCGGATCGGGCGCACGGCTATTGTGTCGACGACAACGCACGCGCGCTTTTGTTATCGACAAAGCTTACCCGTAGCGGCGAACAAAATCTGCCGGATGTGATGACGGCGAGATTTGCGTCCTTCATTCAAAATGCTTGGAACCCGGACAATAAGCGGTTCCGAAACTTTATGAGTTATGACCGCCGGTGGTTGGAGGATGTAGGCTCGGAGGATAGCCATGGGCGGACCCTATGGGCATTGGGAGAATGCGCGCGCTATGATTCTCAGTTGTCGCGACGCCAGTGGGCTGCAGACTTGTTTCGAACCGCGTTGCCAGTTGTAAATGATTTTTCGTCGCCCCGCGCGTGGGCGTTCACCTTGCTCGGATTGAACGCTTATTGCGATGGTGAGACGGTCGGTTTTGAAAGCCAACTGCGAGATCAGCTGGCCGCGAAGTTGGTTTCTATGTTGAGTATGACGGAAACCGCCGAGTGGGTTTGGTTCGAGGATTTGCTTGCCTACGACAACGCGCGGATATCACAATCTCTCATTCAAGCTGGAGCGGCGACTAAAAATGCAACGCTCACGGAGGGAGGTTTACGGTCTTTGCGTTGGTTGATAAAGTTACAAAGCGCGCCGTCGGGTTACTTCAGGCCGGTAGGGACGACGAGCTTTGGCGTACAACGCCGCAAGCCCGGGGCCTTTGATCAACAACCTGTAGAAGCGGCGGCAATGATTTCGGCGTGTTTATCCGCTTATTCTTATAACGCGGAAACCGAATGGTCCGATGCTGCCATGCAGGCATTCGACTGGTTCCACGGCGCGAACGATTTGCAGGTCGAGATGATCAATCCTACGACCGGTGGCTGTTCAGACGGCCTGCACCCAGACCGCCCGAACGCCAATGAAGGCGCCGAGTCAGTATTATCGTATCTTCTGTCGCTGGTCGAAATGCGCTCGTACGAGCGGCTCATGTCGTCGGATCGGATCAAAATATCGGGAAAAGTTGCAAGGCGCGCCGAACAGCGCTTAAATATCCAACGAATACCGACAGGGGGTCCGATTGTCTCAACACCCGTTCTTAAATCGGCTGAACCTATACCTTCGACCGGATCCATCCAGGGTCGTCGTTAGGCCCTTCAAGCCCGCCACTGAGCCGAGAGATTTCAATCCAACGGACAAAACACGCGCCAATCATATAGTCGATCGGGTATTGGGGTTGGATCAGAGCGTCGCACTCCATTACCTAAGTGAAGTCTTGGAAAACTTCGACGGGCGGCATCGAAATTTACTGAAAATCTGCGAGGCTCGTGCTGCAGAGATGGAAGGAGCGTTGGCTCCCCATCCCCCCTTAAATGAAACCCAACGCTACTTGATCGGCGCCTACTTTCTGCACGAGTATTCGTTCGAAGCTGCTGCTTTGTTCAACCCGAGTATAGTGCGCGCGCCCGATCAAACTGGTGCGCCGGAAGGGGGCTGCCGGTTCATTTTAAGTTTGCGCGCGGTAGGCGAGGGGCATATTTCATCTTTGACGTTCCGATCCGGAGTTATCGATCGCTCGGGCACAATACAGATCGATGCGGCGGCGAAACTGGCCTCGGTTCCAACGGTAATCACCCGAACTCCCGCGACCTACGGCGACGAGGTCTCGGTAGCATTCCGAGACGGCGACGACCTTAGCGAACGCGTTATATTCCCGATCACCGACTCCCAGAGTAACGGGATTGAAGATGCTCGCTTTGTCGAATTTAGGGACGAAGGAAAAACAACTTATCACGCGACTTACACAGCGTACAACGGGCGCGCAATCGGATCTGAATTGCTTAGTACGGACGATTTCGTCTCGTTTCGTTTAACCCCGTTAGGCGGTTCCGCTGCTCGAAATAAAGGAATGGGATTGTTCCCGCGCAAGATTAACGGTCAATATGCAATGATCGCGCGTCAGGATAACGAAAATCTCTATATAATCTATTCGGATGATTTATATACGTGGACCGGTGGGCAGGCTCTACTCCGCCCCAGATATCCGTGGGAGTTTGTTCAAATAGGCACGTGTGGCTCGCCGATCGAAATTGATGAAGGCTGGCTTTTACTCATGCACGGGGTGGGCCCCGTTCGTAGATATTCGATTGGTGCCGTATTGTTGGATAAAAAAGACCCTTCAAAGGTATTGGGACGGTCAAAAGAACCTTTGATAAATCCGCAACCGGCTGAGCGTGAAGGGTATGTCCCAAACGTTGTCTACACGTGTGGAGGAATGCGGCACGGCGATCTGATTGTGCTGCCATACGCAGTCTCTGATACGTTTTCGAAGGTCGCCACCATGAAGATATCGGATCTGGTGAAGGACCTAACTGCGTAGCACCGCGGCATCAGTGTCGATGAGGGCATCTGGAACAATCGCGGACTTGGAATGTTTGTTGATTGGTTATCTTCATTCAGCAGGCTCCAGCATGATAACGCAGTTGAATCCTCCCCTCCCTTTGATCACACCGAAGGGTTCGGGTCTTGCGCACTTTGTGGTCGATTATGGGATGGAAACGCATCTTTATTGGACCGTCTTTTTAGACGCTTCAGGCGAGTGTTGGACGTTTTCGAATCCCGAAATAAGAATGACGTGCAATCCTACGCTTGGCCGAACCTCCGTTTCGGAAATCCGGCCAATTAGTGGATTTCCGCATGCGTCCGCTCATGGTCCGAAATTGAACGGAATCGCGTAAGATCTTTTGTGTCGATGTGAGCGTGGTGAATTATGCATCCAGGCGGCAAAAGGAAAAAGTCAAAAGAAATCGATCTGGGTGGGGAGGATGACGGTTTTAAACTGGTTATCGTTATTTTTGGTTGGTCGATAACGTCAGTAGCCGTAGGTGTCTCGCTTGCTCTGCTTAGCTCTTTGACTGCGTGAC
>JANLXZ010000397.1:0-4754 GCA_031365375.1 Hyphomicrobiaceae bacterium | reverse complement strand
ATTCGGGACACACACCATTTAATGGACGCGGACAAACAAGAAGCGGACATGCGGAGAACATTTCGCGGCCAGTCGCTCCGGGTCATTTTCGACGGGCGCTAACCATCCGATGGTAGGATTGGTTAGAAACCTGACGTGAAGTCGATCACTAAAGGCCGCGGGCCAGGATCCGCTCGACATGCGCGAGCAACCGCAGACCGGTGCGACCAGCGCGGGTGCTGCGACCATTGTCGAGCCTTACTGGTGCATTGCGAGAACACCTCAAACAGCAAGCGTCGGTCGTCCACAACGGCACTTAGCAAAGTACATCGATGATCAACAGCTTGTAGACGTTCAGCAAGAGACGGTCACGGCGATAGAGAACAAAAAAAGGGTCAACGAGTATGAGCGATACAAGACCAGCAAACGCCAAATTTTAAGGCAAACCGGCATGCATGTTTTATTTGCCCTTGTCGCATTTACGCACATCCACTCGTCGTGTGGATTTTGCGCGGATTGAGGACGTTGCGTGATACACAAAACTGATACACAGTCGCTTGGAACCGCCGACAGAATCGCCTGCAAACACGGGGTTTTCACAGTAAAATCAACGTTCCCCCCCTGCAGCACCATCTCAAAATTTCCTCACCAGTGATCTTCGCTTTGATCGCCCGCTCAGCGCGGTGCAGGTCGTCGCTGCGGTTTCAGCTGATAGTCGCCGCCGGCCGTTGTTCGCCTAGGCGCGACCTTGCTATGCTTGACTTAAGAGCTGAGCAGGAGGGGCGCAATGCGTATCGGTAACGGGTTGATGGCGTTCGTCATCGGGCTTGCGATGGCGGCAGGAAGCTCCGCGTTCGCGCAAACGCTCCGTATTGGCATTCAGGAAGATCCCGACCAGCTCGATCCGGCGCAGGGTGCCTCGTTTGTCGGTCGCATCGTATTCGCCGCCGTGTGCGACAAGCTCATCGATACCGATGCAAAACTCAACTACGTGCCGCAGCTCGCGACCGGATGGGCGTGGGGGCCCGACAACAAGTCCCTCACCCTGAAACTTCGTCCGGGCGTTGTCTTCCACGACGGCACCGCGATGGATGCCGAGGCGGTCAAGGTCAACATCGATCGTTATCGCTCGGCAGATTATTCCCGCCGCAAGGTCGAAGTGAAATCGATCGCTAACGTCGTCATCATTGATCCGCTGACGGTCCGGCTCGAGCTGTCGCAGCCGGATGCACCGCTGCTGAGCGTGCTCGCCGATCGCGCCGGCATGATGTTGTCACCGAAGGCGCTCGCGGCCAGTGGACAGAGCATTGCGAATAAGCCGATTTGCACCGGACCGTTCAAATTCGTCGAGCGTGTCGCGCAGCAGAAGATCGTATTCGAGCGCTTCGATCAGTACTGGGACAAGAGCCGGATCCACGTGCAACAGATCGTGTTCCAGCCGATTGCCGACACCACGGTGCGCACGGTGAACCTGCTTTCCGGTGGCTTGGATATCGTGGAACGGTTGCAGCCGACGGACCTCAAGCAGCTTAAGGCCGATAAGCGCGTTAAGCTCGCCGCCAGCACCGCGCTTGCCTACAATTCGATGTCGATCAACCTCGCCAACGGGCCCAAAGCCGCTGCGTCCGTGCTGGCGAAAGACCCGCGCATTCGCGAGGCGCTGGAGCTTTCGCTCGACCGGCAGGCATTGATGCAGGTTGTATTCGACGGCGAGTTCGTGGCGACCAACCAGCCGCACGCGATCGACAGCCCTTGGTACATCAAGGAGTTCCCCGTACCGGCACGGGACTTGGCGCGGGCGAAACAACTTCTCGCCGATGCCGGCACGCCAAAGCCCGGCTTCACCCTGTCGGTCACTAACAGTCCGGTCGAAAGCCAAGTCGCGCAGGTGATCCAGGCAATGGCGGGCGAAGCCGGCTTCGACGTGAAAATCGAAGTGCTCGAGTCGCGCACGTTGACCAGCAACACCACCAAGGGAGACTATGAAGCCGCCGTTGTGATTTGGTCCGGGCGTGCCGACCCCGATGGCAACATCAGCATCTGGCTCGCCTGCGATGGTTTCATCAATTGGGGCAAATACTGCAACAAGGAAATGGATCAGGCGCTGGCTGCCGCCCGATCGAAGACCGATCCGGCAACCCGGCTGGCCGACTATGCAGCTGCCGCGAAACACTACGTTAAGGATCGTGGCCACATCTTTCTGTACAATTACAAATGGCTGTGGGGGCTCGCCGACAAGGTTGACGGGTTCGCGGCTCACCCCGATGGCATTATTCGCCTGCAGGGTGTGAAATTGCGCGGCTAAAAAGCCAAGCGCCGGGCACATTGAGCATTCTGTCAGCACCTAAACACAAACCTAGAAATTCGGAGTGGTCGCCATGAAGTTTATGATGTTCGAGACGGGCAAGGGCCCGGCACTCGGGTTGGTCGATGGTGCAAGCGTGATCGAACTGTCAGCGGTCGATGCCGGTTTGCCGAAGGACTTGCTGGCACTGATCGCTGCCGGCCCATCCGCACTCGACGCGGTGAAATCCGCGGCGGCCAAGGCACCGGCATCGGCGAAGCATCCGCTCGCCAGCATCAAACCTGCACTGCCGATCGCCCATCCGCCAAAGTTCATTTGCGTCGGCCTCAACTATCTCGAGCACGCGAAAGAGGGCGGGCACGCGACGCCGACTTATCCTTCGTTCTTCGCGCGCTACGACCGCTCTCTTGTCGCCGCCGGCCAACCAGTCATCCGGCCCAAAGTCTCGATCCAGCTCGATTACGAGTGCGAGCTCACCATCGTGATCGGCAAGGGTGGTCGCAATATTCCGGAAAGCTCGGCGCTCGACCACGTGTTTGGCTACACGCTGTTCAATGACGTCTCGGTTCGTGATTTCCAGCGTAAGACCACACAGTGGCTGGCGGGCAAGAATTTCGACGGTACGGGTCCGCTTGGGCCGGTTGTCGTCACCGCCGA
Source organism: Hyphomicrobiaceae bacterium (assembly GCA_031365375.1). Classification (GTDB taxonomy): domain Bacteria; phylum Pseudomonadota; class Alphaproteobacteria; order Rhizobiales; family Hyphomicrobiaceae; genus JAKFWF01. The sequence continues at coordinate 1,813 of JANLXZ010000397.1, read as the reverse complement.
CGAATTGCCGCCGGGTGCCTCGGGCCTCGACATCATGGCGCGCGTCAACGGCGAGACCATGCAATCGTCGAACACCAGCGATATGATCTTCTCGACCGCCAAGTGCATTTCGCTCCTTTCCGAATTCATGACGCTGGAGCCTGGCGATCTGATCGCGACCGGCACACCGTCCGGCGTCGCCCACGCCCGCAAGCCACCGGCTTGGATGAAGGCCGGCGATGTCGTCGAAGTCGAAGTCGAACGCATCGGCATTTTGAAGAACCCGATTGTTGACGAAGCTTAGTGCATGTTGCCGATGATCAATTCAATGTTTCGAGTGGTCGCGTTCGCCAGCATCGCCTTTTGGCAGATGCTGGCCTCACCACTCGTGGCTCAAACGCCGGACACCGGCCTGCGCGGCCACGGCGGGCCGATTCGCGCGATGGCTGTGCTGCCCGACGGCCGCGTCGCCTCGGCCGGGTTCGACGGCGCGATCATCATCTGGGATGTGCAAGCCGGCCGCGCCGAACGTGTGCTGCGGTTTCACGATACGGCTGTGAACGCGTTGCTCGCACGGCCAGACGGGTGCCTCGTATCGGGTGGCGAGGATGGAAAGATCGCGGTGTGGTGTGGGGCTGAGGTGAAGCCCGCTCAGATGCTTGTCGGCCATCACGGACCGGTCCTATCTCTGGCACTGGCCCAAGATACCAAAATGTTTGTCAGTGGCGGCTTGGACGGGTCCGTGCGGGTTTGGATGCCTGATGGTACAAATCACATATCGACTGGGCATTCGGCACCTGTCACCAGCATTGCCGTGGCAGTTGCCAAATCTTCCAACGACCGCACGCTTGCATTGCTCAGCGCCAGCCAAGATGGCCGCGTGGTCCTAAATGCCGCTGGCGAAACCGGCCGAACTCACACGCTCAAACTTCCTGCTTCCGTCAACGGCGCGTCTGCCCTGAATAACGGCCATTTCCTGCTCGCGTGCGCCGACGGCATACTCCGCGAGGTCGACGCTGCGTTGAAAGTCGTGCGTACGACCGAACTGCCGGACGGGGCGCTGACCACCGTTGCCGTCTCGCTTGATGGTCGAACCATTGCCACCGCTGGCATGCGCACGCCGGTCACGCTGATCGATGCCGCTTCGGGTGAGGTGAAATCGCGCATCCTCGGACCAGGGTTGCCGATCTGGGCATTGGCCTTCTCTCTCGACAGTCGCGAACTCTACACCGGCGGCGCGGATCGCTCGGTGCGGCGCTTCGATGTGACGACCGGGACTGCGATCGGCGCAACGATAGCGCCGTCGAACAAAACGGACCTGCCCGAGTCGAAGGACCGCGGTGCGCAGGTTTTCCGTGCCTGCTTCGCCTGTCACGGTTTGACTGCCGCCGACACCAATCTCGCCGGGCCAACGCTGCATGGGATCATGGGGCGCCGGATCGCTTCGGCGCCCGGCTATACGTTCTCCGACCCATTGCAAAAGTTGGATATCGTCTGGACGCCGGAGACTATTGCCAAGCTGTTCGAAGTCGGCCCGACACTTTACACACGGGGGACCAAAATGCCCGAACAACGCATCACCGATCCCACCGATCGGAAAGCTTTGGTCGATTGGCTGGCCCGGGTGACGACGCCGTAGGTTGGTTCAAAAACATCGCGTTGCCCTAAACTTCGCCTTTGTCGATCTTAGCTTTCATGGCGGCTTCGCGGGCGGCGACTTCACGATCTTTGAAATAGTCTTCGGTAGTCTTGGCGGGAGCGCGCGGGGCGGCGGCGTAGGGATCAAACTTGGCGTTGGTCATCGCTTCGACGCGGCAGTCGTCGCATTTCTGGA
>JANLXZ010000394.1:0-12860 GCA_031365375.1 Hyphomicrobiaceae bacterium | reverse complement strand
GCACCTGCGCCAGCAGCGAAAGCCGATCCAGCGCCGGTTGCCAAAACCGAAATGCCCCCTGCTCCTTCCGCGCGCAAGATCTTGGAAGAGAAGGGTGTCAATCCGGCCGACGTCGCGGGTTCTGGAAAGCGCGGCCAAGTTTTGAAGGAAGACGCGGTTGGAGCTTCTGCCAAGCCGGCTGCTGCGACCCAATCTCAGGCTCCCGTACCTTACGCCGCGATGGCGTCAGCCACTGCTCCTGCCTCGCAGATCAGGCACGCAGCTCCCGCCAACGATGCCGCACGCGAAGAGCGGGTGAAGATGTCCCGTCTGCGCCAGACCATTGCGCGTCGCTTGAAGGATGCGCAGAACACCGCCGCCATGCTGACGACGTTCAACGACGTCGACATGAGCGCGGTGATGGCGATGCGCACGCAGTACAAAGATCTTTTCGAGAAACGCTACGGCATCAAGCTCGGCTTCATGGGCTTTTTCGTTAAGGCTTGCTTACAGGCCCTGAAGGAAATCCCGTCGGTCAACGCCGAGATGGATGGCACCGATATCATCTACAAGAACTATTACCACATCGGCGTCGCCGTCGGCACCGACAAGGGCCTCGTCGTGCCGGTGGTGCGCGAAGCCGATCGCCTTAGCCTCGCCGAAATCGAAGGCTCGATCGCCGGTTATGGCAAGCGCGCTCGTGACGGCAAACTCGGCATCGAGGATATGCAGGGCGGTACATTCACGATCTCCAACGGCGGCGTTTACGGCTCGCTGATGTCGACACCGATCCTGAACGCGCCGCAGTCGGGCATCCTCGGCATGCACAAGATCGAGGAGCGCGCCGTCGTGCGCAACGGCCAGATCGTCGCCCGCCCGATGATGTACCTCGCGCTCAGCTACGATCACCGCATCGTCGACGGCAAGGAAGCGGTGACGTTCCTGGTGCGCGTCAAAGAGTGCCTCGAAGATCCGCAGCGCTTCGTATTGGAACTGTGAGATCATGTCTTACGACCTCATCATCATCGGATCTGGCCCTGGTGGCTACGTTTGTGCGATACGCGCTGCCCAACTGGGTTTGAAAACAGCGCTCGTCGAGAAGAGCAAAACCTTGGGTGGTACCTGCGCCAACATCGGCTGCATTCCATCAAAGGCGCTGCTGCACGCGACCGAGTTATTCGACGAGGCCGGTCACGGCTTTGCGGCGTTCGGCATCGAGATCCCGGCACCGAAGCTTAACTTGTTGGCGATGATGAAGCACAAAGCCGACACCGTTGCCTCGAACGTCGGTGGCGTCGCCATGCTGATGAAGAAGAACAAGGTCGACGTCCACACCGGGACCGGTACGATCCTTGGTCCCGGCAAGGTCGAGGTGACCGCCGAGGACGGCAAGAAAACCACGCTCGAGACCACGTCGATCGTGATCGCTACCGGTTCTGACGCAGCTCAGTTGCGCGGCGGCGATGGTCAGCCGGTCGCCTTCGACGAGAAGATCATCGTCTCGTCGACCGGCGCGCTCGAACTGCAAAAGGTGCCGGGACATCTCGTCGTGGTTGGCGCTGGCGTCATCGGCCTGGAGCTGGGGTCGGTATGGAAGCGGCTCGGCGCCAAGGTCACGGCGGTTGAATTTACCGACAAGTGCCTCGGCACCGCCGACACCGAGGTATCCCGTCAGTTCCAGCGCCTAATGGAAAAGCAAGGCATCACGTTCCACATGTCCTCGAAGGTGACCAAGGTCGAGAAGGTCGGAGCGGGTGCGAAGATAACCTTCGAGCCGGTCGCGGGCGGCGCCGCCGCCACAATCGACTGCGACGTTGTTCTGATAGCCACCGGGCGGACGCCCTACACGACAGGCTTAGGACTGGAGACGGCCGGCGTCGCAATGGAGCGCGGACGGGTTACCATCAACGATCACTTCGAAACCAATGTGGCGGGCATCTACGCCATCGGTGATGTTGTACGCGGCCCGATGCTCGCGCATAAGGCTGAAGAGGAGGGTGTTGCCATTGCGGAAATTCTCGCCGGCCAAGCGGGTCACGTGAATTACAACGTCATTCCCGGCGTGGTCTACACCTTCCCCGAGGTCGCAACGATCGGCCAGACCGAAGAAGAACTTAAGGCCGCCGGCGTCGCTTACAAGGTCGGCAAATTCCCGTTCATGGCCAATGGCCGCGCGCGTGCCAACCGCACCACCGACGGCTTCGTGAAAGTGCTTGCGGATGCTACAACCGACCGCGTGCTCGGCGTCCATATTATCGGCGCTGGCGCCGGCGACCTCATCCACGAGGCCGCCGTATTGATGGAGTTTGGCGGGTCATCTGAGGATCTCGCGCGCACCTGTCATGCTCATCCGACGATGAGCGAGGCGGTCAAGGAAGCAGCGCTCGCCATAGAAAAGCGCGCTATTCATATGTAAGTCGCGAATTCGCACCTGAGCGTGCGGGTGAGTTGTGAGCGGAGTGGGGGAACATGCTGCGTAGATCTATAATATCTGTGGTTGCTTTGGCAGCTGTCGCGGTTGCGGGCTGTGATTACATTCCGGCTGAGTGGTTGAAGAAGGCATCGAGCCTGACGACCGGCACAATGTCCGCCAACTCGTTCAGCAATACGATACAAGCTGAGTTCGTCATTCCGGCAAAGCCCGACGATAATTTTCGCGACATGAAGCTTCTCAATGCGATCACGTATGTCGACCCACGCGGCCTCAAATGGGAGGTTCCGGCCGGCTACATCACGAATGGCGCGTCTGTGCCGTGGGGCCTATGGAACATCGTCGGCGGCCCCTACGATGGCCCGTATCGAGACGCTGCCGTCGTGCACGATTACTATACCGAATTCAAATTGCGATCATGGGAAGATACCCACCGCATGTATTACGAGGCATCGATTGCACGCGGCATCAGCGAGACGCGAGCCGGGGTCATGTACGCGGGCTTGCTCGTGGGTGCCGACCGCTGGAATGTGCCGGCCGCGACTGCAGTGGTTCCGAAAAAGGCGCAGATGATGCCGGGTTCATACCAGGTGAGCCAAGTGCCGCCGCCGGCGACCAACAAGCCCGTTGCGCCGGGTGCCACTCCGACCATGAACCAACAAGAGCTGTTCAACGAGTTGAAGGTTTGGATCGAACGCGAAAAGCCGACGCCCGATCAAATCGCCAAACGCGTCGAAGAGTTGCGCAAGGCGCGCGGCATGCCGGCAAAGCCACAAAAGGGTTGAGCGGACTGCGCTTCGCCTGATCCAGCATTGAGTGCCCATGTCAGATACGATGACGACAGTCCGAACAACGCAGCGCCCGTTGTTCGGGATTGTGCTGATGATTGTGGCGATGCTCGCGCTGCCCGTCATGGACGCTGCGGCGAAGTATATGTCCGGGCGCATCCCGACTCTGCAACTGGTATGGGCGCGCTTCTTTTTTCACACGCTACTACTGACGCCGATCGTGCTTTGGCTTCATCCGGTGCGTGCATTGCTGCCGCAACGTGCAGGGCTACAAACCGCCCGCGCGTTGATGATTTTGTGCGCGACAGCTTTGTTTTTCAGAGCCGTCGCCGCGATGCCGCTCGCCGATACGCTCGCGGTTTTCTTTGTCTATCCATTTATCATCACCGCGTTCTCACCCTGGGTGCTGGGCGATCGCGTCGGCGTGTGGCGCTGGACGGCGACCATAGTCGGTTTCGTTGGCGCACTCGTGATCATTCAACCTGGATTTGCCACGCTGACCTACGGAGTGCTGTTCGCTGTAGGCGCAGGGTTTTGTTACAGCTTTTATGCGCTGAGCACGCGCAAGCTCGCCGGCATCGATCCGCCGCTGGTCACATTGTTCTTTACGGGTTTGGTAGGTCTCGTCGTCACCAGCGCCATGCTGCCGGTCGTCTGGGTGATGCCTCGGCCCGAAGACTGGATGCTTATGGCGGTGATGGGCGTAGTCTCCGCTGCGGGGCACTATTGTGTGATCCTTGCATCGGAAAACGCTCCGGCGCCGCTGCTCGCGCCTCTCGCATACATCGAGATCATTTCCGCGACGCTACTCGGCTACTTCATCTTTGCCGATCTTCCTGATCGCATGACGTGGATCGGCATCGCAATCATCGTCGCGAGCGGTATCGTCATCGCTTGGCGCGAAAAGGTACGCGGGATCGCATAGCTATGCCCCCCATTGCGCGCGGGCAAATCCGGGATAGGTCTCAGCGACCTCGCGTGCCACTTTGGTTCGCAGTAGCGTCAACGCGGCGGCAGATAATGCCGGCGTCTGTTGAACCGTGGCTGGCGCTTCGTAATCAAACCCCGTCGCCGCCCTAACATCGGCTGCGCTAGTCCCCGGATGCGTACTCTCCAGCCGGAAACCACCCCGCGTTTTGTCGAACGAGAATGCGCAAAGGCCGGTCACGAACGCAAATGGACCGCCCGGGCGGTATTCGCCCTCTGGCGAAGTTCCAGCCGCGCTGACGAAATCGACTTTCGGCACCAGCGTTCGCACAGAGTGTTCCTCTCGAAAGAGAATTACGCGCGGAATCAAGTGATAGAGATAGGCCGATCCAAACGATCCGGGAAAACGAACTTTTGGCTTGAGAGGGTCGCCGAGCCCGACCAGATTGATGTTGCCGTGGCCGTCGATCTGGCCGCCCGAGAGAAAGAACGCGTCGATGCGGCCTTGCGCGGCACAGTCGAACAGCTCGCGGCCGCCATCGGTAAACGGGTTGTGTTCCTCGCTGCCCAGCAGCGACACGCGCATGCGGCCACCCGATAGCGCGCGGGCCAGAAGAGCAGCAGAACCTGGGATCGGCGACGAGGAGCCGACCGCGACGTGGCCGAGGCCTTCGAGCAGCCGAGCAATTGCGCCGATCATAATTTCCGGCGTGGTCGGCGTCTTCGCGTTCATGCGTGCGCGCTTTCAAGAATGTTCTCATCGAGCCACGCCTGGAAGCCTGCAACGGTTTGTGCCGCCCGGGCGTAACGCCCGATCGCTTCGGCATCGGCCGGATAAGCGCCGGCAAGGCCGATCGGATCGGCTCCTCGTGGGGCGTGTGCAATGCCGCTGATATACATGGCTGGGATGGTTCCGGCTGCTTTCGCATCGTCGGTCAAGAAATCGCCATCGACGATCTCCTCGACCGTGACGTATGTTTCACGTGACGCATGCGCCATCAGCATCAATTCGCGCCGAACCCCGATCCACACATTGCCATTGCGGTCTGCATAACGCGCATGGAATAGCGCGACGTCGGGACGGATTGCGGGAATGATCACGATGCGGTCGCCAGCCGGCGCCAATGGATTGTCGATCACCTTCCAATCGGGCCGAAGCTTGAGCAGATCCGATCCGAGAATGCCGCGCAAGGGCATGAAGGGGATGCCCTTCTCTGACGCTTGCAGACCGGCGTGAATGGCCGGGCACGTCGCATCGCGCATCTGGATTTCGCCAGCCTTCATCGCGGCAACAAATCGCGGCGGCGTTCCATGCTCGCCGAGCGTCAACGCGGCCGCTTCCATGATTGACACACAACCGGCGCCGATCAACCAGTCGGCCTGCACACCGCCAGCCGGCACCCCGATCAGATGCAGATCACGCGCGCGCCGACGGATCAATGCCGCGACTGCCGTCATCGCGCAGCCAGAATAATCCGGCGGAATCGCAATCGACGCACCGTCGGGGATGCGGGCTGCCAGTGCATTGAGCGTCAGGGGTGCTGTATTTGGCAACATGGCGGTATTCTCCAATCCATCGAACCTATTACAGACGTGTTCGAGTGTCCTGTGAAGAGCCAAATGGGCCGGGTGGGGTTGAGCGACCCGCATACAATGTTACGGTGCGACGAATCGGGTGAGTGGATGGAGTGGCCCGAGCAGGCTTCGAATCGTTGACGACGGTATCGATCACATTGAGAAACGCGAGCGTGTCATGGCTTTGCCCCTAAAAGAACGACTGACGATGGGGCTAATGCCCTCGCGGTATTTCTATCGTCAAAGGATTGCTGAGGAAGCAGAATGGGGAGAGCACGAATTATCCGTGCTAGGTGATATCGTGCAGGCCGATGGAACGGCAATCGACGTCGGTGCCAATCAAGGGTTCTTCGCATATGCCTTCTCGCAAGTCGTCGACCGGGTTGAGGCCTTCGAACCTAATCCCGACTATGCTCGGTTCGCGCGACGCATGTTGGGCGCCCGTGCGCGGGTGCACGAGATTGCCCTCTCGAACCGGGTTGGGTCCGCCGAGTTCGTCATTCCTGTTTCGGACGATGGGACGGTGCTCCATCTGGGTGGCAATCTGAAGGTAAACGCGGGCGGGTCCGGCAAATCAAAAAGCTATTCCGTCAAGGTTGCAACGTTGGATAGTTACGACTTCAAAGACGTGCGTGTAATAAAGGTCGACGTCGAAGGCAGCGAGATGCAAGTCCTCGAAGGGGCCCGGAAAACAATCCTGCGCGACCGGCCTTCACTCATCGTGGAATTGCTCACCGGTGCGCATGCAGACCCGTTCGCGGTGACCGAGGAGATTTGTGTCACCTACGGCTACTCCGCCTGGCTGATTACCAAAGATGGTCAGAGGGTCGAGGCAGCGCCGGTGATCCGTGGTCTGGCAAGCAATACGACATGGGGCTCGCCAATCAGAAACCGTAACGTGCTGTTCTTGCCCAAGGAATGAAGCTTCGTTTCGATAAGGCGGTCGGCCCGTATTTTCAGCTCACAAATTTCAACTCCAAGGATCGAGCCGATGAGTGTGCCCGCCAGCGTTCTGCTATGCCGTTTTCACTATAGGGTGGCATAGCGGTGCCGCATCCGGCCATCGGGAGTGGCATGCACAGAACAACAAGCGGATTGATCAATGGATTACTCGGCGTGCTGATCTTCAGTGCTTCGCTTCCGGCGACGCGGGTGGCGGTGCTGCAGTTCGATCCGCTATTTCTCACGGTAGCGCGCGCCGCGATTGCGGGACTACTGGGACTATGCCTACTGCTTATCTTCAAAGAAAAGCGCCCGGCTCGTGCAGATTTCATTCCGTTGGCGATTGTGGCGTTGGGTGTAGTTGTTGGCTTTCCGCTTCTGACGGCCTTGGCGCTGCGGCACATCACTTCGGCGCACTCCATCGTCTTCATCGGACTACTACCGCTGGCGACAGCGATCTTCGGTGTGGTGCGCGGCGGTGAACGACCCGGCCCGGCCTTCTGGTTGTTTTCCGGCCTGGGAAGCGCACTCGTCGCTGGCTTCGCACTGATGGAGGGCCTGTCCGTTTCGCCGATCGGTGACGCACTGATGCTTGCGGCCATCATCGTCTGTGGACTTGGGTATGCCGAGGGAGCGACGCTGTCGCGAACACTCGGCGGTTGGCAGGTCATCTCGTGGGCACTCGTGATCGCACTTCCGGTCATGTTGCCGCTCGCACTTATTCTGATGCCGCCCTCGTTCGCCGGCATTGGCAATGCCGCGTGGTTCAGCCTCGCCTACGTGTCCCTGTTCAGCATGTTGATCGGGTTCGTGTTCTGGTATCGCGGATTAGCGCAAGGCGGCATCGCGTCCGTCGGCCAGTTGCAACTGTTACAGCCGTTCTTCGGCCTGGCGTTAGCAGCGACGCTGCTCCAAGAACCCGTCAGCGAGGTCATGCTCGTGGTCACCGTCGGCGTCATTCTCTGCGTGGTCGGCGCACGGCGCTTCGCCTAGGGGGGCGGTCCCCTCCTGGCCCAAGACCGAAGAGCTTGAATAAGTCCAAAGCCGACGGCATCGGAGGCAAGCGGATCTGTCGCTGGTGATGGTGGTCACACCGTCCCACTCATCCCACCAACTTCAATCCAACGATCGAGGCGATGAGGGTTGAGAGAAAGAGCAATCGCAAGGCCGTCGCCGGTTCGCCGAAATAGACGAGCCCGATGAGCACGGTTCCGGCGGCGCCGATGCCGGTCCACACCGCATACGAAGTGCCGAGCGGGATCGCTTCGGATGCCTTCATCAGGAGGTAGAGGCTGATCGACGCGAAGACAGCAAATGCCAAGAGAGGAAGCGGGCGGCTAAGCCCTTCCACGTAGCGCAGCGATGTCGTGAAGCAAATCTCGAAAAGGCCGGCCAAAAGCAGCAAAATCCAGGGCATCGCGTCCTCAAAATCGACTACCGCGTACTGTCGAGGCTTTCGACGACAAGATTGCGGTTGGTGTAGACACAAATGTCGGCGGCGATGGCCATTGCTTTGCGGGCAATCATCTCAGCGTTTAGGTCGGTGTCGAGCAGCGCACGAGCGGCGGCAAGCGCGTACATCCCGCCAGAGCCGATGCCCATCACGTCGTGCTCCGGCTCCAACACGTCGCCGGTGCCGGTCAACACCAACGTCGTGCCGGCGTCAGCCACGATCATCATCGCTTCCAGACGGCGCAAATAACGATCCGTACGCCAATCCTTCGCCAGCTCGACGGCGGCCCGCGTCAATTGGCCGGGATATTGTTCGAGCTTGGCTTCGAGGCGCTGAAACAGGGTAAACGCATCGGCAGTCGCGCCGGCAAAACCGCCGATTACGTCGCCCCGGCCGATCGAGCGAACCTTTTTTGCGTTGGATTTCAACACGGTTTGACCAAGGCTAACCTGTCCGTCGCCGGCCACTATAACCTTCCCGCCTTTGCGGACGGTCAGGATTGTCGTGCCGTGCCATGTCGTGCTTTCGCCGGCGCTGGGACCACTCATCTTGCAACCTCATTCGATTTGTTGAGCTTTTCTCAACGCTCCCAAGGTGATAGATGCGCATCGAGTTCGACGCAAGGAACACACCCGTGACCCGTACAGCGACCATCGCGCGCACTACCAAAGAGACCGACATCAAAGCCTATGTGGCGCTTGACGGCACCGGCGCCTACGAAATCTCGACCGGCGTCGGATTTCTCGATCACATGCTGGAGCAATTGGCACGGCATTCGATGATCGACATCAAGCTCGAGGCCAAGGGCGATTTGCACATCGATTTCCATCATACGACGGAAGATTGCGGCATCGTGCTGGGCCAGGCGATCGCCAAGGCAATGGGCGACAAGGCCGGCATCACGCGATACGCCGACGTGCACTTACCGATGGATGAAACCCTCACCCGTGTCGCGCTCGATGTGTCCGGACGCCCGTTCTTGGTGTGGGACGTGCATTTCTCGACCGCCAAGCTCGGCGACATGGATACCGAACTCTTCCGCGAGTGGTTCCAGGCGTTTGCGCAGAACGCCGGCATCACGCTGCATGTCGCGTGCTTACATGGCGCCAACAATCACCACATCGCCGAGACGTGTTACAAGGGTCTTGCACGTGCTCTGCGGGTTGCCCTCACGCTCGATCCGCGACAAGCGGGGCGTGTGCCCTCGACCAAGGGTAGCTTGAGCGTATAAGCCGCCAATATTAAGCTTGAACGGACTTGAGTTCGCATGATCGTTTTCACCGTCCATGAGCCACCGAACCCACCCGCAGATCGCATCGAGCGGGCTGAGAAGCTAGAGTTTGTCCGCGATGGCTTCACGCTTCTTGCGGGCCTGATACCGCCCCTGTGGATGGCGCTGAACCGTCTGTGGATTGCACTAGTGGTTTACTTGTTGGCACTAGCCGCACTCGGCCTTGTGTTGCGCGCTGTAGGCGTCGATCAATCTTTGATCGGTCTGATCACGTTTGCCGCCAATCTCGTGATCGGCTTCGAAGCCGACAGTATCAAGCGTTGGACATTGGAACGTCGCGGTTGGGATGAGCTTGGAACGGTAACAGGCCGCAATCGAGCCGAATGCGAGCGGCGGTTTTTCGACGGATGGCTCATCCAACAGCCGCTGCTGCGATCGTCTCCGCGAAGCAGCGGTGGGGCTGGTTCAATCTCCGGAGTAATCGACAGCGGCTCCGGTCTATCATTTACTCGGCATGCAGCCGATGATCACGTTGAGCCTTCCCCTCCAATCAGCTCGAGCCCCCGCCCGCTTTGGCGCCGCTTGCTGCGACGTTGACGCACCTTTAGCCGGATTTCACACGCTTGGCACAGCGCATCGCCATCATCGACTACGGCTCGGGTAATCTGCACTCGGCCTCAAAGGCATTTGAGCGGGCGGCGCGTGAGACGGGCGTTACATCCGAGATTACCGTCACGTCGGATCCGGAATACGTCTCCAACGCTGACCGCCTCGTCTTGCCTGGCGTCGGCGCTTATGCCGACTGCGCGCGCGGACTTAATGCGGTCGCCGGCATGCGGGAGGCAATGGAGCACTGCGTGCACAAACGCGGCCAGCCTTTCCTTGGCATCTGCGTCGGCATGCAATTACTGGCGACGCGCGGGTTGGAATTTGGTGAAACGCCGGGTCTGGGATGGATCGCCGGTGATGTACGGGCGATCAAACCGTGCGATCCCGCATTGAAAGTCCCGCACATGGGCTGGAACACCATCGATGTGCCCGATCCGGGCCGGCCGCACAAACTCCTTGCCGACATTGCAACCGGCGCAGCAGGCCTGCACGCCTACTTCGTTCATTCATTCCACTTGGCTGCCGCCGACAAAGCAGCCGTCGCGGCCGTGGCCGATTACGGCGGCCCAGTGACGGCAATGGTCGCGCGCGACAACATCGCCGGCACCCAGTTTCATCCCGAGAAAAGCCAAGCGCTCGGCCTGCAGCTTATCGCGAACTTCCTCACCTGGAAGCCGTGATCGCTTCCTGATGCACCCTTGAACTTAACTCGCTTGAGCGAGCGGCAATTCTGCTTGGGCGGAAACCATCCCCGGAAGTGGGAACGCGATAATATTTGTTGTCGCATCGATATCGAACGGTGTCCGGCGCTGACGGAACCAACGCAGGCTCGTGTTTGTCAACTGGGCATCGTCGCTGACCGCCTGGACGATCAAACCGTCATCCGAATCGAGCAATCCAGACAAGCGGCTCTCGATGTCAGTTTCGGCTGCATCGGCGCGCACATACCAAGTCTGTTCCAGCGGACGCGCCCAGGACTGACCCAGGCTCATGATCGCGGTAGCCAAAACGTGCTTGTTCCGGTTCGGGCGGGCAAGATCGTAAGAGATGAGGAACGTGCGCATGAAGGGCTCTTTTCCGGCAAGAATGGGGCTAATCGGTACGCGATACTGAACTCCGCTACTATCGGCCCCAACAGGGGCAATTCGGGGGCAAGGGCGACCCCAAGCCAAGAGGGCATTGGCTTGGGGTCATTGGGTACGCAGACACACTAGAGGGGCGTTTCGAGTGACGTTTTACTCCGGGGCGGGAGAAGAACGTTAAAAGAACATGACACGAATCATTTATGGAGTAAATATCAAAGTTCGATTTTTGTTCTCTTTTTAGGCTAACGGCAAAGCCGTGTGAGAACATCCTCTTGATCTCAATCGAAAAATCCCAATTGGTCGGGATGGACCTCACGGGAGAGCCGCTGATGATAACCAAAATCGATGCGATCGACGATGCCGGGGTATCGTCTAGCGAACACGTCGCGGGCCTTGGCTTGGGCCGCCGGAAAGCGTGTGCCCTCCCAGATTTCGTACAGCCGGCGCGGATCGCAGGCATATCGCTGGCACAGGTCGCGCCGGCGAATGCGCAACCAGCGTGCAATCCATATGTCTATTGCATCGGCTTCACATAGAGCGCGCGTCGGCTCGCTTGAACGCCGCGCGGTTGATGAGACATGATCGGTAAAGGGCAGCATCGCTGGGACTCGACAACTTGACTGGACAGGGTCGCCCTGATTGAAGCCATAAAACAGCAGCAACACAATGGCAGCCTTGCGAGGCTGAATTTAGCTCCCAATGATCTTATTTCCGGCGATTGATCTCAAAGACGGCAACTGTGTGCGTCTGCGGCACGGCGAAATGGCCTCCGCGACTGTGTTCAATGACGATCCCGGCGCGCAGGCAGCTGTGTTCGAGCGCCAAGGCTTCGCCTGGGTGCATATCGTCGACCTCAACGGTGCGTTTGCTGGACGCCCCGTCAATGGTGCCGCAGTGGATGCGATATTGGGCGCGGTGAGCATTCCTGTGCAACTCGGTGGCGGCATTCGCGATTTGGCGACAATCGAGTTATGGCTGTCGAAGGGTGTGCGCCGGGTGATCCTGGGCACCGCTGCCGTGCGCGACCCGAACCTCGTGCGCGAGGCTTGCCGAGAATTTCCCGGTCAGATTGCGGTCGGCATCGATGCCCGCGATGGCCGGGTGGCGGTCGCCGGATGGGCTGAAACTTCGGACATCACCGCGATCGAATTGGCCAAGCGCTTCGAGGATGCAGGCGTCGCCGCGATCGTCTTCACCGACATTGGGCGGGACGGCGCGTTGGGCGGGCTCAATCTCGAAGGCACCGTGGCGGTTGCGAAGGCGACCTCGATCCCAGTGATCGCCTCCGGCGGCTTGGCGTCGCTTGCCGATATCGAGGCGCTATTACGGCCCGAGAATGCGATGCTCGAAGGGGCCATCACCGGCCGTGCGCTTTATGATGGGCGCATCGATCCTGCAAAGGCGCTCTTTTTGTTGTCGCATCCGACTCCGCTGGCGCGGAGCCGGCCGGATGCGACGGACTAAAACACGTGTCGGATGCGGTGGTATAAGAGAGAATTCCCATGCTAAAAACCCGCATTATTCCCTGCCTCGACGTCAAGGACGGACGCGTCGTCAAGGGCGTGAACTTTGTCGGCTTACGCGACGCCGGCGATCCGGTCGAGATCGCGGCCGCCTATGACGCGGCGGGCGCTGACGAGTTGTGCTTCCTCGATATCACGGCCACGCACGAGAACCGCGGCATCATCTTCGACATTGTGGCCCGCACGGCGGAGCGCTGTTTCATGCCGCTGACGGTCGGCGGTGGCGTGCGCACGACTAATGATATTCGCGCGCTGCTGCAAGCTGGCGCCGACAAGGTGTCGATCAACTCGGCCGCCGTGAGGGATCGCGATTTCGT
>JANLXZ010000387.1:0-7779 GCA_031365375.1 Hyphomicrobiaceae bacterium | reverse complement strand
GTCACGGCGGGCGGGCGCGACGGCAATCGAATGGCCAGCCGGTGTCCGGCGATCGTCGAGGCGGACGGGGGTCGATCGCGCCGGGCATGCCTCGACGAAAGATGCACTCGCCAATCAACGTAAGCGCCATGCTCGCGGAGCATTTTCAGAACTCCTGGCAGCCGGGTTATTGATACTCAAAGGCTATCGTATCTTGGACCGTCGATATACCAGCCGCCGTGGCGAAATCGATATCATAGCAGTGCGCGGCAGCAGGCTTGCCTTCGTTGAAGTGAAATATCGTCGATCACTCGCCGAAGCCGAAACATCGATCAGCGAGACACAGGCCCATCGCATCGCTGATTCCGCCGAGCAGTGGGTGTGGCGCAACATTGCCTATCGAACGCATGAGATCGGCCTTGACGTAATCTTGGTTGCACCTGGACGGTTGCCGAAACACGTGCCAAATGCGCTGCAGCCCGTTTGACCGCTGCCGCTTTTTTGGGAATGACACCGCCGATGGCCTTGAAAATTGCCTGCCAGATGGACCCGATCGAAAGTATCGATATTACGGGTGATTCCACCTTTGCGATGTTGCTGGAAGCACAGTCGCGCGGTCACGATATTTTTTATTACACGCCGAGCCGTCTTGCATTGGACGGTGCTGTGCTACGAGCCACCGGCGCCTCCCTGAAGATACGCGATAAAGTCGGCGACCATTTCACGGTGTCCGATCAACGTTCCGTCGACCTGGCGACGATGGACGTCGTCTTGTTGCGGCAGGATCCCCCGTTCGATATGGGCTATATAACGAACACGCATCTACTTGAACGTATTCATCCGAAAACATTGGTGGTGAACGATCCAGCCCATGTGCGCAATGCGCCGGAAAAGATCTGGGTGCTAGACTTTCAGGACCTGATGCCACCAACGATGGTGGCCCGCCATCTCGACGACGTGAAATCGTTTCGCGACAAGCACAACGATATCATCGTGAAGCCACTTTACGGCAACGGCGGCGCGGGTGTTTTTCGTTTGCAGCACGGCGACAATAATTTGGCGTCTCTGCTCGAGATGTTTCAAAGCATCAATCGCGAGCCGGTGATGGTGCAACAATATCGGCCGGAAGTACGTGGCGGCGACAAACGCATTATACTGATCGATGGCGAGATAGCCGGCGCGATCAACCGTGTTCCGTCAGAGGGCGAAACCCGCTCCAATATGCACGTCGGCGGCAAACCTGTTCCAACGGATCTCACACCTCGCGATCTCGAGATCTGTGCGCGTCTTGGACCTGAACTGAAACGGCGCGGCTTGATCTTTACCGGCATCGACGTGATCGGGCCGTATCTGACCGAAATCAACGTGACGTCGCCAACCGGAATTCGCCAAGTCAAAGCCTTTGGCGGCGCCGACATCGCCGCTTTGATTTGGGATGCGATCGAAAAACGCCGGCAGCAGCGATGATACTCGGCGCTGCTGGGAGCACTGTGTTGCGCTCAATCGCTTGCACTTGAAGAAATTCACCGTGTTTGGACGCTGAGGTATCTCGGCAGATCGTTGTGCCTTGGCTAGGCGTTGACACAGGTTCGGTGTCGACGGGGCGACGGCCCGTGCCTCAAAATCGTTCGCCACAGCTTGAACCAGTTCCGAGCTCGCGACGACGTAGGGATAAGGCAGAAGCCAAACAAACAAGTCGTTTCTGCTGTCAGCACAGACACGTCAACCCGCAACGATTTGGAGTGTAAAATGTCAGTTCGAAAGATCGCTCTTGGCCTTGCCCTTGCTACCGTTGGTACACTCGGCCTGGCCGGTGCTACAGCAACAAGCTCTGAAGCACACCACAGGCATCACCGCCATCATCATTACCGAGCCGGCCTGCTTTTCTATGGGCCGGCTTATTATGCCAGTAGCTATGCGCCCTGTGGCTGGATTTGGACGCGTAGAGGCCGGATCTGGTATTGCGATTGAGTACCAGTAGCAGCGGTGCCGGGGCGTCTTCCTCCGGTGCCCCCGGACCACGTGACGCTCCGGCATCGCTCGCTCAAGCTTAATACGAACACGCTGCAAACCGCCGGGTGTCAAAGTGTTTCAGAAACAGTTCGCGCGAGTGATTCGCGCAAATTCTGCTGTTGAATTCGTCAGATCAGAAAGTTTTCCACACCCTGCGCCCGCGGAGTTCGATGCGGGTACCAGGCCTGCGGAACGCTCAGCATACCCTTCCGTCGATGGCACAATTTTCCAAATGAGCTGCATGCAGATGAATTGTGGCTTGATAGCTCGTTACTTGCGCCCGACCCTCCAAAATATCGATCCCATACTTGCTACGCCTTGATTATGCATGCTTTTTCGGCCTCTTTGTCGTTGGCAATCGAGGGTGCTGAGTGCGGTGCGCCTCTGCGAACGTCGGTAAATCGATGCTTTGACAGCAGATAAGACGGCTACAAATCAGCCGCAAACAGAAAATCACATGAATGTCGATCGTGCGCGATTCGATAGCTTATGTTCGTTCTGAATAACTATTCATTTCAATGCCGTGTTTTTGACCGCACTTCCAATGCTATACATCACGCCGGCACCAACCATTGGAGATAAACGCCGTGAACAACACTATGACTCGCTGGGCAATTGGCGTCGCGGCTGCAACCGCCTCGCTCGGACTTCTCGTCGCTTCTGCGAGCGCGCAGCTCGCGCCCGCTCCCGCTGCCCCTAAAGCTCCGGTTGCTGCACCTGCAGCGCCGGCGGCTCCTGCCGCGCCAAAAGCTGCTGCTCCCAAAGCAGCAAAGGCAAAGGTAGAAAAGAAGCCTGCGTCGCCGTGTGTGAAGCTGGATGAGGCCGCGTGCGCTGCCAAGGCCGAGTGCTCGTACACCAAGCCGACAAAGGCCAATGTCAAAACGGGCAAAGTTCAGGCTCCGTATTGCCATCTGGCGAAGAAGACTGCTGCTCCCGCAAAGGCCGTAACCCCGGCGCCAACTGCTGCACCGAAGGCACCTTCAGCTACAGCACCAGCGGCTCCGAAGGCTCCTGGCGCAGCCGTGCCGAAGCCACAGTAATTCGAAGCTAGCCTGATAAAAGAACAGCTGCCGCATCAAACTGGTGCGGCAGCTGTTTTTTTATGCGAGTGATCACCAGCGGCTGATGAGAAGCCCAGACAATTGCCGCTGATCAATGGACCATTGAAACCGGCATAGTAGCGGAATTATTGATCGCGGTGTCCGCCCGCCCGATCGGTGCCGGCACAATTTGCGCGACCGCGTGACCACTATCTGAACGGTAACTTGAATACGGATTGGGCGCCGTCGTTGCAGCAGCAATCGCGTTGAACTGCGTCAACGGCCACATCATCGCTTGCCAAGCGTTCGAAATGACGTCGGAGTTACTGGATGGCGTGTTGAGCGGCGCCCAGGCGTTATGACAGGATTGTAGCGCCGCCATCGTGCTGGCGTACGATGCCAGCGCGGACCAGGGCTGTTGGCCAAATGGAAGAACCCCGAAGACCGGTGCTCCGATCGGCTGGCTGATTGGCATCGGCCAGCCCCAAGGTTGGGCGGCGGCGGGCACGCCCCATGATGTCCAGTCAAACGGGTTGGGGGTCGGCGAGCGGTACCACGAACGGCCAGGCTCCTTGCGTTCCACACCACCGAACATGGATGACGCCTTGGCAACCGAATCCGTTAGCGCGGCCGCGAATTGCATCTGCTGATCAAAGCCCAACATTGCGAAACCACTCCAAACTGAAATTCTGATAAGTGTTTATAACAGATATGCTGCACTGCAACAAACGTTATGGCAGATAATTCTTTACGTTTTCGGTGCGTTCAATCTTTTTTCATCGGCGGCCCCCCTGGGGCCGTCTTGATGCGGGTATTCGGTGGCCGAAACGGGCTGATAAATGTCACCTAAGGCTTTCCCTGCCCGGCGACCGGCAAAGATCCAGTAAACGAGCCCGGCAATCAGGCCGGTTACGGCGTAAGCCATTAGCGGATATTGGTTTGCGACCGATGCTGTGCCTGGCGTTTCGCTGAAATACTGCGCGGCAAACCCAGCGGTCGCAATCGCGAGCCCCGTAATAGCATGATAGAACCAGCTCCTGACGGCCTGCCATTCTGAAACGGCTACAGAAAGTAATGCGAAGGGCGCGGCAAACACCGCCGAATGCGTCGCGGTGAGTGCAACCAATTCCAACATCTTGGTGATGCGATCAGGATCGCCGCTAGAGATGTCGGGCGTTCCCAATGCAAACAGAACGGTGGTCAGGCCGGCGGCAAAGCACGCGAGAATAAAGCCGAACAAAACACGAAAGATCGTCGAAAACATTGTTGTCCCCTGGGCCCTGACGGCACGAACAGCGGCGCCTCATCCCCGTTTCAGGTTCCAAGTGCCTCATTTTCGTCACCCGATGCAAGGGTTCGTTGAAATGAGCCGGATTGGCCGGGCATTAAGCCTTGCGGCCGGCCAAAAGCCAATAGACGAACCCACCAGCGAATCCAGCCGTCGCAAACACTTGCCAGACGGCGATCAAGTCGGGGGTGTTGTTGTTTGGCTGCTGTCCGAACCGGACCAGAAGTGGGATCGCAACCAAGGCGGCGCCGCCGCCGAGCACATAATATAACGTGGACCGAATACGTACCACTTCGCCGATTATCACAAGTGCCAAAGCCGGCAGTATCGTCAGTCCAGAGGCAAGCAATACGCCGTGGCCGAATATGCCAAAAATCGCGTCAATTCCATCAGCTCCCACATTGCCCGTGATGAAATGGACAACCCTTTCGTAGCCGAGCGTCAACAACACGAATAGAGTGATGATCGACGAGATGACAAACGCCATCGGAACGATGATCATGCGGCCAAGCGTCGACAAAATCATCAGCCTTGCGCTCCGTCACCGCTAATGGGTGATACGACCACAACAGTGCGCTCGCTGGCTCTGAGTTTCTGGCTGTCCGATTTAAGCTGCCCACATGCGGCGAGTATGTCGCGGCCGCGCGGTGTGCGCACCGGGCTCGCGTAACCGGCTTTGTTGATGATGGCGGCAAAGCGCTCGATCTCTTCCCACTCCGAGCACTCATATTTGGTGCCGGGCCAAGGGTTGAAGGGGATCAGGTTGATCTTGGCCGGGATGCCTTTCAACAAACGGATGAGTGAGCGAGCATCGTCGGGCGTGTCATTGATCCCTTTCAGCATGACGTATTCGAAGGTGATGCGTCGCGAGTTCGACGCACCGGGATAATTTCGGCAGGCGTTCAATAGCTCGCCGATCGGATAACGCTTGTTGATCGGTACCAACTCGTCGCGCAAGTCGTTGCGCACGGCGTGCAGGCTGATCGCCAGCATCGTGCCCGACTCAGCACCCCAGCGTTCGATCTCTGGCACGACCCCCGACGTCGAGAGTGTGATCCGACGCTTTGATACCGACAGCCCTTCGCCGTCGGAGGCAACGTCCATAGCTTGTTTGACGCTCTCGAAGTTGTACAGCGGCTCGCCCATGCCCATCAGCACGATGTTGGTAATCTTGCGGTCAGCATCGGGAAGCAAGCGCGCATCTTCAGGTGGCGTTGCGCCCGGCCAATCGCCGATGCGGTCGCGGGCGAGCAAAATCTGACCGACGATTTCCTCGATTTCCAGGTTGCGAACGAGCTTCTGCGTGCCGGTGTGGCAGAACGAGCAGTTGAGTGTGCAGCCGACTTGGCTCGAGATGCACAGCGTGCCGCGGTCAATTTCCGGGATATAGACACACTCGATTTCCGGGGCGCGAACTTCGTGACCACGGATCGGCAATCGGAGCAGCCACTTACGCGTGCCATCGACGGAGATCTGCTCCTCGACGATTTCCGGTCGATCGAGGGTGAACGTCTCGGCAAGCTTGGCCCGTAACTCCTTCGAGACGTCCGACATCTGCTCGAACGAGGTGACGCCGCGAACATAAATCCAGCTCCATAGCTGGCTCACGCGCATGCGGAGTTGCTTCTCGGGAACTCCGATGGATGCCAGCGCTACCCGCAAACCATCGCGGCCTAGCCCTGCAATTGTAGGCCTCACGGGCGCGGTCGCGGCAGCCGGAAGATTGACCGGGGTAGTGTCAAGGACGAGGACCATAGGATCGAAGTTCCGTTGGGAGCGCGAGCGTCGCCCCTCAGTAGCGCCAATCAATGGATGCGTGAAGGGTCGGTCTACCGATTGCATTCGGTCTGATATGTGCCGGATTTACGCTTTTGTGAATGCTCATGCAACTTTTGCGCAAAGACGGCGCAACGCATTTGGTGATCGCGATTGCCCGCTGTTGTTCCTATCATCTGAACATCGCGAATTCGACTATACCATGTCCGGGGCAGCTCATGTTCGATGCCAACTTGCGCCGCTATATCGATCCGTCGCTCAACAGGATTGCGCGAGATTTGGCTCAAGCCGGTATCCATGCGGATCAAATTACCATGGCTGGCGCCGTATCGGGATTATGCGCGGCAACGGCGATTGCGCTGAATGCGCCGCTTGCCGGTTTGGCGCTATTTCTCGTTGGAAGGTTGTTTGATGGTCTCGACGGCGCTGTCGCTAGGTATACTAAGCCCACGAACCTTGGAGCCTATCTCGACATTGTGCTCGATTTTGCGGTTTACGCTTCGATCCCATTGGCGTTCGCCATTTCCCACCCGCAGCAAAACGCGGTTGCCGCGGCGGTGCTGCTTGCTAGTTTTCTGCTCAACGGCACGGCATTCCTCGGCTTTGCCCTGATGGCCGAGAAGTTGCATTTGGAGACCCACGCGCAGGGCCAAAAGTCACTCTATTATCTTGGCGGCCTCGCCGAGGGTGGCGAGACGATTTTATGCTTCGCGCTGATGTGCTTGCTGCCGGGCTGGTTCGCAGTCATCGCACTGAGTTTCGCTGTACTCTGTGTTGTTTCAGGCGCCGCCCGCATCGTGCTTGCTTGGCGACTTTTGGGCGATCCCTGAGTTCAATTCACCCTACAGATGCCGCCAGAGCGTGATCCAGATCTGCACGCAGATCCTCGACGGCTTCGAGCCCGACCGACAGGCGCACGATGCCGTCCGTGATGCCAAGTTCAGCGCGGGCTTCCGGCTTCAACCGCTGGTGCGTCGTCGTGGTCGGATGCGTGATCAAACTCTTGGTGTCACCCAGGTTGTTCGATATCTTCACGATGCGGAGTGCATTGAGGAAGCGGAATGTTGCGGCCTTATCGCCGCGTATTTCAAAAGTCACGACCTGACCGCCACCCGTCATCTGCTTGCGCGCAATATCGGCCTGCGGATGATCAGCTCGGCCCGGATATAGCACACGCGAAATCAAGCTTGGCTTCTCGGCCAGATGGTCGGCGATCATTGCCGCGGACGCACATTGCGCACGCACCCGGATCGGCAGCGTCTCGAGGCCCTTTAACATCACCCAGGCATTGAATGGGCTTAATGACGGACCGGTCTGGCGAATGAAGTCGTGCAGGTATTTCTTTACGAAGTCACGGCTCGCCAGCACCGCGCCGCCGAGGCACCGGCCTTGTCCGTCGATGTGCTTAGTGGCCGAATAGATCACGACATCGGCGCCGAGCTTCAGCGGCTTCTGCAGCATGGGCGTCGCGAACACATTGTCGACGAACACCAGCGCATCGTGGTCGTGCGCAATCTTGGCGACGGCTTCAATGTCGACCAGTTCAAGCGTCGGATTGGCCGGCGTTTCGAAGAACACCGCGCGCGTGTTCGGGCGCATTGCTGCCCGCCAGTTTTCCAAGTGGCGGCCATCGACCAGCGTGAACTGAATGCCGAAACGCGGGCAAAGGTCTTCGACGATATA
>JANLXZ010000356.1:0-3479 GCA_031365375.1 Hyphomicrobiaceae bacterium | reverse complement strand
GGTCCGCCGACCACGAAGTTGCCGGTCGGATTGACCAGGAAGTCGGCAGTCTTCTTCGGCATCCAGCATTTCGGCAGCGCGGACTCGACCGCGTCGCCGATCAGGGCCTTGACCATGCCGGGCGTATATTTCTTGCCGTTGCGGCTCTCCGCATTGTGCTGCGTCGAGACGACGACCTTGGTGCAGCCGACCGGCTTGCCGTCGACGTATTGGACTGTGACTTGGCTCTTGGCGTCGGGTTGCAGATCCGGCAGCTCCTTCGAACGCCGCTTGTCGGAGAGTACTTTGAGGACTTTGTGCGCGAAAAAGATCGGCGCCGGCATGAATGAGTTCTTCTCGTAGACTTCGCTCTCGGTGCAAGCGAAGCCGAACATCATGCCCTGATCGCCAGCACCTTCCTGATCACCGGTGTTGCCGGCCTTTTTGGGATCGACACCCATTGCAATGTCGGGCGATTGCCCGTGCAGAAGAACTTCGACGTCGAGGCCGTGATAGGAAAATCCATCTTGGTCGTAGCCGATGTCACGGACGACGTCGCGAGCAATCTGAGTAATTACCTCGCGATTGATCAAGGCTTCTTTCTTGCCGTCATAATTTTTGAACAACGGTGCTTGGCCGCGACCCTCGCCGGCGATAACGATTTTGTTGGTGGTTGCCAACGTCTCGCATCCGAGCCGGGTATTGACGCGGCTATCGTCGGCAATGCCGAGGCGCACGTCGTTCTCCAGGAAAGCGTCGAGAATGGCGTCCGAAATCTGATCGCAGACCTTATCCGGATGGCCCTCGGATACCGATTCGCTGGTAAACTGAAAAGATTGGCGTGCCACTGTACAACCCCGTGAAGAGAATGCCGCGTATTTGCGGCCGATGCATTGGCGCTGCTGTTTATAGTCTTTGGTGACTGGGTCAAGCCGAGGCACCGATTAGACGTGGGAATAACGTCCGTTATTGTTTGACGTCATCACCCGCGAGCGATCGAACCAAATCGACTATTGTCCGCCGGACCTTGGGATCGCTGATGCGTGCAAACGCTTTGTTCAGTTCCAGGCCTTCTCGACTGGACAGGAAATCGGACGCGTAACTCTCCGCCGGCATTTCCGCGAAGCCGTGCACCGTTCCCATTTCCGGCGGCTGCGACATGTGATCGGGAGCTTCGTCGTAAAAGAAACTGACGCTCACGCCGAGCACGCGGGCGAGTTCGAACAACCGGCTGGCGCCGATACGGTTGACCCCCTTCTCGTACTTTTGCACTTGCTGAAACGTAAGTCCGAGTTTCTCGCCAAGTCGCTCCTGGCTCATCCCCAGCAGCATTCGACGAAAACGCACCCTGCTACCGACGTGGATGTCGACCGGATTTGGCCTTCGTGAGCCCTTCTCGTCGTTGCCAAGCTCGCCCACAAGCACTCTTCCTGTTGCAGTCGTCATGAATGACTACTCTCACCTGTCGCACAAAATGGATGCGGTGTCGTATTTATCCGTCTGCACGGCGTCAACCGAAGCGCGAACATCGAGCGATTTTGGTGCTGAAACGATGGCGTCCTCAGCATGCCTATAAGTCGCGCTTACGTCGATGGGCCACCAAAACGCCGGTCAGTAGCGATAATAAGACGAAAAAAGTCCAATCTCCCAACCGCGCGTAAAGAGGGGGCGCGACGGCCTGTGGCAAATCGGCATCTATGCTGCCCTTAACGTTCAGCGCGAGAAAAGCCGTTAACCGGCCCGAGGGCGCGACGACACCGGAAATGCCGTTGTTTGCCGCGCGCACCAGCGGCACCCCTTCCTCCACGGCGCGCACACGCGCTTGATGCATATGCTGGCGTGGTCCGGTCGAATTGCCGAACCAGCCGTCGTTGGTAACATTGACAAAGACGCCCGGTCGCTCCGCCGTTCCTTGCACGACTGCGGCAGGGAAAATTGCTTCATAACAGATCAGCGGCCCGACCAGCGGCAAGCCGGAAATCTTTAGTGTCGGGCGTGGATTGGGCCCAATACCGAAGCCGCCGCGCTGGCGTGTTAGCTGCTCAAGTCCCACCCTCTCCAGAACCGCTTTAAAGGGCAGATATTCGCCGAACGGGACGAGATGGATCTTATCGTAAATCCCCTCGACTAGGCCGCTGGATCCAAACACCATCAAGCTGTTGCGGGCTTCAAGCTCGCCCGGCGTTGGCTCGACCGTACGCAGGCCGCCCGAGATTAAGAACTTTCCCGCCGGGAGCATCTCACCGATCGCCGCCAGCGCTTCCGGACTCTGCAGTGGGCGAAACGGCATGGCAGCCTCAGGCCAAATCACGTGCGTCACACCCGACATATCGTCGGTAGATCCATCGGATCGCTGTTTCGACAGCTGGATATGATCGAAGAAGATTTGCCGCTGGTTTTCTGGCCGCCATTTATCGCGCTGAGGAATGCTTGGCTGTACAATGCGCAGGCGCACTCCGGGCACCACAGCGTCGGTGAATGACGTGAGCTTGATCGCGCCGAACGCGGTCATCCCGGCAATCGGCAAGACAGCGATCGCCAAAGCGACCGTTGCTCGTCCTTGCGCCAGCAGCACGCCTGGCGCTGCAAATATCAAGACTGAGACCAATGTCAGTCCGTAAATCCCGATCACGCCCGCCGATTGCATGAGCACGAGCGGCATCGTCAAGGCGTAACCAATCGTGTTCCAAGGAAAGCCCGTCAGAATATGGCCGCGCAACCACTCGGCGATCGACAGTGTTAGCGCAAGCGCCAGGACACGTTCGATGCCCGGACGCGCCATTAGACACGCAACTGAAGTTGCCGCTCCGAAAAACAGTGCCAATCCCGCTGGCAATAAGGTGACTGCGAAGGGCAGCGCCCAGAGAAAGCGCTCCGACTCGACCAGAAAAGCTTCGCCGATCCAGAATAAGCCGAACATGAAATAGCCAAGACCAAACCACCATCCTGGTAGTGCAGTGGCCAGCGCTTGCCGCCACCGGCCGGTGATTGCCGGCGCTGATGCGCGATCCATCAGCCAGACCAGCAACGGCAGCGTGACAAACAGCACGGGCCATAGGAAAAAAGGCGCCATCGCCAGCACTGAAAGCGCACCGCCAGCAAACGCCGCCAGCTTAGATTTGCGCGGGCTGAGCTCCCGGCACCACGTGGCTGAACGCTGCGGCAAAGTGCTGAGGTGCGCACCAAGATCGAGGAAAGAAACGCTCATGCTTTCGTTGCAGTAACATCGGGTAACGGCTGACCAATGGTACGCAAAGCGCGGGCATCGATGATGCGCAGACGCTTCACACGACGTGGATCTGCGTCGAGCACTTCGAACTCGATTCCGGCTTGATGCAAAACGATTTCGCCGCGCGTCGGAATGCGGCCAACGAGGGAGAACATCAATCCGCCCAGGGTATCGATTGCCGCCTCTTCCTCGGGCGTAAGCAGCTTGAGATCGAGCATCTCCTCTAGTTCTTTTACGGGGGTCCGCGCCGACGCCACCAACCCGAGCTTTG
>JANLXZ010000353.1:0-27989 GCA_031365375.1 Hyphomicrobiaceae bacterium | reverse complement strand
CCGGAAGCGCGGCGTCGTCGCAATATTGTTTGATCAAGCCGCGCCGAGACCGGGCATCGTCCACAGACCATCACGCGGCGGTTGAGCTTTGACAGCGCGTGATGCGTGCGCTCGTCCGATTGACGCACTGGATAATACCGCCTGCGCGATCTTGCCTCGTTTGCTCAACCCGGCTCTTGTGTCCCACGCGTGGGCGCCTCGTTTGCGCACGAGAAAACCGATCTGGCGATAAATTCGCCGTGCGGCCGCGATCGCGAATGCAGCGCGTAGGGGCAAGTCGGGTAGACCATAACGCGCCGAACGATAGTACTGGTCGGCCAAGTCGAGCAGACGACGCGTGACGGCAAAAACTGCATCCCGGTTTGCCGGATCAGCGATGTCCGCAGGCTTGAGACCAGCTTCTTCGAGCCAATCGGATGGCAAGTACACCCGACCCTCGAGTGCGTCGGGGACGACGTCGCGGGCGATATTTGTCAATTGGAATGCAATGCCGAGATCAGAGGCGCGGTTGAGCGTAGGCGCGTCGTGCACGCCCATGATCATCGCCATCATAACGCCGACGACGCCGGCTACGTGATAGCAGTAGGATAACGTATCGTCGGCCGTCCTGTAGTGGCGACTGTCCACGTCCATCCGAAAGCCTTCGATCAATTCCATCGGATGACGCGCTGGAATACCGTGTTTTGCAACAACCCTCGCGAGCGCTTGGAAAACCGGCTCGTCTGCATGACCGGCAATCGCCGATTGGGTCTTTTCAGTTAGTCGCGCCAGCCGTTCGGCTTGCGGCACGATGCTACCATCAGCACGCTTAAATCCCAGATCCTGGTCATCGATTTCGTCGTCGCAGTGCCGGCACCACGCATAGAGCATATAGGCCGAAGCGCGCGTTTCATCATCGAACAATCGGGCTGCACCGGCAAAGCTCTTCGAGCCTTTTTCGATTAACTTGCGACTGTGCTCGACAATTGCATCCATGCGCCAGTCTACCCCAATTCGGCCGTCGTGGAACTGTGCTTGGTGGCGAACTCCCAAGATGTTTTTTCGCTCACGCATCGTAACGCTCGCAGAAGCCCGATGGGTGGCTTCGTCGCCATGATTGTTATCAAAAGACTGATATCACCTTTGCTCAACCGCCCCGCGTAGAAGCGCTCGATCACGCCGCGCGGCAGCTTGTAGAAGCGCTCCAAGATTTTCACGCGCTCATCGGGTTTTGCGCCTAAAAACAGCAGCCGATTAAGCAGCCGGAAAATCACTTGGCCGCGCCATATAGAACGGGATTCGCGCTGGATCAGTTCCGCTATGGGTCCCGAGCGCAGATCCGCCGATTTCGCGATAATCTCGGCCATGCGCACGGCACTCGGCAGACTGTAGCCCGTTGTCGCATGGAACAACCACGCCCTGAGACCGGCCTGCGCGACGTCACCCATTCGGTGCCAGTGTTCGTCGATACGTCCGGCGAGCGTGATCGGCAATACGCCCGCCTCACGACGAACGACGCTCGCGATGGTCCAGCCCTGGGCCGCCGCATATTCCTCGATGCGCGAAGTTAGTGCCGGCTGATCGAGGCTCGGCGTGTCGCTGTAGTAGGTATCCTCGATCAATATGCGGGTTGCTGAGAATGGCAGCGTGTAGACGAAGCGATAGCCATCCCGCTGTGGCACCATTGCGTCCATGATGATCGGATGCGATCGGCCGTGTGGGTTCGCAGTCTCGACCTCAAGGCCGACGAACTTCTGGTAGCCGAGCGCCAACTCTTGATCTTGTAGCGCGCCTCGCCCATCGATCACGAGCGGCGCCCGCAAGCGTCTGCCATCGCCAGTCACGATTTCCGTCGATGACATCTGACGGACCTCGCACATGAGCCGCACCGCGTCACCAAGTCGTGCAATGCCGATTTCGTGCAGTTTCTCCGACGAAATAGAATTGTATCCGGTTTCGATGATGCGGGCGCCGTTGGGGAACCGAACCTCCTGGCGGGGCCAGCTCGCAATCACCATCGGCTGCAGCCAGGCGAGCTGAGCTGGCGTGACGTCTGTCGAGTGAAACGACCATGTGTGGTTGGCGCCCAGTGACGCACCACGTTCGAGTATCAGCAACCGGATATTGGGCCGCGCCGCCTTGAGGGCCAATGCGATCAACACATTGGCTAAGCCACCGCCGGCAAGGATGGCATCAGCATCAAGCCGATCGCAAGTCATGCCCGGCCTCCACTGACGCGGCGCAATCACAGTATGCGTGCGTCTCGCCTTTATACCCGACGATCCGGTATCCGCCGTCATCGCCGGCTGGTTCGAGATAACTTGGGCCGATCGGCATCTTGCCATGCCCGCCCGGCACATCGATCACATACGTTGGCTGCGCCAGTCCCGAAAGCCTCCCGCGTAATTGGCGCATGAGACTTTGCCCCTCGGCGATTGTGGTTCGGAAATGTGCCGTACCCGGCGCACGATCGAGGTGATGCAGGTAGTAGGGTTTGACGCGCGCTTCGACGAAGGCCCGCATGAGAGCGTCTAGGGTTGCGGCATCGTCGTTGATCCCCCGCAGCAGCACCGTTTGGCCGACCATGACGATACCGCGCTCGACGAGGGTCGCGCAGGCAGCGCGCGCGTCAGCCGTGAATTCGCGTGGATGGTTTGCGTGTAGCGCGACGTAGACAGCTTGGGTCGGTGACCTGAGTGCGTCGGCCATCTCAGGTGTGACCCGGTCGGGCGCCACCACTGGCACGCGGGTGTGCCAGCGCAGCACCTTCACGTGTGGGATCGCCGACAACGCTTGCGTCACGTCCCGGATGCGCCGCGGCGATAAGATTAGAGGATCACCTCCGGTGAGGATCACCTCCCAGATTGCAGGCGTGCGCGCAATGTAGTCAATTGCGGCTATGAACGCGGCCGCCGACATACCATCACCAAGCTCGGGTCCCACGGTTTCGCGCCGGAAACAGAAGCGGCAGTAGACCGGGCAAATGCTCGCGATCTTCAGCAGTGCGCGATCAGGATAGCGATGCACGACGCCTTTTACCGGGCTGTGCGCCTCGTCCCCAATCGGGTCAGCGGTCTCGTCAATGCGCCGATCAAGCTCGCGGACGTCGGGGACGAACTGGCGTGCGATCGGATCATCTGCTGCGCCCGGCTCGATCGCGGCGATCACCGCCGGCGTCAAGGCAACCGCGTAACGTGCCGCGACAATGCGCAACTCGGCCACGCGCGGCTCGGGTATCAAGCCCGCAGCCTGCAAGGCGTCTATGGTCGTCAATGGGCGAGAAACAGCGGTCATGTAGCCATCACGTGTCTGCTTCGGTGAGCGGCGTCCAGAGCACGTGGTCGACCGTGGGCGCGCCGGTCGCGAGCATGACGAGGCGGTCGAAGCCCAGAGCACAGCCGGACGCCGCCGGCATGTCCGCAAGAGCTAACAGGAAATCCTCGTCGATTGGATAGCGCTCGCCATAAATGCGGGCCTTCTCATCCATCTCATGGGCAAAGCGCCGCCGCTGTTCGACCGGATCGGTCAACTCGCCAAAGCCGTTGGCAAGTTCAACACCGCAGACATACAACTCGAAACGTTCTGCGACGAGCGGGTTGTGCACGGTTTGGCGCGCGAGGGCCGCCTCATGCGTCGGATACTCGCATAGAATTTCTGGATAGAAGTTCCCAAGCCGCGGCTCGATCAATTCGGTGAGGATGCGCGAGAATACATCCGACCACGTATCGTCCGCCGCTGGCCTGATACCGGCCGCCATCGACGCGCGAATAAACAGATCGCGATTAGGCTCGACACCCGCGTACATATCCCGCAGCTTAATGTGAGCAAACTGAAAGAACGCTTGATCGAGCGTCGTATAGTCGAGCTTCGCCGTCATGTCGCAGGGCCGGCCCCGATAGGACCACTGTTGACGTTCGGTCACGTCCCGCGCGATTGTGAGTATCGCTGCGCAGTCTTGCCAAAGCGTCTCATAGGGGGCGCCGGTGCGGTACCATTCCAACATGGTGAACTCCGGCGCGTGCAATGCACCGCGCTCGCGATTGCGGAATACCGGCGCGAACGTGAAGATCTTCTCTTCACCGGCTGCCAACAACTTCTTGCAAGCAAATTCCGGCGACGTGTGCAGGTAATAAGGATGCTGCGACAGATCGGTGCCAAGCAATTCGGTCTTGAACGCATGAAGATGCGCTTCATTGCCCGGCGACACTTGGAGGCAGCCGGTTTCAACCTCGATAAAGCCCTGATCCTCAAACCATCGCCGGATCGCGGCCTTGATCCTATTGCGCGCGATCAACCAAGGCCGCCGATCGGCATGAACAGACGGGGTCCACCAGGGCGAGCGGGGAGAAGAATCGCTCATTCCACGGATCCAAACGGCGGCGCCCCTTGGCCTGCGCCAGATAACAGGCTAATGACAGCGCGAAATCGAAAGCCAATCGGGATCGAGTAAGCACCTAACGTGCAAACCACGCCTGTTGCGCGCCTAAATGGGAGGTTATTCGTGCCGAAGGTCATCGCTAGCTCGATCCGCAAGGGCAATGTGCTCGATCTCAACGGCAAACTTGCCGTGGTTATGCATGCCGAGAACATTCATCCCGGCAAGGGAACGCCGGTTACGCACCTGGAATTGCGCCGCATCGCCGATGGCGTCAAGGTCACCGAACGCTATCGCACGACTGATCAGGTAGAGCGCGCCTATCTCGAAGAGCAAGACTACAACTACCTCTACGAAGACGATCAGGGGTTTGTCTTCATGCACCCGGAGTCGTTTGAGCAGATCACGGTCTCGAAAGACGTCCTCGGTCAGCAGAGCATTTACCTGCAGGAAAACATGAAATGCTCGCTCAGCACACACGACGGCGTTGCGGTCTCGATCGAGATGCCAGCGCGCGTGACGTTGGAGATCGTCGAAGCGGACCCGGTTGTGAAAGGCCAGACGGCCTCGTCTTCCTATAAACCGGCGATCCTGTCGAACGGCGCCAGGATCATGGTGCCGCCGCACATCGGCACCGGCACCCGGGTTGTGGTCACGATCGAAGACGGCAGTTACGTTGAACGTGCGAAGGACTGAGCTGCGCAGCCACTGCCCTTTGGCATCGCAACAGTAAAAAACCCCTCTCCTTAGCAAGAGGAGAGGGGTGTTGGGAGGTTCGTCGAAAGGGAGGCCGGATTAGGCGCCGGCCACGCCTCAGTCTTCGAGTCAAAGCCTACGTGAAACTTACCTGATCGATCGATGATTGCTGCCATATGCTATCAGATGCTCTGGCTGCAGGAGCAAGCGTCAGCGAGCCAACCAATAGTCCGCACGCTGCGACGAAGCAGAGTATGGCTGCTACCTTGGCCCAAGACCAACGTCTGCCATTCATCTGAAGTGCTGCTTGCAGATCCATGTTTACCCCGCCGAAATCACCACATCGATCAGTTATTGAATTTGTAACCGATAACATCTTGTTAGTCTAATATCACCGTTGAACTCGCTTAACTGCCAAAGTGTTAATTTAACAGTTCGTTTATACTTATTAAAACTTGGCTTCTTCTCGCTGAGTGATGGTCGTGGATAGTGCGGTTGTGCACCTGTTCGGCTATCCTGTAGCAGTCCATCGTCGTGGGCGAGTGATTCGCTTCAATGATAGGACGCCTCATGCTCGCTGCCACGGCAGCCCCGCATCATTTCCGGTCGGCCTCACCTTGCACTCCAAGAGCCGGCGCAATGTGCTTGCTCGCGCTTGCTTGTTGCGCGCTGCTGTGTCTGCAAATCACGAGCTTGCGCGCCGAAACACGGGTGGCGCTGGTGATCGGCAACGGTGACTACGCGATTGCACGTCTGGTCAACCCCAAGAGTGATGCCGAGCTGATGGCTCGTACTCTGAAAAGCGTTGGCTTCGACGTCATCAAACATACCGACGCGAATATGCAAACGATACGGCAGGCGTTCACCGAATTTGCCCGCCGTCTGCGCCAGCCCGACGCGGTTGGCGTGTTCTATTATGCCGGTCATGGTGTCCAAGTGGGTGGACAGAACTATCTGATCCCGATCGGCGCCGATATCACCGCCGAAGGTGAGGTCGCCTTACAGGCGATCAACCTCTCCGAGCTGCTTGCCAGCATGCGAGGGGCGGCGAGCCGGATCAACATTGCGATTCTCGATGCCTGCCGCAACAATCCGTATGAATCGCATGTCCGCTCCATCGCGCGTGGTTTGGCGCCGGTCTCGGCACCCGCCGGCACGCTGATTTCGTATGCCACCGCGCCCGGCGAGGTCGCACTCGATGGCACCGACGGTCACAGTCCATTCACCGCGGCACTCGCGCAGTCGATACCGATCGCGGGTCTGGCCGTCGAGGAAGTCTTCAAACACACGCGCGAGACCGTACTCGCGGCGACGCAGAACCGGCAGACGCCTTGGGAGCACTCGTCGCTGGTCGGTAATTTCATTTTCAAAGCGAAGTCGGCGGACCAGGAGCCCAGCCGGCGGCCCCTGGCGTCCTCGCAGAGTGCTGCCGATCAGCGTCGCCTGACTGAAATTGCCGCCTGGGATCAGGTGAAAGCCACCGATAATCCGAGTTTGTTGCGGCGCCACGTAGAGACATACCCCGGCGGTGCCTACGAAGAATTGGCGCATTACAAGATCGCGCAGCTCGAACGTCAGCCGACGGGTTGGTCCTGGTGGCAGACGGGCGGCAGTGCTACGGCGGCGACTAGGGGTGAGACCGACGGGGCTTTCGAACGCGCGGTCAAGCTCGACGCAGCCGGCGGCACACCTGAGGCGCTGGTCGAGGCCGCCAGGCTGTATCGAGTTGCAGCCGACGGTGGGGTCGTAACTGCGATGTATAATCTAGCGCGCATGTTCGACAAAGGTCGTGGCGTCGTGCGCGATGCCGCAGAAGCCGCCGCCTGGTATCAGAAGGCTGCCACCGCGGACCACACGGCAGCACAGGGATCGTTGGGCACGCTCTTCGAATTCGGCGAAGGCGTGCCGGTCAATCTGGTCGAGGCGCTACGCCTGTATCGTCTGGCGGCGGATAAGGGCGATGGCCATGCGATGACCAGCCTGGGCTATCTCTACGCGCAGGGTAAGGGTGTCGGCCGTGACAGTCAGGAAGCCCGCAAATGGTATAAACTTGCATCCGAAAAGGGTGTGGTGCGCGCCATGTTCAATTTGGCGTTGATGCAGATGCGAGGGGACGGCGGGCCGATCGATGGCGTCGAGGCGATCCGTTGGCTCAATGCCGCGGTCGACAAGGGTCATGCCGGGGCGATGCGCGAACTCGCCTATTTGCATGATGAAGGTCGCATCGTCGACCGTAGTCCCATGCGTGCCGCCGAGTATCTCGTCGCGTCTCTAGAGGCATTGAAAGTGGAGGCCCGGGCTGGAGCGCGGGTGCAATCGGCTGCGGCGGCAGATGCGATGATCGTCAAGGACCATTGGAGCTTTGCCACCCGGCGCGCGACGCAAAAGCGGCTCATTTCTCAGCGCCAATGCAAAGCGCTTGTGACTGGCATGTTCGATCGAACGACGCGACAATGCTTGCGGGCCTTGGCGCTAGAAAGTTGATGTCACGGAAGTTGCGGCGGCGTTTCTGCGCCGATCAATTGGTGATGCTCTGAAATAATAGGGCGGAAACATCGACTTATTCGAACTTAAAAATTTGATCTGGATTGCGCGCTTGTGACACTAGTCGACCCCTTCGAGGGGGGATATACGAAGGTCCAGGGGTGTACAAAGTCGCGTGGGTAACCGGTAATGAAGCGTTCGTGCATGTGGGGCTTCTGGCTTCAGCGCCTCGGCGCGTTGACGACGACGGCTGCCATCGCTGGGCTCGTGGGGATTTGTTTTACCATGGCTGCCGAGGTGCCAGACATTGCACCCACTGATTTGCTGCCCCCCGTCGTCAATTCCGACTTCATCAATGCAGATTTTGTCCCCGCGCCACCCTTGGACCCACGAGCCGGCAAAGCATACGCGGTTCTCGATGGTTATTGCGCTCGTTGTCATCAGACGGGGCGTCTCAAAATTCCAGCCGCTGCACGACCGGTGGCAAATATTTTGGCCCTTGACGAGATCGCGCGCGAGACATCGCTTGTGCAGCCGGGCGTCCCCGACGCGTCGCCCGTTTACACTATTATGTTGCGGCAACACGCAATGGTCGATCTCGATGCGTCACCGCCCGCCGACGCTATTCAATCTGTCCGCGACTGGATCGTCGATCTGCCACAGTCGACCGAAAGTTGCGGCGGTCGGCGTGCGATCACCCAAGGCGAAGTTGATCAAGCGGCAGCTGCAGCCTTGGCTGCCACGCCGGAGGAAAAGCGCAAGGATATCCGGTTCATCACGCTCAGCCACTTGGCGAATGCTTGCGTCTTGCCGGAGACGTTGGCTGGTTATCGGCAAGCGATAACGAAGGTGATAAATACGTTGTCGTGGGGACCCGAGCCGATCCGGCTCGAGACGGTCGATCCCAACGCGACGGTCATAAAGTTGGATTTAGGTGAATTGGGCTGGGTTGCGGCGCACTGGGAAACGCTCGTTCAGGCGCAACCCTACGCTAACCTCGCCTCGGCCCGGCTCAGTGAAGCCGTGCGCCGTATTACCGGCACGCCGATGCCGGCGGTGCGCGGCGATTGGTTTGCCTACGCCGCAATGACCGCCCCGCTTTATCCTCGTCTGCTCGGTCTTCCAGGCCGGATGGCGAACCTGCAACGCATCCTAAACGTCGATATCGAGAATAATATCAAAGCCGGCAAAGCGCGCCGGGCCGGTATTGCCGTTTCCGTGGTGACCCGCGCCAATCGCCTCGTCGAACGGCATCCGACCCGGACCGGCAGCTTATGGCTCGCGTACGACTTTGCGACCAGCGAGGGCCGCCAAAAATTGGCATCGAACCCGCTTGGTCCGACAGCGACGCCAATCTTCAAAGTGCCGTTCAAGCATGATGGTATCAAAGCCATTTTCACGCTGCCGAATGGCTTCCTGGCATACTCGCTGAATGATGCCCGTGGCGATCGTATCGATACCAGCCCGGATACAATCGAGCGCGACGAGTTGTCGATGGCCGGACCTGTTGCCAATGGCGCCTCATGCATGGGTTGTCATCGGGCCGGACCAATGCCGGTCAAGGATACGATCCGCGCCGGCGCCGAGGCGGATACGACCGCGATCAAAGAAGTTCGGGACATGATTCTCGCCCTTTACGCCCCGGTCGCGGAGATGGACACGTTGATCGCCGAGGACCAGGAGCGCTACGCCATGGCGCAGCGCAAGGCGGGCATCGAGCCGAACCTGATGATCAACGGGCTGGAACCGGTTACGGCACTCGCCGAGGAATACCTGAAGGACGTGGGACTTGCCCGGCTTGCAGCCGAAGTCGGCGCAACGATTGCCGGCACGCGTGAACGCATCGCCCGGTTGCCGGTGGAGCTGGCAACGTCAAGCCGGCGGGTGCTGTCAGCATCGGCTTCGCGCGCGGAAGCTGACCGAATTCTAATCCGGTTGGCGCCTGATGGCGGGGCGGCGGAAACAGCAATCAAAGTGGAAGCGCCACTGGAGCCGCGAACCGATTTCGAGTTGTTATTGTGGTCGAAATCGAATGTTTATCAATCCGGCGATCTTGCTACCTTTCACGCGCGCAGCAATCAGGACTGTTATCTGACGCTCGTCAGTCTCGATCGCGGCGGGCAAGCGACGGTTCTCTTCCCCAACGAGTTCGAGCAAAACAACCTGCTGGTTGCGGCGAAAGAACTGACCCTGCCAACCGACGGGGCTGCCTACCAATTCCGACTGCGCGACAAAGGCCGCGAGACGCTCGTTGGTATTTGCCAGACCGGCTCGAAGGCCCCGCCGGGGTTGCAACACGATTTTGAGCGTCAGCGGTTCACCATGTTGGGCGATTGGCGAGCTCATCTGGCTCAGGCGCCGCTTTCGGGACGCGCGCAGTCGACCCCGGAGCCGGCGCGCGAGAAACCGCAGCGGATCGCGCGCGTTCGTCCCGCAGCGGGGCCAGTACCGGTTGACCCGAAGGGTGGACCGGACCTGCAGGCCCGCACCGCGATCACTTACGATGTTCGTTGAACGGAACCCTGATTGCTGTGGCCGTTAACGGGGCACCGCGTGGCACGGCGCTTGCGTGGTAGTTCGAAGGCGTTCATTTTCACGCCGGTTATCTTGTGGTGCCCGGCGTGCAACCAACGAAGCAAAATAACAATCGAGTTTGGAGGTCGCAAATTACGTCGGTGATTGCGATCACGGCATTTATTGTTGTTTCGTTGGCGGTGCCCAGCCCCACGCTTGCGCAGCCGGGTGCAAAGGGCCGCATCGCGGTTACCGCAAAAGCCAGTGCGATGTCGAAGGTTTACAAGCGGCCGTTGATGCGGCCCGGTCGCTTACAATTTTGCCTCAAGGCGCGTGGGCTTTACGAAGGCAAATTGAACGGCCGATTGACCGCTGGGACGCTGCGATCACTTCGACGGCTGCGGAACGATGCAAAACTCAATGCCGACGATGTTGCCCAAGACTGGGCACTGCATGCGGTGCTCTGGCGCCAATGCCGTTCGGCTTGGACGACTGCTGGCGGCGAACTCGATCGGTTTGGTCTTGCCACAAACGTACCGGCAGTTGCGGTTCCGGCAAGTGTCGCAAAATCTGTGGCCGAGCCGTTGCCACCGGCTCCCGCACCTTCGCCGCCGGCAGACACCGCGCGGCCGGCAACGGCCCCAGCGGTTTCCCTCGACGTGCAAGCAACCTGTTTGCCACCGGAGCTGCGCGACATACTAGGGCGGGCAGCTGGCGGGCGACCCGACGTCGCGCGCTGCGAATTGCCTTGTCTGAGCCAGCCAGTCGAGCTTGACCGCGAAGATGCCGCTGCCTACGAGCGACGCCTTGGCTTCACCTTCTGCAAGAGCTGCGTGCGATACAGTGGAGGGCTCGGTCTTGATGATATCTCTCGGATCGAGAAGGCAGGCAACCTGATCTTATGCCCGGATCCGCGGCGGTTGATGAAATGGAAGTCAAATACTGCCGGCGCTGTCATGGGCGACGTGCTGCGCGGAACCAGATCCCTTTTCCGCCGCGATGTGCGCCCGAGCGAAACGCACAATGCGATCGCGGTGGTTATCGGTGTGTCGAATTACGCCAACGGTTTGCCACCCCGGCCGATCGCTGACCGTGATTCTGCCAGCGTCCAAGCATTGCTCGTCGAGCGACTGGGCTTTCGGGGCAATAGGGTGATCGAGCTTAAAAATCCGACGCGGTCCGAGCTCGATGGCGTGTTTGGGCGAAGTGGCAATCCCAAAGGGCTGTTGGCCGATCGATTAAAGGATGCTGCCGGCAGTCCGGTGTTTGTGTATGTGTCGTCGCTGGGTGCAATCAGTGGTGAAGATGGCGGAGCTTATTTGCTGCCCGTCGACGCGATGTCGCGGCGCGAGATGTCCAGCGGATACGCGGTCGAGACGCTTTATCAGAACCTCGCGCGCATGGGCGCTGGGCCCGTCACGGTTGTTCTGGAGGTCGATTTTGGCGGCAATGCTGCGATCCCCGTCGTCTCACCCAATGCGCCCGAAACGCGAGTTAGTGTCCTGCCAAAGCTAGCGATGCGAGGCATGATCGTCTTCACCGCCTCCGAGCGCGATCAACGCCCGCTTGACGACGTCGAAACCGGCTTATCATTATTCACGCGTCATCTGGTTGCCGGACTTTCCGGACATGCGGACAGCGCACCGTTCGGCAACGATGATGGCGCGGTAGATAGCGCGGAAGCCTTCGTCTACGCGGCTCAGCGTACGAGTTTTGCGGCCAGAAAACTGTTCGGCGTCTTGCAACGACCGATGATCAGTCAGGGCCGGATGTTGCCGGTCAGCCGTCTAGGCGGCACGATACGCTGACATCCAGTCTCGATCACGCCTCACGCATCAAAAGTTTTTCGAGCGCGCGAACGCCGAGAACTCCGCCGCCGATCAATCCGGCCAGCGTCAGAAACGAGCCGGCGGCGAGCGTCGAAAGACCGGTGATGCCCTGCCCAATCGTGCAGCCGAGCGCCATGATGCCGCCTATGCCCATCAACACGGCGCCACCCAGATTGCGTAACGTGTCGCCCTTGTCGGAGAAGGTCGCAATGCGGAACTGGCCGCTCGCTTGCGCCATCATAAACGCACCGACGATCGTGCCGAACACCGAGGCGACGGCGAAACTTGGAAGCCCGAGCGCGGTCGATCGCTGCAGCCACTCCAATGTATCGCCTGATGGGCGAACGAATGTCAGCGATACCGGTGCCACTGGCTTATCGGCCAACTCGTCGAATGTCAGTCCGGTCAGCGCCCAACCAGCGACAACGCATAGCCCGACCCCTATTCCAGACGCAATATGGAGCCACGAGGTGCGGAACTTCGGGTCCATGAAACAGAAGGCAAGCAGGATGCCGACGACGGCCGCTGTCGCGGTCGGGACAGCTGCACCGGGTCTCGCGTTGAACAGTTTGCCGCCGAGATCGCTCAGGCTTTGCGTCGCCGCACCGAGCGGGATCGCGGTTGCCTGTTCAAGCGCCAACCGAAAGGGCCCGAGAATACCGGTCATTGCAATGTAGGCCGATACGCCCAACACCAGAAGTGTGATCAAAGAGCGGATATCACCGCCGCCAACGCGCGCGAGGTTGCGGCTGGCGCAACCGCCCGCGAACACCATGCCAAAGCCGAATAGTGTGCCGCCGATCAGATTGCCCGCCCAGTTCAGGCTGGGCGCCAAGTACATCGATTTCGACAAGTCGACGACGCCCGCATGTTGCAGCCACTGAGCACCGATGATCGCCGTTGCACCAGCGAGCAGCCACGCCCGAAAGCGGCGATAATCGCCGAACGATACGATGTCCGATATCGAGCCCATGGCGCAGAAATTGGTGCGAAACACGATCGCACCGAGGAGCAGGCCGATGATGAATCCGCCGACAGCGAGGCTTTGTGATGCGTGTGACGTCAGATAATCGCGCAAGGCTTAGATCTCCAATCGGCGTCTTTGCTGGCAACCAGATAGTGCGATTTGACCGCTGGCGGCAAGCGCACGCTAACCCCGACCGGAGCAGTGCTCTTTACAGGGGGGGCGGCGCGCCCTATGTGACCGGCCAGCCAAGCATCGCGGTACACTCTATTCCCGTAGCGCGGCCCCCACTCTTGAGCGCCACCTGATCGGCTGAGATCAGGTTTCCCTTGACCGGCGGAGGTATATGCCATGGAAAAGTACGCATCGGCTGCAGCTTACCTGGAATCGCACCAGCCGGATCGCCCGGTTTTTGGCGTTCGCCCGCAAGCGGCGGCGCGTGCTGCGCGCTGGTTCCTGAAGAATTTCCCCGGCGAAGTCGCCTATGCCTACAAGGCAAACAGCTCGGTATTCCTGCTGGGGGCGCTGTTCGGCGCCGGCATCAAGCAATTCGATGTCGCCTCGGTGCCCGAGCTCGAGGATGCCGCTACAATCCCCGGTGTATCGCTGCACTTCATGCATCCAGTGAAGTCGCGCAACGCGATTCGCCGCGCCTACCATGAGTTCGGCGTACGTTGCTTCGCCCTCGACAGCGAAGATGAGTTGGATAAAATTGTCGAGGAGACGTCGAAGGGCAGCGTAGCAGCAAAGGATCTGCAACTTTTCGTACGCGTCTCAGTACCGGCGATGAACAGTCGGATTCCGCTGGAACGCAAGTTCGGGATTGCCGGGCAGGCGGCGGCCGAGTTGTTGATGAAGACCCGGCAGGTGGCCGACGAACTCGGGATCGCGTTTCATGTAGGTTCGCAAACGACGACGCCCGACGCTTACGTCAAGGCGATGGACGAAGTCCACAAATTGATCGTCAAGGCTGGCGTCGTGATCGACGGCATCGATGTCGGCGGCGGCTTCCCATCCGTTTATTACGATAGTCAACCAGCGCCGTTGTCAGCTTTCATGGAAGCGATCAAAGCCGGCATGGACGAAATGCCCGTCACCGAAGCTTGCCGCTTGATTTGCGAACCTGGCCGCGCGCTCGTCGCCGAAGCCGAGAGCCTGATCGTGCGCGTCGATGCCCGCCGGGGGCACGATCTCTTTATTAACGATGGAAGCTATGGTGCGCTGTTCGATGCGGCCCATTTGGACTTCGTATTCCCGACACGCCTCGTCAGTCGAACGGGCGATGAAACCGGTCCGCTTCAACCCTTCGAGTTTTGGGGACCAACCTGCGACTCGATCGACCACATGAAGGGACCCTTCATGTTGCCGGCCGGCATTCGCGAGGGTGACTACATCGAGATCGGCAATATGGGCGCTTACGGACGCGCCATCGCCGGACCGTTCAATGGCTATGGCCGATATGACGAGGTAATCCTGCTCGACGATCCGTTCGCATCGGTATTCGGCGGGGCGAGTAGTAGCAAAAAAAGCACGGAGCGGCTGATATCATGACGGCTGGCAAGGCGACATTCGACTACCTACCGGGTAAGTTGTCGTTCCTCGACCCGCTGCGCCGCGATGCAGATCGCCCTGACGATGCCAAGGCGGTGGTGATCCCGTTCGGGCTCGAAGCATCGGTCAGTTACGGATCGGGCACCGCAAAAGGTCCCGCCGCGATCATGGCCGCGAGCCAGCAGCTCGAGCTGTTCGACGAAGAACTTTGGCGCGAGCCCTATGCCGATTATGGCATTGCGGCCATCGCCGAGCCGGAGATCGCGGCGCCGGTGCCGGCTGCCCTCGATCAGCTTGAAGCGCTCGTCGAAGCCGTGCTCGATGCCGGCAAATTCCCGTTTGTTATCGGCGGCGAACATTCACTGACCGCCGGCGCGATCCGCCCCTTTGCCAAGCGTTATCCCGATCTTGTCGTCCTGCAGTTTGATGCGCACGCCGATTTGCGCGACGGCTACCTCGGTGAGCACTATTCACATGCAGCTGCGATGCGCCGCGTGCTCGATCATCAACATGTATCGTTGGTATCGGTCGGCATTCGCGCGATCTCGTCCGGGGAGATTGAATTCCTCGACGCCAACCGTCATCGTATTCACATGCACTGGGGCAAGGATCAGGCGCGCTGGGATATCGAAGAGATCGTCAAGCCACTGCGTGGCAAGCCCGTGTACATCACTTTCGACATCGATGGCCTCGATGGCGCGATCATGCCAGCCACCGGCACGCCGACGCCGGGTGGCTTGCAGTATCTGCACGCACTCGCGATCCTGCGTCGGGCCTGTGAAGTTGGCAATGTGGTCGGCGCCGATCTCGTTGAATTGGCACCCATCGAAGGTTTCCACGCCTATGATTACACGGCCGCAGCACTCGCCTATAAAATGCTGAACTACGCACTCAGCGGGACAGGCGCGAAGACATGCGCACCACGTCGGTAGAACAGCAATCAAATCTATTCCGAGTTTTGCTCCTCCACATGCTTTTCGATGCGTCGCTCCGGCACGAGCCACATTAGGGCGACGAGGCAATAGAGCCCGAAAGAAATCCACGGATTGAGGAAAGCAATGGCGACACCCACAATATAAAATAGCAACGACAATTTGCCCTTGATGTCGAAGCCGAAAACCGTCGCCAAAATGGAACCAGGGCCTTCGGATCGCAGGATCGCCGTTTGTAAAATAGCGTAAGCGGCGGCGGGCATGAGCAAGGCAATGCCATAACCGGCCACCGGCAGTGGAGCGAATTGGTTTTCACCCATCCAGCCCGTGGCGAACGGGATCAGTGACAACCAAAACAGCAGATGGGTGTTGGCCCAGAGTACGCCGCCGCTGACCTTGGTGACCGTGTGCATCATGTGATGATGGTTGGTCCAATAGATCGCGACGTACAAGAAGCTCAAGACGTAGCTGAAGAATATTGGCAAAAGCTTCGCGAGATCCGCCCATTCAGCCCCGTGCGGCACCTTCAGCTCAAGCACCATGATCGTGATGATGATCGCCATCACGCCGTCGCTGAATGCCAATAACCTGTCTTTCTCCACAATCCCGGGCTCCGTCATTGCACGTGGAAGTCAAGTAGTCAGTCGCATAACGATTTTCATCCCGCCCGAAACGCGGCAGATTCGGTTTTGTTGCACGACCTTCAGCAACCCCGCCATCAACAACTAACCCGTGATCATCTCAGTTGCACAGAAGATATGATGAAGGACGGGATAGGGACCGCGAAAGGCTGCGGCACGGGGCGGGCTTGCGTTCAACGGCCCAGCCGGGCTATCCCGCGTCAGGCCTGCGGGCAAACCACCTTAACGGACGCACGTGATGAACCTCGACAAACTCAAGACCACCGACGGGCTGGATGTTCAGGGCAAGCGCGTGCTCGTCAGGTGCGATCTCAACGTGCCCGTCGCTGAGGGCCGGGTAACCGATACAACGCGACTCGAGCGGCTGGTGCCCGGCCTAAAGGCGTTGGCGCAGCGTGGCGCGAAGGTGATTGTGCTGTCGCATTTTGGGCGCCCGAAGGGCGTTGATCCCGCGCTCAGTCTCGCCCCCATCGCACTGGAACTGGGCCGACTGATCGGGCAACCTGTCGCGTTTGCATCTGACTGCATCGGCGAGGCCGCTGTGAAAGTCGTCTACGCGCTACAACCCGGCGGCATTGCGGTTTTGGAGAACCTGCGCTTTCACAAGGGCGAGGAGAAGAACGATCCCGGCTTTGCCAAGGAGCTAGCTTCACTCGGCGACATGTTCGTCGGCGATGCTTTTTCCACGGCCCATCGCGCGCACGCGTCGACAGAGGGCATCACGCATTTTTTACCGTCCTATGCCGGACCCTTGTTGATGGAAGAAATCGGCGCTCTCCGGGCCGCGCTCGATAAGCCGAAGCGTCCGACCGTCGCGGTGGTTGGGGGTGCCAAGGTGTCGACCAAAATTCCGGTATTGGAAAACTTGCTGGCCAAGGTCGACAAGCTGATCATCGGCGGTGGAATGGCCAATACGTTCCTGCATGCCCAGGGAATTGCGGTCGGCAAATCCTTGTGCGAGCCGGATTTTGCCAAAACTGCACTGGAGATCATCGCCGCTGCGAAAGCGCGAGGCGCAGAAATCGTACTCCCGGTGGATGCTGTGATCGCCCGCGATTTCAAGGCGGGGGCGCCATCGTCCGTCGTCGACATCACGGCGTGCCCGCCAGACGCAATGATCCTCGACGTTGGGCCAAAGTCCGTGGCACATCTGACGGGTGTGCTGGCGGGCTGCCACACGCTGCTATGGAACGGCCCGCTCGGCGCGTTCGAAATCGAGCCGTTTGGTGCTGGCACCTTTGCACTCGCGAAAGCTGCTGCGAAAATGACTAAAGCCGGTACTTTGGTTTCGGTTGCCGGTGGCGGTGATACGGTTGCGGCGCTCAACACTGCCGGCGTAGCTGATGACTTCACTTATGTGTCGACTGCCGGTGGCGCATTCCTCGAATGGCTCGAGGGACGAGAGTTGCCAGGCGTCGCAGCGTTGACGAAAGTCTGATCCATGACACCCACTTGGCCCCGCGCCGTCGTTTTCGATCTCGACGGCACACTCGTCGACAGCGCACCGGATATCGCGCTAGCATTGAACACCGCTTTGAAGCCGCACGGTGCAATGCCATTTGCCTCCGTTGATGTCATCAAGTTGATCGGCGGTGGCGCGATGGCGGCTATCGACAAGGCACTCATCGTCGCCAGTCTCGAAGCCGACGCGGATACGCGCGCGCAAATCCTGCAGACATTCATGGCGGCTTATATTGATGTGTCAGCCCAGGGGCGCGGCCTTTTTCCCGGCGCGCAAGATCTGCTCGGCGAGCTGAATGCAAACGGCGTAGGGTGCGGCATCTGCACGAACAAAGCCGAGGACGTGGCGACGGTCGCCTTGAAAGCGCTCCGCATCGATCACCATTTCAGGTCTGTAGTCGGCGCGTCGACGCGCTTGGCCAAGAAGCCGGATGCCGCGATGCTACTTCACAATATGTCCGAGTTGGGTGTCACGCCGGGCGAAACGGTAATGATCGGCGATAGTCCCGCCGACTATGGTGTGGCACGTGCCGCAGGCGTGCCGGTTATTTTGGTCGATTTTGGATATACGCACACCCCGGTCGGCGAGCTCGGGGCGGACGCGATCGTTTCGCACTTGCGCGAAATTCCGGCCGCCCTTGCCGCGATCGGCAGCAGATAGCTGCATCGGAGACAGTTTCATGCTGGCCGACCTCAATATTTACCTTGGTGTCGTGCTGGCCGGGCTTGCGAGTTTTTTGTCGCCCTGCGTGCTGCCGCTGGTGCCGCCTTATCTGGGCTATCTAGGCGGCACGACGATCAGTCAGGGTACCGTCGCCGATGGTCTCGATCCGCGGGTGTATCGACGCATCGTGCTCGGCTCGCTGTTCTTCGTCGCGGGCTTCTCGACGGTTTTCGTGAGCCTGGGCGCCGGCGCTTCGCTGTTTGGCGGCTTCATCGCGATCTACAAGAGCCAGCTGTCGATCGCAGCCGGTGTCATTATCATCCTTTTTGGCCTTCACTTTCTGGGGCTGTTGCGCATCCCGTTTCTCTATCAAGAGGCGCGCTTCCATACCGACATGCAGGGCGTGAGCTTGATCGGCGCTTACATCATCGGCCTGGCGTTTGCGTTCGG
The DNA here is from genome assembly GCA_031365375.1 of Hyphomicrobiaceae bacterium. GTDB lineage: Bacteria > Pseudomonadota > Alphaproteobacteria > Rhizobiales > Hyphomicrobiaceae > JAKFWF01. Next base: position 9,449 of record JANLXZ010000353.1, on the reverse strand, counting down.
ATGGACGCCATGTGTCGGCCCGGTGCTGGCAACTGTATTAGCGGTCGCCTCGAACGAGGGGAGTGCGAGTGCCGGTGCGCGATTGCTGGCGGCGTATTCACTGGGCCTTGGCATCCCCTTCATCCTGGCTGCGATTGCGATCCGGCCATTCCTATCCTTCATGCAACGTTTCAAACGTCATCTCGGCATCGTCGAGAAGGTGATGGGCGCCGTTCTCGTGCTGACCGGATTAGCGATCCTGAATATCTTTCCGTGGTTCAGCATCGCAGCACTCGCGCAATGGACCCTCGAGACGTTTCCGGGGCTCGCCGCCGTCGAGGAATGGTTCACCTCGAAATCGTTGCAGGGTGACATCATGAAGCAAACGCTGCCAAAGCCATGACGAGACGGATTGCGATTGCGTTGACGATTGCCGGATCGGATTCGTCCGGTGGGGCGGGCATCCAAGCCGATCTCAAGACATTTTCAGCGTTCGGCGTTTACGGTGCCTCGGCCTTAACCGCGTTGACAGCTCAGAACACCCACGGCGTGCAGGGGGTTCACGCGGTGCCAGCGGCATTCATCGTCGCCCAAATCGATGCGGTGCTGGGCGACCTCGACGTCGGCGCCATCAAAACCGGCATGCTGGCTTCGAGCGAGATCGTCGAAGTGGTCACCAAACGCTTGGAGGCATCACCGCTGATCCCTCTCGTCGTCGATCCGGTGATGGTTGCAACCAGTGGAGACGCGCTTCTCGATCCGGCTGCTATCGACATCTTACGCAAGCGCTTGCTCCCGCGGGCGTTTCTCATCACGCCGAATTTGCTCGAAGCGGCGAAGCTCTTAGGCACTATCGAAGCCAAGTCCGAAGGCGAAATGGCAGAGCAGGCACGCGCCATCTTGGCGTTCGGATGCCGCGCGGTGTTGCTCAAGGGCGGGCACGGCGAGGGTCCGGAAGCGCTCGATTTATTGGTGCAGCGAGATGGTTCTGTGGTTCGTTTCGTTCGTCCGCGCGTCGCCACCCGTGCCACCCACGGTACTGGGTGCACATTGTCGGCAGCGATCACGGCGCTGCTGGCCGGGGGTGTAAAGCTCGAAGATGCGATCGCTCGCGCCAAGACTTATGTCTGGAACGCCTTGCAAGCGGGCGCTGACCTCGGCATCGGTTCGGGCAATGGTCCGGTCGACCATCTTTACGCGATAAGGCGTCAGCCGCCACCGGCGTGAGATCTTTTCGGTCGGACCAGTTGCCCATCTGGACTTGACCCAGCCAGCGACTTGCCGTCCCGTAATCCTTTGATACCCCAGGTGCGTTGCATCGGGACAACGGTTTGTTTTCGCAAAGTCCTATTCGTATCATTGCGAATGCGGAGTTGCGGTATGGGGAAGCGCAATATGTACTCGAAATCATTGGTCGTTGCCGCTGCGATCGCAACCAGTTTCTTAGCGCTCACCGCTCCGGGTACTGGGTCCGCGACACCCATAACTGACCTTGTGGGGCGCTGGTCGGGCTGGGGTTCGGTGACGATGAACAGTGGCGCAACGGAGCAGGTTAAGTGCGTCGCGACTTACTTCGTCGAGAACGGCGGCACCCAGATGAAACAGAACCTGCGCTGCGCATCGACGAGTTACAAGATCGACGCAACCGCAAAACTTAGCAACGCCAACGGTCAAATGACGGGCCAGTGGGAAGAAAAAACCTATGCGGCGGTCGGCTCGGTCGCCGGGCGTTTCACCGGTAACGGCTTCAATGTTTCGATCCAAGGCCCAGCGTTCACCGCCGCCATGGCGGTGACGACTACCAGTTGCAAACAGTCGATCAGCATCACGCCCACCGGCTTCGACATCAGCCGGATCAATATCGGGCTCGATAAGTGCTGACACGCCCGCCGCAGCGTGTTGCGGCAGTGCACCGATCCCACATGATAAATGTCGTCAACGACTGGAATTGGTTGAAGCGGTAGGTCCCCTCTGGCAGTTTGCAGATGCAGCGCGGTCGTTGGGTATCCGGGGGGAACCTTTCGACCTGCAGCGCGACGACGGGGAAGTGGGTTGGGCGCGGGGATGCCTTGCTCACTAAAACTGAAGCCGGTCCGGCTATGCTGGGCCGGTTTTTTCTTGGCCGGGCTTCCATCAGGTCGGATAGACGAAGGAGAGCCGGCACTTTCGTTCGGCGGACGCGAATATCGGGTCTCGCGAAAACGCTCTACCCGACTCACGAGCACGGCTGTTCTGCGATCAAATCGGTAGTCAACACGAGGTGGCTTGCGTATTCGCATCTGTTTGCCGCACAATTCCGCGACGCCGCCAACAGGAGAATGCCCGCATGCCGTCCTCGACCGTCGTTTCCGAACTCGCACCGAGCGGCACGCTGCACGCCGGCATCAACATGTCGAACTTTCTTCTTGTGACCGGAAAGACCACGAGCGGTGATCCCACTGGCGTTTCGCCAGACATGGCGGCCGAGATCGCGCGTCGGCTCGGCGTGCCGCTGAAGCTCGTGCAGTTCAAATCGCCTGGCGAATTGGCTGATGCTGCCGAGACCGGCGCCTGGGACATCGGCAACATCGGAGCCGAGCCCGAACGCGCGCAGAAAATCGCGTTCTCGCCGGCTTACGTCGAAATCCAGGCGACCTATCTTTTGCCGGCCGGGTCGAAATTGCAGTCGATCACCGACGTCGACGTCAAGGGGCACAAAATCGCTGTTATGGGTCGCAGTGCCTATGGTCTATGGCTCGATCGTCACATCAAGAACGCCGAGCTCGTCCGTACCGATAGCATTGATAGCTCCTACGATCTATTCGCGAAGGGTGGCCTCGATGCGTTGGCCGGCCTGAAGCCACGCTTGCTGGCCGATGTCACCAAAATCGCCGGTTCACGCATCCTCGACGGTCAATTTACGGCCGTGCAGCAGGCCGTCGGCACCGCCCGTAAGAACACCGCCGGTGCTGCCTTCCTGCGCGAGTTCGTCGAAGAAGTAAAAGCCTCCGGCTTTGTCGCCGACCTCATCGAAAAGCATAAGGTGGTCGGGTTGTCGGTTGCGCCGAAAGGTTGATCGGGTCAACAAGTGTAACTCGGATAAACGAACGAGACCGACACTTTCGGGCACGCACCCGTGAGTGTTGCTTTTCACTAAGCCGGCCGACGCTGCGCCCTTGTTCATCCAGGTCCTCTCACCGCCGAAAACTAGACCGCGGGAACGGGCGCACTTATAGGTCGGCATAACGATTTGCCACCGAAGGAAGCCGCCTGTGTTCGACATCAAATGGATCCGCGAGAACCCGACCGCTTTTGACGCCGGATTGCAGGCGCGTGGGCTTGACCCGTTGTCGGCGGGGATCATCGCGCTGGACGAACAGCGGCGCGCGCAGCTGACATCGTTGCAGGAAGCGCAGGCGCGGCGGAACGCGGCCTCCAAGGAGATTGGCAAGGCCAAGGCGCAGAAGGACGAAGCGACGGCCGCTAAACTGATGGCCGAAGTGGCGGCGTTGAAAGACAAGCTGAGCCAGGGCGAAGAAGCCGAGCGCGCCTTCGATGCTAAGATCCAGGCGATGCTTGAGGTGATCCCCAATCTGCCGCGCGATGATGTTCCGCGCGGTAAGGACGAAACGGATAACGTCGAGGTCCGCCGGGTTGGCACACCGCCACGGATGGACTTCAAGCCGAAGCAGCACTTTGAGTTGGGTGAGGCGCTCGGCCTGATGGATTTTGAAAGCGCCGCCAAGGTTTCGGGCGCGCGCTTCGTTTATCTCAAGGGACCGCTGGCGAGGTTGGAGCGCGCGCTAGCCCAGTTCATGCTCGATATCCACACAGGTGATTTCGGCTATCTCGAAGTCAGCCCACCGCTGATGGTGAAGAAGGATGCGGCTTATGGAACGGGGAATTTACCCAAGTTCGCTGACGACCTGTTCAAGACCTCGCGCTCCCCTGGCAACTACAAAACTTTCGACGAAGAGATTGCTGTTTATTTTCGAGAACAGTTGGGAGAATTGGAGGCGGAAAATAAACGCAGCAGGGACTTAGGCCAGCAGGAACTGAGCTCAAGTAGTTTCGTGCGCGAAGCCTCATTTGAAATTCAGATGAAAGAGGCTGTGCTAAGAGCGGATCATCGGCAGTACGTTGAAGATGAGGCTCGTCTCTACCTCATTCCCACCGCCGAAGTTCCCCTGACGAACCTCGTGCGTGAACAGGTGATCGACGAAGCTAAGCTGCCGATGCGATTCACGGCTTGGACGCCGTGTTTCCGCTCGGAGGCAGGAGCGGCTGGACGCGATACGCGGGGCATGATCCGCCAGCATCAATTCTCCAAAGTCGAGATGGTGTCCGTCACCACGCCGGAGCAATCGCTCGAGGAGCACGAGCGCATGACGTCGTGCGCCGAGGAAATCCTGAAGCGGCTTGGCCTCGCCTTCCGCACCATGTTGCTGTGTACCGGCGACATGGGGTTTGCGTCGCAGAAGACTTACGACATCGAGGTCTGGTTGCCCGGACAGGATGCCTATCGCGAGATTTCATCATGCTCGGTGTGCGGTGACTTCCAAGCCCGCCGCATGGATGCGCGTTTCCGCTCCAAGGAAGGTAAGCCGCAGTTCGTGCACACGCTCAACGGTTCCGGACTGGCGGTTGGCCGCACGCTCGTCGCCGTGCTGGAGAACTATCAACAGGCCGACGGCAGTGTCATCATCCCTGAAGCATTGCGGTCGTATATGGGTGGCATGGAGAGGATCGCGAAAGCGTAGACGTAGTAGACGTAGGTTGGGTTAGCGCGATCTTCCGCGCGTAACCCAACATCCCGCCACAACCGAAAAGTTGGGTTACGGCTGCAAATGCAGCCTAACCCAACCTACAAATACCGAGCAGGCCACACCCGATGCGCATTCTAGTCACCAACGATGACGGTATCGACGCCCCGGGTTTGCACGCGTTGCGCCAGATTGCAGCAACGATGTCGGACGATGTTACGGTGGTGGCGCCCGAGACCAACCAGTCTGGCAAGGGGCATTCGCTGTCGCTGCACGAGCCGCTGCGGATGCGCGAGATGGGCGACAACGCCTATGCCGTTCGCGGCACGCCGACGGACTGCGTGATCATGGCGATCCGCAACGTGATGGTCGACAAGCTGCCAGACCTGATCTTGTCCGGCGTCAATCGCGGCGCAAACATGGCCGAGGACATGACTTATTCGGGCACCATCGCCGGCGCCTTCGAAGGCACGTTGGTCGGCATCCGGTCAATCGCGCTTAGTCAGGCATTCGGGTTTGAAAGTAAAATGCCACGCTGGGAAACGGCGATCGAGCACGGTCCGAAAGTCATCGAGAGGCTGCTGCAACTCGAGTGGCCGGCAGGGCATCTGATGAACGTCAACTTCCCCGATCGGGACCCAGACAAAATCGAAGGCATCCGAATCACGCGTCAAGGCCGGCGCGATCCGGGTTTGCTATCGATCGACGCACGTCGCGATACGTGGGGTGAACACTATTATTGGCTGGCCTACGAACGCCGCCGTTCGAACGCTGCCGCGGGCACCGATTTGGACGCCGTCTACAACGGTTTTATCTCGATCACGCCACTCGCCATGAACATGACAGCGGATGCCTTGATGGACCCGCTGGTGGCAAAATTCGCGCTGTGAAATCGGGTGGCTGTATACCCCGTATTTACCATGTCGACTGACATTCAGCGCTAACATCATTCGTCACGATGGCGACGCAAATCGGCCCTCAGGCTTCCTAAATGGGCGCTTATAACTCAGCATGCGCAATTGCTGCGTGACGAGCCCCACACTGATGATCTTTTCCAAAGCTGCCAATTCGATGCGCCGAGAAACTTCGCAATTGCGGCGTTGCGTTAAGGCGTCGTTAACCGGATCAGGGTTAAGCGTTTATGGCAGTAGAGGTGTACCATGTCGCGTAATCTAGTCCTGCTTACCCCGAAATTGATCAGTCCGCAGCATTCCGCTGTCGGACATTTTTTACGTCTGAAGCCCGCCGCAGTGATGCTGATCGCAGCTGTCCTGGCGGGCGGTTGCAGCGCCGATATTTCGCGGTTCGATGGACAGGGTTACGGTCTGACCGACAAGTCCAGCACCAGCATTCCGTCACAGGGTATGCGCAAGGGCGAAGCATCGAGGCTCGGTGATGTGCCGCCGAACGATGCTCCCGCAGCCGGTGGCACCTACTATCCGCCGCAAGCCAATAACGCCCAGTCGGGCGGCGTGCGCATGTCAGCATTACCGGAGCCGGTGTCACCACCGCAGTCAGCACCCAATGCGCAGCGCGGCGGATCGATCGCGCCACGTCCGATCGTTTCAGGCGCGGTTCAAGCCAAGCCGATTAGCCCGGGCGCGTCGATCGAAGTCGTGCAAGGCGATACACTGTTCGGGCTTGCCAAGAAACACGCGGTACCGGTCAACGAATTGATGACCATCAACCAACTGACGACGCCCAACCTCAAGCCCGGACAGAAGCTCGTGCTGCCGGCAAGCCGGTCGATTGCGCGTGCTCCGGTGCCGCAAAAACCGATCCAGCGTGCGGCGGCCCCTGGCCGGATGGCAGGACTGCAGTCGAACGGTGGGGCTGTTGCTCCATCACCGATGCTTGCTCCAGCGCCGACCGATTGGGCAGGTCAGCACACTGTTAAACCGGGTGACAGCCTGTACGCGATTGCGCGCTCCAATAAAATCTCGCTCGCCCAGCTGCAGCAGGTAAATGGCATTACCGAGCCAACGAAAGTCAAGCCAGGCACTGTCCTGAAAGTTCCTGGATCGACCGCTACGGCATCTCTTTCGAATACACCACCTGCGGCTGCCGTCTCTCAAGTCGCCGGTGCGAGTACCGCAAGCACGACGCCGCGTTTTGTGCAGTCGGCGACCAAGCCGGTGATCCTCAACCAGGCTCAGGCGCCGCAAGCGCCACCAGCCGCCGCTCAGCAAGTAGCCGCGATCGATCCGGTCGAGCCGCCGGTTGAAACCAAGATCGAGCCGAAATCGAAACCGGCAGATGGAGCGGCATCGGCCGGTGGTCAGAAATTCCGTTGGCCGGTGAAGGGGCGCGTAATTGCCTCCTATGGTCCGCGTTCGGACAGCACCCACAATGATGGCGTCAACATTGCGGTTCCGATGGGCACCGAAGTGTTAGCGGCCGAGCAGGGGGTCGTCGCTTATGCGGGTTCCGAATTGAAGGGCTACGGCAATCTCATCTTGCTACGACACGACAGCGGCTGGGTGACGGCTTACGCGCACAACGAGGAAATTCTCGTCAAGCGTGGCGACAAGGTGAAGCGTGGTCAGTCGATCGCGAAGGCCGGCAAGACCGGCACCGTCGACCAACCCCAAGTGCATTTCGAATTGCGGCAGGGCCAAAAACCGATTGACCCGACGCCGCATATGGAAAAGATGTGAGCGACTAGAGTTTGAGGGTGACGACGGCCGGGAAGGATGCAGGTCCCCCCGGTCTTTTTTATCGGAACGCCACGACCCACGTTCCGCAAGCCGGGTTGTCGCCGCGCGATTTATTTATTCGAACTCCACCGTCATGCCGTCATAGGCAGGCTCCACGCCGGCGGGTAAATCGCGAAGCAAAGTGTCGTAGTCGAGGTCGCCCAGCAGGTGGGTGAGGATTGCGCGTTTAGGCTTCAAGCGCTCAATCCAAGCCAGCGCCTCCTTCAAACTGAAATGGCTCGGGTGAGGTACGTGGCGCAGCGCGTCGACAATCCACACATCGAGGCCCTCGAGCATTGCGGCGGATGCATCGGATATACCGCTGACATCGGGCGAGTAGGCGACGTTGCCGAAGCGGAACCCGATCGACTCGATATCGCCATGCTCCTGCACGATCGGCTGAGCGATGATTGCACCGCCGGCGCCATCAATCTGGATCGGCGTTGATCCTTCGATGAGGTTAGCCTTCAAGATCGGTGGATAGCCGCTGCCCTTGCCATCGAAACAATAGCCGAAACGGCCGATGAGACTGTCGCGTGTCGGCGGGTTGAACCACACGGGTATGCGTCGTTTCATGATGTAGGACAAGGCACGCAGGTCGTCTATGCCGTGGGTGTGGTCGGCGTGATCGTGGGTATAGAGAACGCCGTCGAGCACGCGCAAGCGGACCGACAGCAACTGTTCGCGCACGTCCGGGCCGGTGTCGACCAGGACCGTCGTCGCGCCTTTCTCATTTCGCCGCTCGACGAGCGCTGCCGCCCGGCGCCGGCGGTTCTTCGGGTTCGCCGGATCGCACTTGCCCCAGTCGTTGCCAACACGCGGATTGCCGCCGGAAGAGCCGCAGCCCAAAATCGTCAACTTGTAACTCATGCGGCAATACCACCTTGCGCAGTCGAGCGCGGCACTTTCTTGAAGAGGCGGAAAAAATTATCGGTCGTCGCGGTGGCGATTTCCCCGGTACTCAGGCCTTTGATCTTTGCGAGGGTTGCCGCCGTATGTACGACCAAGGCCGGCTCGTTGGTTTTGCCGCGAAAGGGATCCGGTGCGAGATAAGGCGCGTCCGTTTCAACAAGCAGTCGGTCCAGCGGCACATCGGCTGCGATCGCGCGGAGTGCCTCGGATTTCTTGAAGGTGATCACACCAGTGAAGGACACGTAAAGGCCGAGCGCGACGGCCCGGCGAGCAAGGTCTTCGCCGCCGGTGTAGCAATGCAAGAGAGCCGGGAACGGGCCCCGGGCGTGCTCGTCCTCGAGAATGTCGATCGTATCCTGATCGGCATCGCGGGTGTGAATCTCAAGCGGTAAACCGGTGATACGAGCCGCCGCGATGTGCCGTCGAAACCCCTCGGCTTGCGCTTCCCTCGGGCTCTTTTGATAGAAATAGTCGAGGCCCGCCTCACCGATCGCAACCACCTTTGGATGCGCGGTAAGCCGAACGATTTCCTCGAGCGGAATGTCGAGTTCCTCGTGCGCGTTATGCGGATGGGTGCCGACCGAGCAGTACACGTTCGGATGCGCCTGCGTGATTGCGAGCAGTTCGGGTAGTCGGCGAATGCGCGTCGAGATTGTCACGATGATGCCGACGCCGGCTGCCTTTGCGCGCGCCACCACTGCGTCTCGCTCGACGGCAAACTGCGGAAAGTCGAGATGGCAGTGGTGGTCGACGAGCATCAGGTCTCGCCCTGCTTTTCCGAAGGCTGTTTTGGATTTTTCTTCGGTTGCTTGCCCGATTTCGGCGCGGCTTCCTTCGTCGCCTCTTCCGGATCGATGTAACGCGGGAATACGCCAGTGGGCGCCGGCAGAGCGGTGCCGGCCGTCAATCGGCCAGACGGGCCTAGACATGCGAACGAACGGTGGTCCGCCTCGACCGCCAGCAAATCGAGCATACGAGCGGCCGATGCCGGCATGATCGGCTGAACGAGGATCGCTATCTGGCGCACGACTTCTGCCGTGACGTACAGAATGGTCCCCTTGCGTTCGAGTGTGAGTGTCTTGTCGAACGGCTTCTCGTTCGCGAAATAGCGATTGCAATC
>JANLXZ010000348.1:0-33246 GCA_031365375.1 Hyphomicrobiaceae bacterium | reverse complement strand
ACGAAATTCCCCGGCAAGCGCGGCATGCGTAAGTCGGCGAAGATCAACCTTGAATTCGCGCTGATGGCAGATGGCGTCCCGGCTGCTGAAGTTTACAAGGTTATGAAGACCAAGGAAGGCATCGATCGCGCCTTCAAGAAGCTCGACACCATCAAGAAGGATATCGTCTGGTGGGAAGCTGGCGCCCAGCCCCCGCAGCTACTTGGTGACGGCCAGGTTGTCATGACCACGGCTTACAACGGCCGTATTTTCGACGCCGCGATGAAGGACGGCAAGCCGTTCGTCATCGTCTGGGACGGCCAAGTTTGGGATCTTGACCTCTGGGTCATCCCCAAGGGTTCGCCCAACAAGGAAGCCGCAATGGATTTCTTGAAGTTCTCGACCTCGACCGATGCCCTTGCGGACCAAGCCAAGTGGATCTCGTATGCTCCGGCTCGCATGTCGTCCGTTGCCAAGGTTGGCAAGTTCAACGACGGTAAAACCGATATGGCGCCGCACATGCCGACGTCGCCCGCAAACTTCAAGAATTCCGTGCAGAACGACTTCCTGTTCTGGGCTGACAAGTCCGATGAACTCGGCAAACAGTTCAACACTTGGCTCGCGAAGTAAGCGAAAGTTGGCGGGGAGGGGCGAGGCTCCTCCCCGCATTCGATATTCGCCCAGTCAACCAACAGTGAACCCAGCGTAGGCATTACGGCATGACCACAATGGCGGGCCTAGCGCCTGATCCGGCCGGTCGACTTGAAGGAACGTTAAGCTCTGCTGGCATCATCGCCGCCGGACCGATCCTTGCTGCCGACGGCATGCCGCTCGACAAAAAGCTGGCGATCGTCACGCGGCGCGCCCGCATCAAAGCATTCCTGTTGGTCGCGCCACTCCTCCTGTTCGTGTTGGTGTTTTTCGTCGCGCCAATCGTGATGATGTTGCGGCTGTCGACTGGCGACACGGTGGTTGCGGCCGAACTGCCGCGCACCGCCGAAGCTCTAAAGTCCTGGGACCAACAAGATTTACCTGACGAGGAAACGTTTGCAGCCTTGGTCACCGACCTCAAGGACGCCCGCGAACGCCAAGCCACCGGCAAGATCGGCGCCCAGATCAACTATGTCTATTCCGGCGCCCGCTCGTTATTCGTCTCCGCCGGGCGCAGCGCCGCTAGCATGGAAGCGCCGTTCAAAAAAACGTTGATCGATAAGGACCCGCAGTGGGGCGACCCGACCCTATGGGTGATGATCAAGACCACCTCGAAGCCGTACTCGTCGATCAACTATTTGAACGCGATGGACCGCACCCTCGGGCCCACCGGCAACATCGAGCAAGTGCCGGCCGACCAACGCATTCATATAACGATCTTTGTGCGCACGCTGTGGCTGAGTTTCGTCGTCACCGTACTCTGCTTACTGCTCGGCTACCCCGTCGCCTATCTACTCGCGCACCTGCCACTACGCACCTCGAACCTGCTAATGATTTGCGTGCTCCTGCCGTTCTGGACCGCGCTACTGGTGCGCATCACCGCCTGGATCGCGCTGCTGCAAAATGATGGCGTCGTGCTTTCGGCAGCCGTGGCCCTCGGCCTGGTCGATCCCGCCAACAGGCCACAGTTGATTTACAACCTCATCGGCACGCTGGTTGCGATGGTGCACGTACTGATGCCGTCGATGATCCTGCCGCTTTATTCGGTGATGAAGACGATCCCGCCGACTTACGTGCGCGCTGCCCGCTCGCTTGGAGCAACTTCGTTCACTGCATTCTGGCGCATATATTTTCCGCAGACACTGCCGGGGATCGCAGCCGGCGGTCTTCTCGTATTCATCCTATCGGTTGGCTACTACATAACGCCAGCTCTGCTCGGCGGACAATCAGGCGTATTGATTTCAAATTTTATCGAGTTGCACGTCAGCAAGACGTTGAATTGGGGTCTGGCCTCGGCGCTTGCCGGGTTACTTCTCGCGGCGATTCTGGTTCTCTACTGGGTGTTCAACAAGATCGTCGGCATCGACCGGCTGAAAATGGGTTGAGAGCATGAGCGGCATCAGTCTCCCGACCTACGCAACTCCGATCGAGCGGATCTGGCACTACTGCTTCTTGACGTTATGCGGCGCAGTGCTGCTGTTTTTGATCCTGCCGATCCTGGTCGTGATCCCGCTGTCGTTCAACAACGAGCCGTACTTTTCATTTACGGCTGGGATGTTGAAACTCGATCCGGCTGCCTACTCGCTGAAATGGTACGCAGACATGCTCGACAACGGTACATCGGGCCGCTTTGCCGACGGCACCTGGGACTGGTTCAAGGACGTGTGGAACAACGCGCAATGGGTCAATGCGTTGAAGAACAGCTTCATCATCGGAATTATCGCGACCATCATCGCGACCACCCTGGGCACCCTCGCGGCCGTTGGACTGTCTTCGCCGAACATGCCGTATCGCACGGCGATTACCTCGCTGCTTATCTCACCCATGATCGTGCCTGTGGTAATTACGGCAACGGGTGCCTACTTCTTCCTGGCCAAGATCGGCCTGGTAAAGACCTATACCGGCGTAATCCTCACGCACGCGATGCTCGGCATACCATTCGTCATCATCACCGTGACGGCGACCCTGCAGGGTTTCGACCGCAATTTGATCCGCGCGGCGGAGAGCCTCGGCGCCAAATGGCACACCACGTTCTTCAAGGTCGTGATGCCGCTAATCATCCCCGGCATGGTATCGGGCGCGTTGTTCGCCTTCGTCACCTCATTTGACGAAGTTGTGGCAGTACTATTCATCGCCGATATCGAGCAACGCACAATCCCGCGCCAGATGTGGTCCGGCATCCGCGAGCAAATCTCGCCGACGATCCTGGCGGTTGCGACGATCTTGATCATCATCTCGATCGCGTTGCTGACCACGATCGAACTTCTACGGCGCCGGTCGGAACGCTTGCGGGGCATAACGCCATCGTGACGCAGCGATTCGTCGAAGCTTTGCCCGTCTTGGCGAAGAGGATATATCTGCGCGGTTGCGCCTACGTGATCTTGGCCGGTGTGATCCTCAGCCTCGGCGTGTTCTGCGTGCGCAATGCGACGTCGAGCAATGCCTGGCAGTACATCTTCTGGCGCGCGCTCGGATTTACGGCGGCACTTGTGATCATTGCAACGTTGCGGGAAACTCGCAGCCCGTTGCGGCAGCTCGCATCCCTCGATCGTATGGCCTGGATCGCCTGCTTCTGCATGGCGTTGAGCCAAGTCACCTTCATTTCCTCGATCAAGGCTGCGACCTTCGCCGAGGTCTTTTTGATTTGCTCCCTGGCGCCATCGATGGCCGCGGCACTCGCTTGGCCGCTGCTACGCGAGCGCATCGGCTGGGCCACAATCGTCGCAATCATTATCGGTTTCGCAGGCGTTTACGTGATGACTGGCGGCGAATTCAACGCCGCTCACATCAGCGGTCAGATGATCGCCGTCGTCTCGATGCTTGGGTTTGCCGGCTACACGTTGTTCACGCGCGGATCCCGGCCCAAAGACCTCGATGCGACACTAATCGGCGTTGGCATTCTCACAGCGTCAGCCGGTTTCACGGCGGTCGCAGTGTCGGGCTTACCACTGATCCCTAGTGCGACCGACGTTACAATCGCGTTCGTTCATGGCGCACTCCTGCTGTCGGCGGGATTATTCCTATTCGGTCAAGGCTCGCGCTATATCTCGGCGGTGACGTTTACGATGCTGGCGCAAGCAGAAGCAGTGTTGTCGCCGATCTGGGGGTATTTATTTTTCACCGAGACGCCGACCCAGCCGACCATCATCGGCGGCGCGTTGATTTTGTCGGCAGTCATCCTGCAGGCCGTTACGGGCGGGCGTGCACCGAAGTCCGTGTCGCGGGGTTGACGGATTTAGGACATCGGACGCCATCACGGTGTCGCGCGCAAGATGGTGTGACCCGCCGATCGCCGCTAGGACTGCCTGATAAGACCGCGAGGGAGAACTTGCAGTGAACGCCAAGGTTGCCGCCACCGACGACATGATCCACGTTGCCAAATGGCACTATGGTAAAAAGCAATGGTCGCCGTTTTCCGACACCGAGATGAACCGCCGGCAGAACACGCTGCGTGCACACTTGGCCGCGCATAAGATCGACGCGGCACTGTTCACCTCGTACCACAATATCAACTACTACTCGGGCTTCCTGTATTGCTATTTCGGCCGCAAGTTCGGCCTTGTGATCGACGCCAAGTCGGCTACCACAGTGACGCCCGCAATCGACGGTGGCGCTCCATGGCGCCGCAGCTTCGGTGATAATGTTACGTACACCGACTGGGACAAGACCAACTACTTCAAAGCGGTCCAGGGCCTGACCAAGGGCGTGAAGCGCCTCGGCATCGAGTTCGATCACGTATCGCTCGATCTCAAGAAACAACTTGAGGATGCATTCCCGGGCGTCGAGCTTGTCGATATTGCAGGGCCCACAATGTGGATGCGCACGGTCAAATCGGCGGAAGAGCACAAGCTGATCAAGGATGGCACACGCATCTGCAACGTCGGTGCGCAAGCCTGCATGGACGCGCTCAAGGCAGGCGCGGGAGAACACGAAGTGGCGCTCGCCTCGACCGCCGCGATGGTGCGCGACATTGCCGGCAGCTACCCATTCGTCGAGTTGATGGACACCTGGACTTGGTTCCAATCCGGCATCATGACGGATGGGGCGCACAATCCTGTCACCAACAGGAAGATCGTCAAAGGCGATATATGCTCGCTCAATTGTTTTCCGATGATCTTTGGCTACTACACCGCGATCGAGCGCACGCTTTTCTGCGAGAGTGCGTCCGACAAGCACATCGAGCTATGGAACAAGAACTGCGAAGTGATGCGCGTTGGCTCCGGGCTCATACAGCCCGGCAGAAAGTGCTCCGAAATTGCGATCGAGTTGAATGAGCTTTACCGCTCGTGGGATCTCTTGCCGTACCGCTCATTCGGCTATGGCCACTCGTTCGGCGTGCTGTCGCACTACTACGGGCGCGAAGCTGGCGTGGAGTTGCGCGAGGACTGCGAAACCGTGCTTCAGCCCGGCATGGTCGTCTCGATGGAGCCGATGATCATGATCCCCGACGGGCAACCCGGCGCCGGCGGCTATCGCGAGCACGACATCTTTATCGTGACCGAAGCGGGCGCCGACAACATAACGAATTTCCCGTACGGCCCCGAGAAAATGATCATCAAGGGGTGAGCCTAGCCACAATGAGCACCTCATGAAATTTTCATTCACGTCACTCATTCGCAATGCTTTTTCCGGACATCAGGACTGGGGCCGGCAATGGCGCGCGCCTGACCCGAAGCCGGCATACGACGTGATCATCGTCGGTGCGGGCGGGCATGGGTTAGCGACCGCCTTCTATCTCGCCAGCGAACATGGGCTGACAAACATTGCGGTGATCGAGAAGGGCTGGCTCGGCGGTGGCAACACCGGGCGCAACACAACGATCATCCGCTCGAACTACCTGTACGACGAAAGCGCAGCACTGTACGAGCACGCGCTCAAATTGTGGGAGGGCCTATCGCAGGCGCTGAACTACAATGTGATGTATTCCGCGCGCGGCGTCTTGATGCTCGCCCACAATCATCATGACGTGATCAGTTTCAAGCGTCACATCTATGCAAACCGGCTGAACGGCGTCGACAACGAGTGGATGAACCTTGAGCAGATCAAGGCGTTCTGCCCACCGCTCAACCTTTCGCAATCAATTCGTTATCCGATCGTCGGCGGGGCATTGCAGCGGCGCGGCGGTGTCGCTCGTCATGACGCGGTTGCCTGGGGCTATGCGCGTGCCGCAGACGCACTGGGCGTCGATATCATCCAGAACTGCGAGGTGACCGGATTCAGCCGCGACGCGCGCGGCGCCATTGCGGGTATTGAGACCACGCGCGGGCCGATCGCCACGAAGAAGGTCGGCGTGGTTGCCGCCGGTCACACGTCGGTCGTGATGGCGCGTGCTGGCCTGCGCATGCCGCTTGAAAGTTTCCCGCTGCAAGCTTTGGTATCCGAACCGGTAAAGCCGATATTCCCTTGCGTCGTGATGTCGAACACGATCCATGCCTACATTTCGCAATCCGACAAAGGCGAACTCGTGATCGGCGCCGGCACGGATCAGTACGTGTCGTACAGCCAGCAGGGCGGGCTGCATGTGACGACGCACACGCTCGATGCCATCTGCGAGTTGGTGCCGGAGTTCCGCCGCATGCGCATGTTGCGTAACTGGGGCGGCATCGTCGACGTCACGCCCGATCGTTCGCCGATCCTCTCCAAAACGCCAATCGAAGGGTTGTACGTCAATTGCGGTTGGGGGACAGGTGGTTTCAAGGCAACGCCTGGCTCGGGCCACGCGTTCGCTCACACCATCGCCCGCGACGAGCCGCATCGCGTCAACGCGCCGTTTACGCTCGACCGCTTCCGCTCCGGCCGCTTGATCGACGAAGCCGCCGCCGCCGCCGTCGCGCACTGAGGATAATATTCATGTTGCTCATCAATTGCCCGCATTGCGGCCCGCGCGCCGAGATCGAATTTCGCTGCGGCGGCGAAGCACATATCGCCCGTCCGGCCGATCCATCCACGCTCGACGACAGTGCGTGGGCTGAATTTCTTTTCTATCGCACGAGCCCTAGAGGCGAGCACGCTGAACGGTGGATGCACGCGCACGGCTGTCAACGCTGGTTCAATGCTGTGCGTGACACAGTAAGCGACCGCGTCATCGCAACTTACAAGACCGGCGAGCCGCGCCCGACGACCGTTACCAGCGACATGGGTGCTCGATGACTGTGTCCAACCGCCTGCTGAAAGGCGGCCGCATTGATCGATCGAAGCCGATCGTGATGCGCTTCAACGGCCGCCCGCTGCCAGCCTTCGAGGGGGACACCGCCGCATCGGCCTTGCTCGCCAACGGTATTCACATGGTCGGTCGTTCGTTCAAATATCACCGTCCGCGTGGACTAATGAGCCATGGCTCGGACGAACCGAATGCGCTGCTCGACGTCGATCGCGGCAACAACCGTCGCGATCCGAACAACCGTGCCACCGTCGTCGAAGCCTTCGACGGCCTGAGCTTGAGTAGCCAGAACCACTGGCCCTCGCTCGGCCTCGATGTGGGCGAGATCAACAACGTGTTGGGCTCGGTGTTCGTCGCCGGCTTCTATTACAAGACGTTCATGTGGCCGCCGGCATTCTGGAAACATATCTACGAGCCCGTGATCCGGCGCGCGGCCGGCCTCGGCAAAGCGCCGACCGTCCCCGATCCCGAGCGCTACGCCCAACGGCACGCGCATTGCGAAGTGCTCGTCGTGGGCGCGGGGCCAGCCGGATTGGCGGCAGCGGCGGCTGCGTCAGAAGATGGAAAAGCCCGGATCATCCTGTGCGACGAGCAGTCAGAGCCGGGCGGCACACTGCTGCACGACCTGTCGTCGGTCATTGACGGTTTACCGGCGCAAACGTGGGTCGATCAAACCATCGCACAACTGGCGGCGCGTCCGAACGTAACGATCCTGTCGCGCACGACGGCGTTCGGATACTTCAACCATAACCACGTTGCGCTTGCCGAACGCATCACGGATCACATCCGGCAACCGCTCGCAAACCTGCCGCGCGAACGGATGTGGCAGGTTCGCGCCGGTCGCGTCATCCTTACGACCGGTTCGCACGAGCGTCCGCTCGTATTTGCCGACAACGACCGGCCGGGCATTATGCTGGCGGATAGCTTGCGCTGCTTTGTCAATCGTTACGCGGTTCGGCCAAGCCGCCAGGCTGTGATCGCGACAACCGGCGCATCGGCGTATCAAGCAGCGCTCGACCTCAAGTACGCCAGCCTTGACGTCACTATCGTGGATCTGCGTCCGGAAGCTGACTGCGGCCCCGAATTCATGGCGGCAGTCCATGCTGGCATCGAAGTGCTTCCCGGACATACAGTGATCGGATCAAAAGGCCGGTCGCGCGTATCGGGCTTGATCGTCGCCAAGCTCGACGATCAAGGAATGCCTGGCGTGCCGCGGATTCTGGCATGCGATTGCGTCGGCATGTCGGGTGGCTGGACCCCGGCCGTGCACCTCTATTCGCAGTCGCGTGGCAAGCTGAAATTCGATACCGAATTGGATGCGTTCGTGCCGGGCGTGTCCGCGCAAGCCGAAATCTCGGCAGGTAGCTCGCGCGGCTTCTATGATCTTGCCGACTGCATTGCCGACGGCGCCGCCGCAGGTGGTGCCTCCCGCAAGGTTGAGACAACCCCTAGCTACACCGGTTTCCAACCCGCTCGCGTGATGCCGGCGCCAGCCGATCAAAAGCCGGTAAAAGCCTTCATCGATTTTCAGAACGACGTGACGGTGAAGGACATCAAACTCGCCGTCCTCGAGGGCTTCGAGGCGATTGAGCACGTGAAGCGCTACACCACAACCGGCATGGCGACCGACCAAGGTAAAACGAGCAACATGAATGCGCTCGGTCTTGTTGCTGGCCAACTCGGAAAGCAGATCCCGCAAGTCGGTACCACGACATTCCGGCTGCCCTACACGCCGGTTACGTTCGGCACGTTCGCCGGGCCAAACCGTGGCGATCTGTTCGATCCGGCGCGTATCACACCGATCCACGACTGGGCAGTTGCGCAAGGCGCCAAGTTCGAAGACGTCGGCCTGTGGAAGCGCGCCTGGTATTTCCCCGCCAAGGGCGAGGACATGCACATGTCCGTTGCTCGCGAGACCCGCGCGGTAAGGGCCGGCGTCGGCATTTTTGATGCCTCGACACTTGGCAAGATCGAGATCGCGGGGCGCGACGCCGCCGAGTTCATGAATCGCATCTACACAAACTCATGGCTGAAGCTGGAACCGGGCCGCTGCCGCTACGGCCTCATGTTGAAAGAGGACGGGTACGTGATGGACGACGGCGTTGCCGCGCGTCTTTCGCCGACCCTTTTCCATGTGACGACGACGACCGGCGGCGCGCCGCGCGTGCTCGCACACATGGAGGATTATTTGCAGACCGAATGGTCTGACCTAAATGTTTACCTCACGTCCATTACCGAGCAGTGGGCCGTGATCGCCGTCCAAGGCCGCCATGCGCGGGAGATCATCAAGCCCTTGGTCGGCGACATCGATCTCGCGGACACAGCTTTCCCGCACATGGCCGTCCGCACAGGCCACATCGCGGGCGTGCCGTGCCGCTTGTTCCGCGTCTCGTTCACGGGTGAACTCGGCTACGAAATCAACGTGCCCTCGGACTACGGCCAAGCGATTTGGGAGGCGGTTTACGAAAGCGGCCGACGCTTCGACATTACGCCTTATGGCACCGAAGCAATGCACGTGCTGCGGGCCGAGAAGGGTTTCATCATTGTGGGCCAGGAGACAGACGGCACCGTCACGCCCGATGATCTTGGCCTCGGCGGGCTCGTTGGCAAAGCCAAGCGCGACTTCGTCGGCAAGCGCTCGCTGGCGCGGCAAGACGTTATGGCGACAGGTCGAAAGCAGCTGGTCGGCTTGCGCACCGGCGATCCTTCGATTGTGCTGGACGAAGGTGCACAGATCGTCGCCGATCCGAACCAGACGATCCCGATGACGATGATTGGCCACGTCACGTCGAGCTATATGAGCTCGAACGTCGGACGCTCGATCGCGCTCGCCATGGTGGTCGATGGCCGCCGTCGCATCAACGAGCGCCTGCACGTGACAACGCCCACCGGACTAGCCCAAGCCACAGTGGTTGAGCCTATATTTATCGATCCTGAAGGAGTGCGCTTGCATGCTTGAAATCGAAACCGCCGTGCGCCGTATCGGGCTGCTGGACACTGCGCAGCCGATTTTTATTGGCGCACAGGTAACGATACGCGCACGACCATCTGAAGGCCGGATCGTTCTGCGTCTCAGCCCGGAAATCGCAACCAGCTACGAACGTCTTGCCGGCATGAACTTTTCAATGCCGATCAATCGAGCGTCGTTCGGCGATGGCCGCATCGCCGCTCGTCTTGGACCCGACGAATGGCTGTTTATCGGACATGAAGCAGACACAGCCGCCGTGTTGTCGGAAGCCGCAGATCAACTTTCAGCTCATCACCATGCCTTGATCGACATCGGCCATCGCAACATCGCGATCGAAATTTCCGGACGTGCCGCCGCCGGCGTGCTTAACGCGGGGTGTCCGCTCGATTTGAACGACGATCATTTTCCGCCAGGGCATTCTACACGTACGTTGCTCGGCAAGGCCGAGGTCGTGCTGATCCGACTCAGCGACACTATCGATACAACTGGAAACTCCGACCCACGGTACCGCGTCGAGTGTTGGCGCTCATTCGGCCAGTACCTCCACCGGTTTCTCATCGAGGCTGCGCAAGAATACAATGTTCACTGAATGCAGCGTAAAATTTGAACTTATAAATCGATGAATTCTTGAGATGGTCCGGGTAGACCCGGCGGCTGCGCAATTTCTGCAACCGTCAACCCAGGCCCTATTCAAGTTATGTCGATACATTTTGCGCTCGATTGGATCGCACTTCAGGTCAACGGATCAGCCTCCCAGCCCGCAAAGGACGATTCTTCGACCAATCCACCACCATTCGGGCGATTGTGGCCGCTTATTAAGGCCGCGTCGATCCTTGGCGACGCAATCGATCCGGCAATCCTCGCCAATATGCTCAACATGGATGCCACTCGGCTTCAACCGCATTTGGCAGACCTGGAGCGGCTTGGCGGCCTTTCGCGCAGCCAAGAGCAACTTTATTTGGTTGAGCCCGCTATGAGGCCGACTGCATATGCGGACATTGCGCTGCGCACTAGGAAGGCACTGCATTCACGAGCGGCCGATGCCTTAATCTTGCGCGCATCGATTGCACGCGAAACGGCATCCGACATCGCGCATCATCTCGAAAAGGCGGAGCGGCCCCAGCCATCGTTCGAATGGTGGATTATTGCGGCACAACGAGCGATCCAAGGTGCCGCACCCGAATCGGCCGTGCAGCATATCGAGCGCGCGCTGGCCCTTGCTTTGGCACCCGGCTCGGAAATCGCGCCAGAACGCAAACTCGCGGCACTTCGCCTTCTGGGTCCTCTATTGGCGCAATTAAAGGGCAGCGGATCGGACGATGTCGCCGCGGTTTATGCCCAGTGCCTCGAAATCGCCGAGAGCCTGCCGGGTTCAGGTTCGCCCATCGAATTCGACGTTCTATGGGGGCTCAATGCCTGCATTCTCGTTCACGGCCGGATCGAGACCGCGAGGGAATTGAGCCAGCGCCTGGTGCGCGCCGCCAGTGCCGTCGGGAATGACACGCAGCTCCTGCTTGCCACGCGATTGAGGGGGTTGGCCGAATTACTCTCTGGAGCCCTCGTGCCGGCGATCAGCGATTTCCGCACGGTCAAACAACTTTGCGACACGACAGATCACACCGCGCTACGTTTTAGCCATGCATCGGACCAAAGCGCTATTGCGCGCGCACACCAAGCGTGGGCAGAGGCGATTGCTGGTGAATTTAACGCCTCCGAACACTCGCATAACCAGGCGCTCGATCAGGCCGCGGGATTGGAACACCCCCACACCAGCGCCCACGTGATGTGCGTACTTGCGGCGCGGGCGCAAATGTTGGGTTTGCGAAGCACCGCGACGCCGCTTGCCAATGCCGCGCGTACCATCGCTCGGCAGCATCGGTTCGCGTACTGGGAAGCGTGGGCGGAGATCATACTGGGATGGCACGGCGGTCAGCGCGGGGATCGAACCAGCGGCACACGGATTGACCGAGCGATTTTGGCCTATCGTGAAACTGGCGCGGGCCAAGCGTTGCCATATGCTCACCATCTCCGTGCGAGTGTCGCAATTGCCGCACGCGATTTCCCGACGGCCTTAGCGTCCGCCAACGCCGGCCTCGCCTTTTCGCAAGCGTACGGTGTTTTGTTGTTCAAAGCCGCGCTACTTCTGGATAAAGCAGAAGCAACCGCGTGCGTGGAGGAGCGGCAGCGCCTCGTCACTTCAGCCATTACCGTGGCACGACATCAAGGTGCAGGCCTTTTTGAAGCCCGCGCGGCGTCGATTCGTGACAACGATGCGGTGCGATCGCTCAAGCAGGCATAGTTCGCGGCAAATCATTTTTGCCTCATACACAGAAAAATCGCTGATATCCGAAACGCCAGCAGCATCATCGGCGAGCAAATCTCGGCACCGGGAAAAGCGTTTTGCTCAAACGGGTTGCATCGTATAATTTGCCACACCATTTGTTGTACTCAACGGACGTACTTCTGACAGAACTAAAAGCGAATATGCTTCGGCGTGCTTTTTTGTGTGAATGAGAGTCCTACAAGCAACCGTCATTCAGGCAAATACGGGTATGCTAGTCGAAGTTGGTAACGTGAGATTTAAGCGGGCGATCAGTAGGGTGTCGTACGGAACCGTCACCGACACTGAAGAATTTGCCTGAAATGGGCGAGGCCGGGGAGGCTCCGGTCGTGTGGACAGAAGATCAAGCGACGAGGCCGAACATGACGTCACAAGACGAGATTTTCGAGGTCTTCACGCGTAGCTACGATCGGCAAAAGCAAACCGAGTTTTCGCTGAAGCAATATCTCGAAAACTGCAGGGCCGATCCGTTGCTTTACGCCAGCGCTGCCGAACGCATGATGGCGGCAATCGGCGAACCCGAGTTCATCGACAGTTCGAAGGATCCCAGAATCAGCCGGATCTTTCTCAATCGAACCGTGAAGGTATATCCTGCCTTCAAAGATTTTTACGGACTCGAAGAAACGATCGAGCGCATCGTCGGCTTCTTCCGCCACGCCGCGCAAGGGCTCGAAGAACGCAAGCAGATCCTCTACCTGCTCGGTCCGGTCGGCGGAGGCAAATCCTCGCTCGCTGAGCGCTTGAAAGAGCTGATGGAGCAACGCCCCGTTTACGTTCTCAAGGCTGGTGACGAGATCAGTCCAATTTTTGAAAGTCCGCTGGGACTGTTCGACCCGAATGCGATGGGCGCCGCCCTTGAGGAAAAGTACGGCATCCCGAGGCGCAAGTTGACCGGTCGCATGAGCCCTTGGGCTGTCAAGCGGCTCGATGAATTCGGTGGCGATATCTCTAAATTCTCGGTTGTGAGGCTGAACCCGTCCCGGTTACGCCAAGTGTGCGTTTCCAAGACAGAGCCCGGCGATGACAACAATCAGGATATCTCTGCGTTGGTCGGTAAGGTCGACATTCGCAAACTCGAATTCCATGGGCAAAGCGATGCTGACGCCTACTCGTACTCGGGCGGCCTGAATCGCACGACCCAGGGCATGCTCGAATTCGTCGAAATGTTCAAAGCGCCGATCAAGATGCTGCATCCGTTGCTGACGGCAACGCAAGACGGCACCTACGTCGGCACCGAGAACGTCGGAGCGTTGCCGTATCAGGGCGTCATCATCGCCCACTCGAACGAAAGTGAATGGCAGACCTTCCGCGCCAACAAGAACAACGAAGCGTTCCTGGACCGGATCTGCGTAATTCAGGTGCCGTACTGTCTTCGTGTTTCCGAGGAGCAGAAGATTTACGAGAAGCTACTGTCGACTTCGGAAGTGGCCAAGGCACCCTGCGCTCCAGGCACCTTGCAAATGTTGGCTCAGTTCTCGGTCTTGACCCGATTGAAAGAACACGAGAATTCCAGCTTATACTCGAAGATGCGGGTTTATGACGGGGAAACCCTGAAAGACACGGATCCGCACGCCAAGACGATACAGGAATACCGCGATGCCGGTGGCATCAACGAAGGCATGGACGGTACGTCGACCCGCTTTGCCTACAAGGTGCTGTCGGAGACGTTCAATTTCGACACACATGAAGTGGCGGCTGACCCGGTGCACTTGATGTTCGTCCTTGAACAATCAGTGCGGCGCGAACAGATGCCAGAGGATCGCGAAGACCGTTTCATAGAGTTTATCAAGGAGGAGCTCGCCCCTCGATACGCCGATTTTATCGGCAACGAAGTGCAGAAAGCGTACTTGGAAAGCTACTCGGAATTCGGCCAGAACCTGTTCGACCGTTATGTGTCATACGCCGACGCCTGGATCGAAGATCAGGACTTCAAGGATCCCGATACCGGCAACCTCATGAACCGCCAAGTGCTAGATCAGGAACTATCGAAGATCGAGAAGCCTGCTGGCATCGCCAACCCAAGGACTTCCGATACGAGGTCGTCAAGTTCTCACTGCGTGCGCGCGCGCGAAATGGCGGCAAGAACCCGAGCTGGACCTCTTATGAAAAGATCCGCGAGGTTATCGAGAAACGTATGTTCAGCCAGGTTGAAGATCTGCTCCCGGTGATCTCGTTTGGTGCCAAAAAAGATGGCGACACTGAAAAGAAGCATGAGGAATTTGTAACGCGCATGGTGACGCGCGGCTACACCCCTCGGCAAGTCCGCCGTCTCGTTGAGTGGTACATGCGCGTGAAAAAGGCGGGCTAAGGGACGCTTGCCGGTGGCGGGCCTCCTTGCGCCACTTGGGTCCCGCGTTGCTGAATAGTGGGCGCCAGTTCGGCCCGATACCGTGCCCGGGGCAGCTCAGTTTACTAGCGTGCCGGCGACCTGCTCTCCGCAGGGAAAGTCGCCGGCACCACTAAAATGGAGCGCACGCGACTTATGGATATCGTCGATCGCCGCCTCAATCCGAAGGCCAAAAGCCTCGGCAATCGGCAACGCTTCCTTCGCCGTGCCAAAGGCGAGATCAGGGACGCGGTGCGCGAAGCAATCAAGAAGCGTCGGATTGCCGAAGTCGAAGGTGGCGAAAACGTCCGCATTCGCTCGAAAAGCTTGCGTGAACCATCATTCGGTTTGGGGCAGGGCGCGGGACAGCGCGATTTCGTGTTGCCCGGCAATCGCCAGTATTCGGTGGGCGACGTCATTCGCAAGCCAGAAGGCGGCGGTGGATCGGGTTCCAAGGGTAGCCCCGATGGTTCCGGCGACGACGATTTCGTATTCAATCTCAGCCGT
Source organism: Hyphomicrobiaceae bacterium (assembly GCA_031365375.1). Taxonomy (GTDB): domain Bacteria; phylum Pseudomonadota; class Alphaproteobacteria; order Rhizobiales; family Hyphomicrobiaceae; genus JAKFWF01. The sequence goes on along the minus strand of JANLXZ010000348.1, from coordinate 18,314 downwards.
GACGAATTTCTCGATATCTTCTTTGAGGATTTAAAGCTTCCCAATCTGATCAAGGCCAAGCTGAAGGACATGCGTGCGCCGCAGCCCGTGCGCGCAGGACACACAACCGACGGGCCACCGGCGCGGCTGAACCACACCCGCACGATGCGCAAAAGCATGGCGCGGCGGATAGCGCTACATCGTCCGCGCATCAAGGAACTGGAAGAATTAGAGGCGGAGATTGCGGTCCAGGAGGCGCGCGACCCGCGCGACGAAGCGCACATTACCGGCTTGAAGACCCGTCTGTCTCGCCTTGCCTATCTGCGCAAGGTCGTCGCCTATATTGACCCGCTAGACTTGCAGTATAACCGCCTCGAACGCCGACCAAAGCCCAAAACTCAGGCGGTTATGTTCTGCCTGATGGACGTTTCGGCCTCGATGACCGAACCGCTGAAGGATCTAGCCAAGCGCTTCTTCATGCTGCTTCACCTCTTCCTTACCCGCCATTATGCCGAGGTAGATCTCGTCTTCATCAGGCATACGACTGAAGCGCAGGAAGTCGACGAGGAAACATTCTTCAAATCGACTGAAACGGGCGGCACCATCATATCCACGGCACTCGTCGAGATGATGAAAATCGTCAAGGACCGCTACTCGCCGTCTGACTGGAACATCTACGCGGCGCAAGCGTCGGATGGCCACAACTTTGACGACGACATGGAAAAGTGTCTGCAACTACTCGAAGGTGACATCCTACCGTGCACTCAATACTACGCCTATATTGAAGTCGGCCAAGAGGACGGGATGCAAAGTATGTCGAGCGTTGCCTGGTCCGGCTATGAGGAAATCGCAGAGCGAAATGAGCACTTTGCTATGCGTCGCGCATCATCGCCCGCAGACATTTATCCGGTGTTTCGCGAGTTGTTCGCGACCTCGGACATGCGTGGCCAAGGAGCACGTTCATGAACGCTCCCTTCCGAAATATAGAGCCCGGCATGGAGCCCCTGTTCAAGGGCGCTGAATGGGATTTCGATCTGGTCAAGAAGACCTATGATGCCGTCGAGAAAATTGGCGTCGGCGAAATGGGCCTCGACATTTACCCCAATCAGATTGAGGTCATCACCGCCGAGCAGATGCTCGATGCCTACGCCTCGATCGGCATGCCGAACATGTATCGTCACTGGTCGTTCGGTAAGCATTTCGCTCGCGAAGAAGGCATGTATCGCAAAGGTGGGCGCGCCCTCGCCTACGAACTCGTGATCAATTCCAATCCCTGCATCAATTACATCATGGAAGAAAATACCATGACGATGCAAACACTGGTCATGGCGCACGCCGCATTGGGGCATAATCACTTTTTCAAGAACAACTACCTTTTTAAGCAATGGACCGACGCAACTTCGATCCTCGATTATCTGGCGTTCGCCAAGGAATACGTTGCCGAATGCGAGGAGCGTTACGGCGTCGAGGCAGTGGAGGCCATTCTCGACAGCGCGCACGCGTTGATGAATCAGGGCATTAGCCGCCACCCCGCGAAGCGTTCGTCAGTGTCGCAACAACGCGATAAGGCGACTAAACGGCGCGAACACGAGGAAGCGACTTACAACGAAATCTGGCGCACCGTGCCGCGCTCCGCGCTGCCGAAATTGCAACCGGATGCCGACAGCAAAGCGACGGCTCAGGAAAGCGAGACGCTCGGACTGCCGCAAGAAAACTTGCTTTATTTTCTTGAGAAACATGCACCGAAACTGGAAGATTGGCAGCGCGAACTGCTCCGAATTGTTCGCATGCTGGCGCAATATTTCTACCCGCAACGCCAGACCAAGGTGATGAACGAAGGCTGCGCCACTTGGGTGCACTACGAAATTATGAATCGCATGTACGACCGCGGGCAACTAACCGAAGGCTCAATGCTGGAGTTCATGCACTCGCACTCGTCGGTGGTGTTTCAGCCGAAGTTCGAGGACAAGTTCTACAACGGCATGAATCCGTACGCACTCGGCTTCGCGATGATGCAGGACATCAAACGCATGTGCGAAGAGCCGACGACGGAGGACCGCGAGTGGTTTCCTGATTTCGCCGGCAACAACGATACGCTCGGTACCTTGAAGGACGCATGGGCGAACTTTCGCGACGACAGCTTCATTCTGCAATACCTATCGCCGAAGCTGATGCGTGATTTCCGCTTTTTTGCTCTGCACGACAACTCGGCGTTCCCGGTTGTGGAGGTGAAGGCGATCCACGACGAGAAGGGCTATCGCAACGTTCGCAAGATGCTCGCGGCGCAATATGATACCTCGGCCCGCGATCCCGACATCCAAGTAGTGAATGCCGACCTTTCAGGAGGGCGCCGTCTGACCTTGCAGCATCGCGTGCGCAATAACATCCCCCTCGATCAGGATACGTGCGAGCGCACGCTGCAGCACGTGGCTCATCTTTGGGGCTATCGCGTCAAACTCGTCGAAGTGTACGCCGATACTGAGAAGACCCTGAAAGAACACGAGACGTTGCCGCTGCCGTGAGGCTCACGCCCCGACATGCAAGCCGTTGTCCTGCGCCATATGCAGCATGGCGCGTTCGGCAAGGGCGGTGATCGTCAGCAATGGGTTGACGCCGAGCGAGCGAGGGATGACGGATCCATCGACCACGTAAAGGCCCTTGTGCACGGCGTTGGGACCCAATTTCGAGAACACTTCGCCCTTGTGGCTGACCACACCGTCGGACACCTCACGCCCCATCCCCACGCCACCGAGCGGATGTGCCGTAGCCGGCTGATGACCCATGACCGTGCCGGCGAGCGGGTTTTTAACATAGGATCCACCGACGCTTGTCACCAAACGGTCGAGCAGGTCGTCGAGGCGTTTGTAGACGGGTTCATCCTTGGCGCCGGGCCAGCTCAGCGCAAGCCGATCGCCGTCGAGCGCGAAGCGGCCCGATGCTGAATCATGACTGACCGCGAAGAACGTCTGAAGGCTAGCGAACGGGCCCTTGTAAACGCCCGAGACGAGGCTTTGCAACGCCCCCAGCAGGCGCCCATTGGGCAAGAACATCACCGGCAGGGCGGATGCCAAAGCCGACGGCACCACACCCTCTTGGATGCAAAGCTCCATCGAAAGATCGAGCGCATCGCGGATTTCAAGTTGTCCAGAAACGCTCGCTCCGATCGGTGCCATCTCGAGCTTGGCTGGGAAGCCGACGCCAATTCCGTTGACGGGAATTTTCGCACCATACCCGAAAGCGATGATGTCGCCGTTGGCAGAAAAGCGCTCGCCGAGTTTGTCGGACATGGTCAATCCAAGCTCGCGAGAGCGGAGCAGTATTTCAGTCGAGCCCAGCGTACCGGCGGATAGGATCACCATGTCGGCGCCGGCAACGAGGTTTACGTCACCTTTAGCGCCGTCGAGCCGCGTAACGTGCACGAGCCATGAGCCATCGGCGGCGCGGCTCACTTGGCGCACCTTGGCGTAAGTGAAGATTTCAGCACCATGGTTGACCGCATCAGGCAGGTAGGTCAGCGCAACCGTGTTCTTGGCACCGACATTGCAGCCCCCGCAACAATCGCCGCAGCGGGTGCAAGCCGGTTGATGCACGCCGGCTGGGTTGACTGTATCGTGAAAGCTGACGGCAACACGCGGCGCCACCGGTTCGACGCCGAGCGCTTGGCCAGCCTTGGCAAGCGCTTGGAATTTCATGTGCGTGGCTGCATTCGGATCGTGAGCGGGCCGAAGCCATCGTTCGGCACGCCGGAAACCTTCATCGAGCAACCCGTCTTGTGAGATCGGATCTGGCCATGCCGGATCGGCGAACACGCGCGCGTCGGGTTTGAGTGCCACACCCGCGTTCACGAGCGAACCCCCGCCGAGGCCACAGCCGACCAGCGTGTGCATATCGTCTCCTAAACGGACATCATAAAGTGCGGTTTCCGAGCCGGTACGGATGCGCTTGCCGGTGACCTGCATTTCGCCGCGCAGTTCGGGGAATTTCGACGGGAACGAGCCGGTTGGAAATTCCCGCCCACGTTCAAGAACGGCAACCTTCTTACCTGCACGCGATAATCGCGACGCCGCGACGCCGCCGCCATAGCCCGAGCCAATAACGATCACATCGTAACGCGCCTTTATGAGGTCGAGCGAGCGGGCGAGACGTTTCATGAAATATTCCTTTGATCGCCCGCACCTGATGTACCGATTCCCGCGACAATGCCGACTACCGCGAAATCACGCTTCTCAAATCTTTCACCGAAATTTCACCGGAAATTTGTAGACGAGCTGGGTTGGCAGTGAACCGGAAGGCGGTACCGGAAAGTGCGTTCTTCGAACCGCATTGAGTCCGGCGTCATCCAGCCGCCAATTGCCGCTCGATGACAGTACGCGAGCGAAAAGGAGCGATCCGTCGGGGCCGAGCGCGAACGTGATCACGACTTCGCCCCTGTTGCCCGCGCCCCGCGCGGGTTTCGGTGGATTTTTCGCGACCGCCTGTTGTACGCGCCGGGCGTAAACTGCTATTTCACCAGCGCTTGCGATCGCTGCCGATCGCTTTTCCTCCACCGCAGATAAGCCTCGCTGCGACACGCCGCCGATCTGCTCGGCCATCGCATCTTCCGTCGAAACGCTTGGAATCGAGGCTTCGGTCGGTTGTGGCCTTACATTGGCTTCGTCAGGCTTTTCAGGCCCCTCGACGGGCTGCTCGACTTTCGTCGACCCGATCACGATCGAGGGCTGGTCCGGCGCTGGCGGTTCGGGTTTAATGATCAGGTTTGGAATGACGAGATCCGCGATCTCAGCCTTGGCCGGCGCTTCCGGCGAGCGCTCGAATTGTTGATCCGGCAACTTGAGAGCAGCCGCCTGTTGACGTTCGCCGCCGTCGCGATCGTCTAAACGGTTTTCAGTCGATGAGGCCGATGCAGCAGTCTGCGTTGCAGCGATGACCTCGATTGCAGATGCGGAAACGACATCGACACTGATCGCCTCGAGCTCGGTGCCTCCGCCGCCCGCCGTAGATTCGGTGGATGGATGGGCAAACGCGGCGAGTATGCCGATATGGAGTAGCAAGGCCGTAGTTACGCTCCATCGCCAAGCACCCCGGTCATTCACGCGCGCGATCGGTTCGATGTGGGGTACGTAATCATCGAGCGCGACAGCGAGCGGGTCAGCGCGTGCGGTCGTGTCGGGGATGGAATCGGCGATGTTTGGCGCGGCTGCCATAGCAGCCTCATGCCGCACCTGCAAAGAGCGGTCAACCAGACAAACTGCGCAAACTTAATGAAGCCGAACGCCTATGGCCGCGCCACGCGAACCTTGAGCATAAGCATCAACCCGATTACCAAAAAGGCCACGATTGCAGCCATACCAATGCGCTGATCCGCGAACAAGTTGGTGACGAAGCCGACAGCCAAGGGAGCTGCAAACGCGGTCGCTTTTCCCGAAAAGGCGAACAACCCGAAAAACTGCGTGACGCGATCGACCGGCGCCAGTCGGGCAATAAGGCTTCGGCTCGAGGCTTGTACCGGCGCTGCCACAAGCCCGATCAGAATCGCGAACATCAGGAAAACCAGCTCCCCCTTCGAGGAAAACGGCGCGCTTCCAGCGATTTTTTCTGGCACGATCTGCGTGAATAAGATGTGGGATTTGTCGACTGACAAAATACCGATCGCACCGATGATAATTACGACGAGCGCACAGACTATGACGCGTTTCGAGCCTATTTTATCGTCCAGGAAGCCGCCAAGAAAGGCACCGATCGCGCCAGCCAGCACAACGATGATACCGAACATCCCTTGCTCCCGCAGGCCCCAATCGAATACGGCCGAACCATAAATGCCGCCGAATACGAAGATTGCGGTCAGCCCGTCGCTGAAAATCATGCGGGCGATCAAAAAGGTCAGGATCTCCGGATGCGATGGCAAGCCTTTCAACGTATCCCAAAACGAACGCAAACCATCGCGTATGGTGCCGTTTGCCGTGTGGCGCGGTGCGTCAGGCGTGAAGAAGAACAACGGCAGGCAAAAAACGAGCAGCCATAGCGCCGAGAATGGCCCAACGAGCCGGTCGCCTTCATGCATTGCCGCATCGAGTTTGAGCGCCGGGTCGAGGCCAAGCAGCGTCTTGCCGGTGTCTGGCGCCGTTGCAACAAAGCCCGCCATGAAGATCAGGGCGACAAGCCCACCGACATAGCCCATCGCCCAGCCGGTTCCCGACAGCTTGCCGATCTTGTCGCGTGGCACCAGTGTCGGCATCATTGCGTTGAAGAATACGACGGCAAACTCGGCAACCGCGCTCGCGACCACGAATGCGGCCAACATGAGCCACAGCTGCTGCCCCTTAAGGCCGGGCGTTGCAAACCACAACGATGCCATGCTCGCGCATAGGATCAAGACGAAAACGGCGAGCCATGGTTTGCGGCGCCCTTTGACGTCGGCAACGGCGCCGAGCAAGGGGCTGCCCACCGCGATAAGTACTCCGGCCGCTGCGGCCGCATAGCCCCACAGTGCCTGGCCATAGGCCTTGTCGCCAACGACCACGTTGACGAAGTACGGCCCAAATAAGAATGTGACGATCAGGGTATAGAACGGCTGCGTCGCCCACTCGAACATCACCCAGCCGGCAAGCGCGCGCGTCGGTGCGGTTGCGACCGCGGCCGCATTGGTTTCACGCCCTGCGCCAATCGTGCTCGCTACCATGAAACTTTTCCTGCTGCTGCTCCACGTCTCAACTACCGTCTTGTGTGTGACTGCGACGGCTGGCAAGCGGATTTTCGAGTTCATGCGCAGGTTGAAGCAATTGGTGCTATTATGCCCATGACCGACGTTATGGAACCGCGCAAATCATGAACTATCGCCACGTTTATCACGCGGGAAATTTCGCCGACGTCTTGAAGCACGTGGTGCTGGCCCTCGTGATCGAGCGGCTGAAGTTGAAAGACACACCCTTCCGTGTGATCGATACACACGCTGGGGTCGGCCTCTATGCGCTCAATCACGGCCCGGCCGAGAAAACCGGCGAGTGGCGTCAAGGCATCGACCGGTTGATCGGCCCGGACGTGCCAGCACTCCCCACCGATGTGGCGCGGGTTCTCGCACCCTACCTCGATATCATCGCCACAGAAAACGAAGCCGCCGACGGGCAAATCACACGCTACCCCGGCAGTCCGTTGATCGCGCGGCGCCTACTGCGACGCGGCGATCAGCTGGTCGTCAACGAACTTCATCCCGACGACCGGGCCCGACTGGAAGAACTGTTCACGAAGGATCGCCAGGCGAAGGTACTTGGGCTCGACGGCTGGATTGCATTGAGATCCCTGCTGCCACCAAAAGAGAAGCGCGGCGTCGTCCTGATCGACCCACCATTTGAAGAGCCCGGCGAGCTGATCCGGCTCACCGAGGGACTGGCCGAGGCGATCCGCCGGTTCGAAACCGGCATCTATCTCATGTGGTATCCGATCAAGGACCCGAAAATCGTGCAGCGTTTTCACCGCGCTGTCAGCGAGCGTATTTCGCGACCCTGCCTCGTGGCGGAAATCTTGCTCCGCGCCCCGCGTCATCCGGAAAAGCTCAATGGCTGTGGCCTCGCCATCGTCAATCCGCCTTGGCATCTGATGGAACAGCTGCGCGAGGTGATGCCCACCCTGGTCGACCGGATGGGTCAGGCCGAGGGGGCCGGTTATCGCCTCGATATGTTAGCCGCTCAGCCGAGCCGCGAGGCCGATTGAAAGTATGGCCATAAGGCCACGCAGCGGCGGAAAACCACGCCTGACGCTCGACAGCCGGGCACTGCGAGGGCAACAACTCTGATGGTTAATCGTATTCATGCGTGACGACTTCCCCAGGACGACCGCGAGGAGACAATTCTATGCACATCGGTAAAAAAGCAGTCACCGCCATAGCCATCATCGGTGCAGGTCTGCTGGTCAGCGCACCAGCTTTTGCTCAAGGCAAAGGTAAATCCAATTGCTTCAACAAAGCTGCTGAAGGCACGAACACCACAGAGGACGGTGCCAGGTTCCAAGCCTATGAGGCGATCCTGCAGTCCTTCGATTGGGGTGCTTGGTCTTCATGGATGGCAAATAAAACGACCCCTGGCTATAAAATCACGCCAGCGAAATACCGTTGCACAAAGGGCTCCGGCCTCGGCGTCACATGCGTTGCTCAGGCGACCATCTGTAAGATCTGATAGTTGCGAAGTCACCGCGGCTTACGACCTGCGACCGGTGCCAGCTCATATTTCGCTGGCACCGTCTGCAAAGAATTCGACGACTTTGGTGGTGCAAGAACGACATCGGCCGGCGAAGTCGTTAGCCACACCACCAACTGTTGAACAAATGATTCTTCTTTCGCGTTATACTTGGGTCTAGCGCACGCTGGATCAAACGAGGAAACGCCATGCTCCGGATTGTAACATTGACCGTATGTGCGGCCGCCGCCGCCCTCCTAGGATCCGGCTCTGCCGAAGCGACCCACAAGAAAAAGGTCATCAAGGCGGAACGAGCCGGGAGCGTGGAACATCGCTCCACCCATTCGTATCGCCGTGGTCCACAAGTTCGCGGCTTCTTGCTGCGCCGGGGTGGCTATTCATACGCCGCACCCGACAGCATCAACACGTACGGGGACAGCCGCGCGATATACGGTGGTGGCAACACCTATTTCTATAACCAACAGTCCCAGGGCGGCCCATTCGATAGCGGTTTCTTCTTCGACAGTGGGATTAATCCACGCGGCGGGAATTCGCCCTACCTGAACTGATCGCCGCGGTTGCAGCACGCATGTGCAGTAATCGTGCAACAACCAACAACAGAACCGTGGTCAAGGTGGTGATCGGCTAGCCAGTCGGAAGGGCTTGCGTCTATAGGTTGTTCAACATCAACCGTTAAACCAGTGGGGTCCCATGCGACTGCGCGCTCCGATCTCTGCGATCGCTTCCATCCTTTCCGTAACTTTGATAGCGGACGTGGCGAGCGCCGCCTGCACACGGCTTTCGTTCTCGGTCAACGATTACGGTAAGGACGGCCCGACGAACGACGCCAAGGGACTGCTCGATACCTACATCGCCAAGTGGACGGCCGAGCGTGGAATTAAGAAGTACACCACTGGCAAGAAGGACGTGAGCTGCGAGCTTTTTCTCAACTTGATCGTGGTCGACGAACACACTTGCAAGGCCGAAGCAAGCGTCTGCTGGGACGGCGCCAAAGTACCGGTGACGGCATCGGCGCCAGAAGTTGGCGGCAAATCCAAAGCGAGTTTAACTGGCACCGGATCAGCCAAGCCAAAGGCGTCAGCAGCTAAACCGGCGACTTCCGCGGTGACGACCGGTACCATACCAACTGCATCTGCACCGGCTCCGGCGGAGCCTCTGACGATACCGGCAGCGGACAAACCAAAGACTGAGTAACGTCACGCCGTCGGCGAAATAATTTCTAGAAGGCTCGGAAATATTTCCGGGCCTTTTTCGTGTCGACAGATTTCGACCAACCGACTGCTCTGCACAAGAGCTGCCGCCTGCGCCAGATCCGGCGCCATGTAGCGATCGGTGCCGAGGCCCTGCACCTTGCCGCGCAACTCGGCGAGGACCCGCGCTAAAGGTCTACTCGTTGAAAGTGGTCGCCGCAGCTCGATGCCTTGAGACGCGACCAGCAGCTCAATACCGACGATGCGGGCGAGATTATCGTTCATGCGTGCCAACCGCCGACTGGCATGCGCCGCCATCGATACGTGATCCTCTTGGTTAGCGCTGGTCGGCGTCGAATCCGTCGAGCAGGGATTGGCCAAATGCTTGTTCTCGGCAAACAATGCGGCGGCCGCCACTTCCGCAATCATAAAGCCGGAGTTCAAGCCCGGTTCTGGCGTCAGGAATGGCGGCAAGCCGAAGTTCAGTGCCGGATCGACAAGCGTTGCGATCCGCCGCTCTGTGATTGCACCGATTTCGGAAATAGCGAGTGCAATTTGATCGGCAGCGAAAGCAACCGGTTCGGCATGAAAGTTGCCGCCGGAAACGATCTCGCGGGTTTCGACCAGCACTAGAGGATTGTCCGTTACCGCGTTCGCCTCGATCATCAACGTGCGCGCCGCCTGCCCAAGCAAATCAAAAACAGCGCCCATGACTTGCGGCTGGCAACGCAGGCAGTAGGGATCTTGCACGCGCGCATCGCCTTCGAGATGAGACTGACGAATCTGACTATCATCGAGCAACGCCATCAGCGTTCGCCCGGCGGCGATCTGCCCAGCGTGCCCGCGCAATGCTTGAATCTCAGGTCGGAATGGCGTCGTCGAGGCCATTGCCGCATCCACCGACAACGCTCCGGTTATCAACGCGTTTTGGGCAAGTTGAAACGCATCGAACAGACCGGTCAAAGCATAGGCGGTCGAGAACTGCGTACCATTGATCAGCGCCAAGCCCTCTTTGGGGCCGAGTGTGATTGGCGTGAGCCCCGCACTGGCGAGAGCCGTTCCACCCCGCCCGATCACGCCTTCGACATAGGCTTCACCTTCACCGATCATGACAGCCGCCATATGAGCGAGCGGCGCCAAATCACCCGACGCGCCGACCGACCCCTGCTGCGGCACGTACGGGTACACGCCGGCTTCCAACATCGCTTCCAATTGCTCGACGACGCGCCGATGCACACCCGACGCACCGCGACCCAGCGAGATGATTTTCAGCGTCATCATCAAGCGAACGACGCGCTCGGGCGTTGCGTCACCCATGCCGCAGCAATGCGATAGGATGAGATTACGCTGCAGTGTTGCGGTATCAGCCGGCGCGATGCGTTTCGAGGCGAGTTTGCCGAAGCCGGTGTTGACACCGTAGACCGCAGCTGCGCCGTTTGCAGCATCAGCGACGATCGCGGCTGCCGCATCGATGCGCGGCCAGAATGCGGCATCGAGCCTGGCCGAGGCGCCAGATGCCAACAGCTGCAGTTGCGACGATGACACGGCGCCGGGGTGCATGACGATCTGCGCGGTCATATCAATGCGCTCCCAACGGCCACGCCGCGATAGACTCGACTAACCAACGGCGACCGGCCTAGTTCGTAAATCAGCGACGCGGGCGATTTTGATTCCCAAATCGCAAGGTCGCACTTTGCGCCGACCGTCAGAACGCCGATGTCGCTGCGGCCGAGCGCCTCAGCGGCGTGACGAGTAACGCCGAGGATCGATTCCTCGACGGTCAAACCGAACAAGATGCAAGCCATGTTCATGGCGAGGCGCAGCGAGAGTATCGGCGACGAGCCCGGGTTCGCGTCGGACGCCACCGCCATGGCGACGCCATGCTTACGAAAAAACTCGATCGGCGGCTTACGCGTCTCGCGCAGATAATAGAACGCGCCAGGCAGAATAACCGCCACAGTGCCGGCTTTGGCCATCGCGTTCGCACCGGCCTCGTCGGTATATTCCAGGTGATCGGCTGATAGTGCGCCGTACCGTGCCGCAAGTGCCGCGCCGCCGAGGTTCGACAACTGGTCCGCGTGCAGCTTCACCGGTAAGCGATGCGCCTTGGCGGCGTCAAACACGCGCGCGGTTTGCTCCGCCGAGAAGGCGATGCCCTCCATGAAGACATCGACGGCGTCGGCGAGATTTTCCGCCGCGATCGCCGGGATCATTTCACGGCAAACGAGATCGATATAGCGATCTTTGTCACCGTTGGCTTCGGGGGGCAGTGCATGGGCGCCAAGGAATGTTGTCATGACGTTGAGGTTGCCGCCAACAGCTGACGACAGCGCTCTTGCGGCGCGTAGCTGCTTCAGTTCAGTTTCGAGATCTAGGCCGTAGCCCGACTTCACCTCGATCGTCGTAACCCCTTCCGCCATAAGTGATGCAGCGCGCTTGGCGGCCAACGCAACAAGGTTTTCTGAGGTCGCAGCCCGCGTCGCTCGCACGGTCGAAACGATGCCACCGCCTGCTGCCGAAATATCGACGTAGCTGCGCCCGGCTAATCGCATCTCGAACTCGTCGGCACGATCGCCGCCCCATACGAGATGGGTATGGCAGTCGATCAGGCCGGGTGTGATCAGACAATTTCGAGCGTCGAACACTGGGCCGGGGTCGCCCGGCAACCCGTCCGCGTTTCCTAGCCACGTGATGATGCCGTTTTCATCTGCGTGAATGGCGGCATTTTCGATGATCCCTAGGCCAATTTTGGCCGGGTCCATGGTAGCAATTCGTGCATTGATAAAGGTTGGCATCGGGGTCGCACCATTTTGCTTCCATGCAATGATTGCTACAAGGCTGTGGCGAAGGCGGGCGGAGGTCAAGAGGCATGACTGGATCGGCGAGCGGGCCCAGCGATTTCAGATTGCCAGGCATGGTCAACTTGCACAGTCACGCCTTCCAGCGCGGCATGGCGGGCCTTGCCGAACGAGCGGGCTCCGGTGACGACAGCTTCTGGACCTGGCGCGATGTGATGTACCGGTTCCTGGACCGCCTTACGCCGGACGATGTCGAAGCCATCGCCACGATGGCCTACGTCGAGATGCTAGAAGCAGGTTATACCCGCGTCGTCGAATTCCACTATCTGCATCACGATATCGACGGGAGGCCCTATGCGAACGTCGCCGAGATGGCGGAACGGATTGCCGCTGCCGCTGCCACAACCGGTATTGGCCTGACATTATTGCCGGTGTTTTATTCGCACGGAGGATTTGGCGGCCAACCCGCAGCACCCGGCCAGCGCCGGTTCATCAACGACTTGGATCAGTTCCTGAAGCTGCATGATGCATCTGGCACGGCGATCGCGGGGCTGCCAAAAGCAGTTCTCGGTTTCGCACCGCATTCGCTGCGCGCCATCACCATTCAACAGCTGAATGAAGCGCTGCTCGCAATCCCAGCCGGGCCAGTCCACATCCATATCGCCGAGCAAGAAAAAGAGGTTGCCGACTGTCTCGGCTGGTCGAATAAGCGCGCCGTCGAATGGCTGCTCGATGCGGTGCACGTAAACGCTCGCTGGTGCTTGATCCATGCGACGCACATGACGGCTCTCGAAATGCAGCGCGTGGCCGGCTCCGGTGCGGTCGTCGGGCTGTGCCCCATCACCGAAGCCAATTTGGGCGACGGCATTTTCCCAGCGGTCGAATATCGCAAACTGGGGGGGCGCTTCGGCATCGGCACCGATTCCAATGTGCTCATCTCGCTTGCCGACGAACTGCGCACACTCGAATACGGTCAGCGCTTGCGCGATCGCCGCCGCAACCGCCTCGCCGATCCAGGAATGTCGATCGGGCGCGCACTATTCGATGCAACACTTAGCGGTGGATGCCAAGCCGCCGGGGTGACAACAGCATCGACCGGTCAAATCTTGCTTGAGAAGACACGTGTCGAACTTGCTGGCCGCTCTGGCGACAACATTCTCGACGCTTGGTTGTTCGCGTCGGCGCGTCCGCTTATCGCGGAAGTAACGGTCGAAAGGCGCTGCGTCGTCGACGGAGGGCGGCATGTCATCAGAGAGGCGGCAGAACGCCAGTTCGCGAAGGTCATGGTGCGCTTGGCCGACGCCTGAAGGTCACTCCGCCGCGATCGGTTGGGGACCTTCGACAACCGGTTTCGCCGGTAGCTGCCGCCGCCGCTTCCATCGGCCGGACAGCCCCTCGAACATCAGATAAATCGCCGGTGTAATGTAGAGCGTCAACACCTGCGACATGGCCAAGCCGCCGACTACGACGAGCCCCAGCGGCTGCCGCAGTTCCGCTCCCGCACCGAAGCCAACGGCGATCGGCAGAGTGCCAAATAACGCCGCCATCGTGGTCATGAGGATGGGCCTGAAGCGCAACAAACATGCTTCTCTGATGGCAACTTCAGGTGTCGCCCCTTGCAATCTCAACTCGTTGGCGAAATCGACCATCATGATCGCGTTCTTCTTGACGATGCCGATCAACAGAATGACGCCGATCACGGCGATGATCGTGAGCTCCGTGTCGAGCAACCACAACGTCAGCAGCGCGCCGAGACTGGCGGTTGGGAGACCCGACAAAATCGTTATGGGATGAATGAAACTTTCGTACAAAATCCCAAGCACGATGTAGATCGTGATGATCGCCGCGAGGATCAGCAACGGCTGATCCCGGAAGCTTTCCTGGAATACTTGTGCGGTGCCAGCGAACTGCCCGACGATGGTGATCGGCATATTTATTTGCTGCTCGGCCGTTGCCATCGCCGTCACCGCTTCACCGAGTGTGAAGCCCGGCGCGAGGTTGAACGTAACCGTGACGGCTGGAAGCTGGCTCTGCCTCGCCACCGCGATTGGACCAGCCCCTAACGTCACCGAGGCCAAGGTATCCAGTCGAACAAGTTGCGCCGTCGTCGATTTGACGTAGATCTTGGACAGCGCTCCTGGATCCAGCAGTTGCAGCTTGTCGGCTTCGAGGATCACCGCATAGTCGTTCGATGGAGTGAATACGGTCGCGATCTTGCGCGTCCCGAATGCGGAGTAAAGCGTCGAACGCAATGCTTCATTCGTCACGTTATAACGCGCCAGTGCATCGCGATCGACGGCGATTGTCACCTGCCGGGCACCAAGCTGAAGATCACTCGTCACGTCGGCAAAACCCGCCGTTCGCTTGACCTGATCGGTTAGCCGCGTGGCAAACGTGTAAAGTTGCTCCTGATCGACGCTCGATAGCGTGTACTGATAGGCCGCCGCGCCGCCACGGCTGCCGATCCGAATATTCTGCAGCGGCTGCGGGAACGCGCGAATGCCCGTGACAGCCGCCAGCCGGCCACGCAACCGGTTCTGTACATCGGTGATCGTTGCGCCACCCTGCCGCTCGGGACGAGCCTTCAACTGAGTGAACACTGTGCCGCGATTTAGCGTCGGGTTGAAGCCGCCGGCCGCGACGTTCGAATTTACGTAGAGCACGTCGGGATCGGCGCGAATAATATCAGCAATCCGGCGCTGCCGCTCGACCATCGCTTGAAACGAAATATCGGGTGCGGCCTCAGTGCGCACCAGCAGAATGCTGGTGTCTTCAATTGGCATGAACCCTTTTTTGACGGCGCCGAACGCCGTGACGGTCGCCCACATCGTGCCGAGGGTCAGCAAGATCATGAGCCAACGGGCCCGCAGCGTCCAGTCGAGTGACACCTGATAACCACGCGCGATACCGTTATAGCCTGCCTCGAATGCGCGGCTGACGATCCCGGCCTTCTCTTCGTGGTGCGACGTCAACATACGCGCGGCAAGCATCGGCGTCAGGGTCAGAGAAATGAAACCCGACAATAAAATCGCGATACTGATCGTCATTGCAAACGAGAAGAAGAAGCGGCCGACAACGCCACCCATGAACAGAATAGGGATGAACACAGCGACGAGCGACACCGTGATCGAGATGACAGTAAAACCGATTTCGTTGGCGCCCTTAATGGCGGCATCGAACGGTTTCATGCCCTTCTCGACATAGCGCACGATGTTCTCGAGCACGACGATTGCGTCGTCGACCACGAAGCCAAGAGCCAACGTGAGCGCCAACAGCGTGACGTTATCGAGCGAAAATCCAAGCAGAGCCATGCCACCGAAGGTACCGACGATCGACAACGGCAGAGCGATGGCTGGGATGATCGTCGCGCGCCATGTGCGCAGAAACGCGAGAATGACGAGGATGACGAGGCCGGCGGTGCCGAGCAGGGTCAACTGAACGTCATGGACGCTGGCTTTGATCGACTCGGAACGGTCACTCAGAATCGTGAGCTGGATCGTTGGCGGCAATTCAGCCTGGAACCGCGGCACGAGTGCCCGCACAGCATCGGTCACTGACACGGTGTTGGCATCGGGCTGACGCTGCACGGAAACGGTGATCGCGCGCTTGCCCTGAAATTCGGCACGGGCCTCTTCGTTCTCGACCGAATCCTCGACCTTCGCCACGTCCTGCAACCGGACCGGCGCGCCGTTTCGCCACGCGATCACGACCGGTTTGAAATAGGCAGCGGTCGGCTCCGCAGACTTCGTTTCGAGCATATAGATCTGGCGCTCGGTGCGGATCGAGCCAATCGGGCTGACCGACGTCAACACCGAAACGGAGGTGCGGATTTCATCGACGCCGATGCCGCGCGCAGCTAACGCATCGAGATCGAACTTGATGCGTACGGCTCGCTTCTGCGCGCCGTTGATATTGATCTGAGCCACACCGGGCAGCGTCGAGATGCGCGGGCTCATCACCTTGTCGGCGAACTCGTTCATCACCTGGGCTTGCGCGGTATCTGAAGTCAGAGCGAGAAAGATAACAGGGCTGTCGGCCGGATTGACCTTGCGGAAGCTCGGTGGCGCAGTGATTTCCGCCGGCAAGCGTGATGTCGCCACCGAAATGGCCGATTGCACATCGAGTGCTGCAGCATCGATGCCGCGATTGAGGTCAAACTCGAGCGTAATCGAAGTGGATCCCTCGACGCTAGACGACGTGATGTCCTTGATGCCAGCGATGGTCGCGAATTGCCGTTCGAGGGGAGCCGCAACCGATACCGCCATTGCGTCCGGGCTAGCACCGGGCAACTGTGCGGATACCGTGATCGTCGGCACGTCGATGCGCGGGATCGCCGCGATTGGAAGCTGCCGATAGCCGATCAGGCCGGCGAGCAGCAAAGACGCCATCAACAGCGTCGTCATTACGGGCCGGCGAATGCAAAGCTCTGACAGGCCCATGATCAATCAACTCCGGCCGGGTGCAGGCGCAGGCGTCTTATTCTCCGGCAAACCACCTTTGGCCGTTGCGGCAGGGGAAATCTTCTTTTCTGAAGCCTCCGGTGCCGCTGTAACGTCCGGCGTAGGCTTGGGCTCGAACGAGGTTTTGGGAGTTGGCGGCGCTTTCGGCTCTTGCACAGTGACCATCGCACCCGGTGCTAGCCGCAACTGTCCGTCGGTTACGACACGCTCGCCAGCGTTCAGACCCTCGGTGACGAACGCCAACTGTCCGACGATCCGGTCAAGGGTAACCTGGCGCGGCGCCACTTTGTTGTCCGCACTCACGACCCACGTCATCATACCCTGCTGGGCCGGGAGCACGGCGCTTGCTGGTACCGCAGGGGTTTTCGGTCTGACCTCCACCGTAAGCTCGATTTCCACAGCCAATCCCGGCCACAATACTTCTTCCGCATTCGCGCTCGTCACTTTGGCGGTCACCGTACCCGTGGTCTTGTCGACTTGGTTGTCAACGAACGTCAGGTCCCCGGTCGCGCGGACAGGCTTCAATCCCGGCACGACGATCCCCGCCTTTGCTCCGCGCTTCAACGCATCGCGCAACGCGGTCAGATCGGTCTGCGGCATCGCGAAACCGACGACGATCGGCTTGGTCTGATTCAACGTGACCAGAGGGGTGAGATCGGCTGCACGAATGTTGGCGCCGAGCCTAGCGCTGAGGCTGCCGGTGCGGGCGGTGATCGGCGCCTTGATGGTCAGATAATCGAGCTGGGTTTTCTGAACCTCGAGCACCGCTTTACCAGCTGCGATGCTGGCCCTCAGCGCACCAACTACTGCCTTGGCAGTATCCAGCAGCGCCTCGGTGGTGATCTTCTGGCGAACGAGCTGCTCGCGCCGGCCCAACGTCGCTGATGCATCGGCAAGGCTCGCCTCATCCTTTGCGATGTTTGCTTCGGCCTGCTGGATCTGCGCTTTTACAAGCCGGTCATCGAGTTGAAAAAGGACTTGCCCCTCCTTGACGAGATCGCCCTCGCTGAAGCCGACCGAAATGATCTGACCATCGACCCGCGTTCGGATGGCGACGGTTGCGAGCGCTTCAACCGTTCCCGGCGACGTCAAAATGATCGGCATGTCGGTTTCGGCGACGGTTGCCACCGTCACAGGCGCGGCGGCAGGAGCGGACCGTTTTGGCGCGGCTTTCGTCTCCGACGAAGCAACCGGAACCGCACCCAACTTCAAACCAGTCAGGGCTTCGGCGCGCTGGCGCGCTTCTGGAACGAATATGACGACCGCGGCAATCAACGCCGACACCGCGATCGCGAAAATAAAGAACTTGCGCATATTCACCCACCCATGAAACCGGCGGCACGCTAGCCGTTCGCGCGGCTTACAGCAAGGAACAGTGCGACAATCACAGTGTTGCCATCAGTTAACAGCCGATTATGGTTTCTTATCGAGTGTGCTGATGCGGACGTGCAGCTCCTTGAGTTGCTTCGGCGTCGCCTCGGCCGGTGCACCCATCAGCAAATCTTTCGCCTGCTGGTTCATCGGGAACAAGGCAACCTCACGTAGGTTCTTGGTGCCGCAAAGTAGCATCACAATGCGGTCGATACCAGCCGCCATGCCACCATGCGGCGGTGCACCATATTGGAACGCCCGGTACATGCCGCCGAACCGTTCCTCGACCGTCTCCGGTGGATAGCCGGCGATGCCGAATGCTTTGAC
>JANLXZ010000329.1:0-6340 GCA_031365375.1 Hyphomicrobiaceae bacterium | reverse complement strand
GGGCTACGCCGAGAAGCCGCCCGCATATGCCCGCGACAAGTCCGGACATCTGACATTGGTCGCCGATAAGGATATCAAGGACGAGAAGGCTGTAGAGCGTTGCGCGACCATCGCCAAGGGTGAAGATGGTGCGGCCGATGTCTGCAACAAGTTGCAGGATGGCATGCACTACAACAAGTATTTCCCCGGTGGCCAAATCGCGATGCCACCGCCCCTTGCCAACCCAACCAAGTATCAGGCAAATGCGGGGGCGACCTCGTCAGCCGAACAGAATGCTCGGGATCTCTCGGCGTTCCTGTCGTGGACGGCCGATCCCAAGCTGTCGGAGCGCAAGCGCATTGGCTGGCAGGTTTTGCTGTATCTGATTATCACCAGTCTATTGCTTTATGTCGCTAAGAAGCGGATCTGGAAATCAACGCACTGACTGGTCGTGCCATCCGGACGGCTGCGCGAAGCGGTGTCGGATGGCGCGACTACACAACCCTAAATTCACACGAAGATCAGTATTGCGATACAGATACAGGCGTACGCGATGTATTTGGCATTGCGTCGATTGGCGATGACCCAAGCGATCGCGCGTCGCGGCATGTCCGACCACGATAGACGAGCAAGTTCGGCCAGTATCAAGCCACCGGCGAGGCCGATGCCAAAGGATACATAGTCGATCCC
This sequence comes from Hyphomicrobiaceae bacterium, assembly GCA_031365375.1. GTDB lineage: Bacteria > Pseudomonadota > Alphaproteobacteria > Rhizobiales > Hyphomicrobiaceae > JAKFWF01. Next base: position 5,671 of record JANLXZ010000329.1, on the reverse strand, counting down.
CATTGCAGAGCGCGCACCCAATCCAACTGCGCTTGCTGCACCCGAGCGCGGTAAACTGGGGCTTCCGATGATGCCGGAAATAACGAACGCAGCGATGCCGGCTAGCAGTAGCCCGCAAGCCAGCAGCCCCAAAAATTGCAGGGTTTGTCGCATCGTGGCGGCTCGGCGGTCGTCGGGGTGGATCATCCAAGCGAAAGTAGCTGACCGTGATTAACGCCGCGTTGACGGTTGCCTCGATGCGAACCTAAAATTCACGCCACTTGAAGTTCTTTAGGCTGTCTGAACGAAGCCCACGCTTTAGCGCCGACCGAGGTGACAACCACACCGGAGATCACTATGGCGATGCCAGTGAGTCGGGTTGCGGACAGCCCTTCGCCCAGCAAGATGGCCCCCATCAAAGCGGCCAATCCGGGCGCCAGAGCCTGTATCACTGCCGCCGTTGAAATGCCCAGCTTTCGGACGGCAACGAAGAACAGCAGCGTCGCGCCATAGGCGACAAGTATGCCGTGATAGACCAGTTGCAGCAGTGTCTCCGAGATCGGCCCCGAGAAATTCGGCGCTGGCTGAAAGATTAAATAGAGGGGGAGAAACAGCGGCGACCACAGCGCCAGTGCGTTGGTGAGCTGCAACGGATCGATTTTCCATTGTCGTACGTAGTAGGTCAGCAACGCCCAGCCGAGTGCTGCGATTGAGAAAATCGCGAGCCCTAGCGACGAGAATGAGAAGCCGGATGCCATGTCGGTAGAGAACACGGCTAAGCCGAGGATGGCCAACGAGGCACCGATCACCGGAGCGATGCCCGGCCGGGTGCCGAGTAGAAGTAGCGGTACGCCAAGGCTGAACACTTGCATCAAACCGGTGATGATCAGGGCACCTGCACCGGCCGTCGCGTGCGCATAGCCGCCGATCACGAACACATGGTACGGCGGGCCTGCGAGCAACAACAGCACTGCGAGTCGAAACCAGGAAATATCGAGCCGCACCCGGTCGCGAAACATTAGCAGCGCCGCAAGTGCGATCGGGAAACAGCCGATGTAGCGCAGTAGCGCCAAATCCATCGGATCGAGTTTTTGCGATACCAGATGCCGCGACACAACCGAGCCGCCGCCCCACAGTAAAGCTGCCGCGAGGCCAGCCAGCATGCCGAGCGCGAAGTTGAGCCGGTTGTGTTTCATCATTGCAAGCATGAGGACGTCCCGGACAAGAAGAAGTTAAACCATGATGTGACTATTGATCGGGCAAAGACGAAGCCAGCGTCGCAGGCGAGATGCTGCCTACGACGCGGTTTGTATTTTCGTCGGGCGGGACTTACCCAGCCGCCGCCGAGATCAGGATCTCTTCGGCAAAGTTTGCGTCACCAGCCTCGGCAATGAATTTCTTCATGCCTTTGACGAAGTCGATCAGCTCGAGCTGCACGATGGTTGCCGTTACGGAAGTGTCGGAGCATAGGCGCTGCATCGACAGCATCGAGCTTTCGCTGGTGTAGCCCCACACCGTTTTGTATGTGCCGCCGGCCCCTGTTTTGTCTGCGCCGACCCGATACGTTCCACCGTAGCGCACGCCTTTGATTTCAGCGTCGCCGCCGAGCCGGCCTTCGCTCATTAGGATCTCGCGCGTTGCAAGCCAGGCGCTAAACGCCTCGTGGCTCTTGACCTTGTACTGCCAGACCGACAGCACGGGCGAGATCATAATGCGGCGCTTAAGCAATTCCTCGGCGTGGGCACCAAGCATGTACGGGTTGAAGGGCACGCTCATTGAGTGCGCACCTGTTGGTTGACCGCGTCGATCGCCGGGCCTGACTTCGCTGAGCCGCCGCGCATGTACGACGTGAACGGCACGCTCATGCTGGTGCGCACTTGTTGATTGACCGCGTCGACCGACGGGCTATCGCCATCGGTGCCGCGCATATGCGGTGCAAACGGCACGCTCATACTGGTCCGAACCTGTTGATTGACGGTGTCGACCGACGGCGCATCGGATGTGGCGTCATCGCGTCCGCGCATGTGCGGCGCGTAAGGAACGCTCATCGAAGTGCGAACCTGCTGGTTGACGGTATCGACAGCGGGAGCCTCGACCATTTCACTCGACGCCAATGCGTCGCCCAGCATATGCCGTTGGAACGGTACGCTCATGCTCGTGCGCACTTGCTGGTTTACCGCCTCGACGGTCGGCGCTTCTATCGTATGTGCACGGGCCATTCGTGCTGAAAGATGCATCATTCGATGGTCGATCATGACTTTCTACTCCTCATACGCCGGCCCACGGAAGTGCAGGCTCGGAAATTGGATTTGGGGGGCAGACACACCCCCTCAATCGGGGAAAGCGCATGCCCTCGCCCGAATGTTGTTCGCTTGCCGACTGCTCTTCGAGGAGCCGGCCGCCACGCGGATTAGTCCGAGTTCGCGATGATGTTGCGATCGAGCAGCAGATCGAAGCCTTGGTGAAATTGCTCTTTCGCAATCACCGCCCCCATTTTTGGTGCGACGGTTTTCACGTAGTCCGCTTCGATTTGCGAGAAGGCTCGGCCATCACACAGTTCGAGGATGAACCACGCGCTGGTGTTGAGATCGTGCAGCTCGGGATCGTCGGGCGTGAAGGCATAGGCGTGCCCCCACTCCTCGAAACCGCGAACGATGACGTCAGGGGCTTTCGCGTAGGAGCCGTTCCGGGAGTACACGTAGGTCAACTCCTTTGTTGTGGTGGGTGCAGTAGGGATCAGGCGCGGTGAAGCGGCCGGTGAAGGCGAAGGCGGTCGAGCGGCAACCACCGTGGGTGCCTTGCGTGGTGGAGCAGTCCGGGCAACTGTCCTCGACATCGTTGGCGCGAAGCTGCCGGTAGAGTGGGTCTTCCCAAGTTTCGAGCAGGGACTTTTCGGTGATGTTGCCGTAGTTGACGTACTCGCGCATGTACGGGCAGCCGACGCTATCGCCCTGCGGTGTGACCGCCGCAGTCTGCCAGCAGCAGTTGCCGTCCTTGGGATGCCACGACTGCATCAGCTGGACGCCGGGCGGGACTTGCAAACTGTCGAGCGCGGCCATCATTTCCGGCAAAGTGAGCGATAGCTCGCTCCAGTTCTTTCGGGCCCGGCCGAGCGGATAGAGCCGCAGCACGCCGACCTGATCGCAATCGAGTTCTTTGGCGAGATCGACATAGCGCTGCAGGTGCGGTGCGTTCTTGGCCGAAAGAATTCCTAGGATCGTCACCTTCAATCCGGCGGCACGGGCGTGCTTGATCCCGGCGACCACCGCGTCATAGCTGCCAACTTGGCCGGTCAGTTCATCTTGGATTTCCGGGATCGCCGCGAACAGATCGACGTAGAGCCGACCGATGCCGAGTGCCTTCAGACGCTTGGCACGCGCTTCGTCGATCAGTGTCGCGTGAGTGCGCACGGCGATGAATAATTTGCGCTGGCAATACGCGAGCAGCTCTTCGAAGTCGGGACGATGGAACGGCTCACCTCCCTCGAAAAATATGTGGAGGAAGCCTTCGGCGATCAATTCATCGATGAAGGTTTTCCATTGTGCAGTCGAAAGCTCGGGACGCTTCGATGATCCACAGTCAGCATAGCAGAGCTTGCAATCCATGCTGCAGGTTTGGTTGACGCAAATCGTAACCTTGAAGGGCTTTTCGAGTTTCGGTGCCGGTCGACGGCTGTGGGCTGGATGATCGATGCGGACAAGTTCGTTCACGCGGATACTCCTACTGCGCCAGTGTCGTCGATGCTGAATAGCCCGAAGCCGAAGCGGCTGTTCCAAGTGGCGAACGGCTGTTGCGGCGGTAACTTCGCATTCGGGTCGCGTGCTAGTGCGTTAGCCAATGCGCCAGAGGTCATTGCCACGGCAGCGCTCGTTCCTGTGGTCTGCGCGAAACCACGAGACTTTGATTTAGCGCCCCAGATCGAAGCGGCCGGAGCGGTGACATGTGGAATCCGGGCTGCGACTCCCTCGCTCCACGGTAGTGGCCCCAAGCTCGACGCAGGTAGCATCGCTGGCCACCCCGCCTCGGGTTGGCAATGATGATCGCAACCCGCGATCACCAACGCGCCACTAGCCGAGGCGAGGCAGCACAGCGAACTTGTCGGATGCGACGGCGACAGCCAGGAGCGCTCTCGCATCCCGTCGTCGCGTTCGATCCATGCATGTGCGGTGGCCGAATGACCAGGGGCAACACGCATTCGAAATGAAAGGGAAGTGATCGCGCTAGCGCCATCGAACAGCACTGCCGGGAACAGCGGTGGATGGGCGAGAATGCGCAATCGAGATAGCCTACCACGCGCTTTGAACGTGTGGTCGGCGATGCCAATCCGCGCATCTTCTATGAGGATCTCGCGGGTCGTGCCGGATATTAGGCCAAGCGTCGTGCCGTTCGAAAGGGTGAGCTCCACTTCGAGTGGGTCGTTTGCCTCGTACCAGATCTCGAGCTTGTTCTGGGTCGGATCATCACGCTGCATAATCCAATCGAACATCTGCGGCTCGGCGTGCGTCGCGATGCCCGTCCAGTGGCCTTCGTCGGCGCCGGCATTTCCAGCTCCGGCAACGACAACGGTGCGCGGGCCACGACCAGCTGTCCATGCGGCATCGGCTTCGGCGGCGAGGTCCGCAATTGCTTGCTCGGCAGCGGATAAGCCGTCATGCGCACCGGCCCAGGCGCCGATGCTCAAATTGATGACGAGCGCATCGACGGCGAGCTTGCAAGCCCGGTCGTAGATGTAGCGAACGGCATTGCCGATTTGTGGGGCGTTGTCGTAGCTGCGCCAGCCATTCCAAGGGGTGTCCGAAGGTAGCTCGGCGTTGAGCCATGTGGGTTGCCCGCGTCCGTCTTCTTCCTTCCAATCGGAATCGAGGAGTGCAAGCTGTACGCCGATGAGGTCGGCGTGTGGCGCGGCACTGCGGAAGCCCGCAAACGCTGTGCCAGCTGCGATCGAAGCCATTAATGTGCCGTGCGCCGCGCCGATCGTGCCGTCCCGGCCACAGTTATTGGCGTGCGGATCGTAGAGGGCGTCGAGAGTTCGTCGCGAGCCGGACGTTGCGGCCAGGTTGACTGCTGCATCGAGGACGACACCGGGCCAATCATCAACCATTGCAACATCGAGCTTAGATGTCCGGGCGGCTTCGGGTCCGCGGTTCTGATCCCACAAATTGCGGAAGCGCGATGCCTCGCCGGATGCGGTGCGCAAACACGGATGCAGCAAGTCGAAGCCGTAGTCGACAAAGCCGATCGCAACACGCGACGTCATCTCAAAATCGTCGGTGTTGTGCACGCCGAGCGAGGTAAGCGCCGCTTCATTGAAGCGGTTGTGCTGTGTCTCACCATAGTGTGCTGCGGTGGCTTCGAGTACCATGACGTCCCCTGATCCTCAGTGGTTGGATCATAGGTCGATGATGGCACCATCTGTCGTCCCAGGTGTCTACCCAGTCAGTCTTGGTGCTGAAAAACCTCACTCATTTGCACGACTTCAGGTTTTCACCCAGGTCACGAAATCAACGGTCGGAATGCGCGTCGTGCGGAACCGATTGATCTTCGCATCGGGGTCGCCGTAGCCGATTGCCATGCCGCAGACCACCTGCTGCCCGGCTGGGATTTTCAAGCGATCCTGAATTACGTCATGATACTGACAGAAAGCTGCCTGGGGGCACGTTTCCAAGCCTTCGCCGCGGGCCGCGATCATCAC
>JANLXZ010000298.1:0-12852 GCA_031365375.1 Hyphomicrobiaceae bacterium | reverse complement strand
CACCTGCTGCAGCTGGGCATCCCGGTCCAGTTACACTTTGAACGTGTCCCGTGATTGAGAAACCATTTGAGGTAATACCGGCGGGGGCAATCAAAGCCGGCCCCGCCGGCGGCAGAATTGTGACAGTCGGAATGGCGGTATTGCCGCCACCACCACCACCTGGTGGCTTCGCCGTGCCGCCTTTGGCATAGACGTCACTCATGCCAATCGCCAACCCTGCGGCAACCGTCAGCGCCAGGATGCCGGCCGAAATCATCAATGGCCTATTGGAGGAGCTGCGCTCGCGCACAGCCTCGCTGCCAAAGGCACGCCGTAAACTATCGATCAATGCGGTACGCATGTTAGCCTCCACAGGTCGACGAAATTGCCGACATTGCTGCCCCCAAATATCGAGGGCCCCGGAACATCGAACGACGTCACTCGTTCGCATTTACCGCAAGCTCGTTTGCGCAACCTCCGTTCGGAGAAACACAATTCCGCCTGCCATTCGTCGACGATATTGAGGTGGCGAAGGAATCGATACGGACGAAGGAGGCGCGAATATTGGCGACTTGTGGTGCGCGCAGCTCCCAACGATAGTCGGTAAGCTGACCGCCTTTAGGCCGATGTTTTCAGACCTTAGTCTGACGTCAGCAGGAGCGCCTCGGCGGGCACGGCACGCTCGAAGCATCAGAAACAAAAAGTGGTAAGATCAATCGTTGCCACCTGCGGGTGTCCGTTTTGCCGAACTGCACATCGACAGCAACGAGACGCGGTAATTTGTCGAGGTGAACCCAGGTCGGCCGCCATCTCAGGATGCCATCGTCGTCGAGAGCACCGAAATAATTGAATTCCACTGACCGAACATTTTCGAGCAGTCGCGATCGGCGACGCGCAACCGGGGGCGGTACTTGGTCTTCGCCAGCCAGCGGCCGCACCATCGTCTGCGTCAAAATGAGTTCACCACCTGCTCGTTGATCCGTTGACGGCTCAAAGCCGATCTCGATGCGGTAGAGCCCCTCGAATTGCGCGCGCGGAGAATACGACGTGTTGAACGTCATTGCGGAAGGCGCCCCAAGAAAACTCAAGTCACTGCCGCTCGTGCCGTCCCGCTGGATCGGCCGGGCCTGTGCGAGGGCGGAGCGGAAGAACGCTTGCGTGCCTTGAACAGGTGCGACGGCTGCCGATCGCTCAACAAACGCAAGCGCCATCCGGGCGGTACCGATACTTGCTGCGAGTACAGAGGAAATGAGAGCCAGCAACGATAGAGCGACCAACATTTCGATGAGGGTGAAGCCTGAATCGCACCGAGATCCGGCCTTGGCGAAGTGAGGCCTCGTCATGGCGCCTCGCGGATCAATTTGGCGGTCTCCAGCTTGACAAGTGACATGCCGCGTCGATCGAATGTCTCCAGCGTGATCCAATATGGCCGCACCTGCGAGCCCGCGTTTTCAAGACTCGGCGCGAGCGACGCGACCGTCAGGCGCCAAGGCAGATCATTTGGGTAGCGGCCACTAGTCTTGCCTTCTTGCAGCACGTCGCCGTCTTTTGCGAGCAGGTCCAAGTGCGCGCGCGTAACGGCCAACGCTGCGCTGTGCAACTTCAGGCGTCCAGCCGTGCGATAGGCATTGCCCGCTGCCTGGCAAAACGCCGACAGTCCGACGGCAATCACAATCAGCGCAACAATCGCCTCGATGATGCCCGATCCGTCATCGCCTCGCCCCCGCCCGGATGGTTCGTCGCGGGTCATAGGGCGGATTTGGTTGCCGTAACGGCGCCCGTAAGCCAATCGACTATCAATGTAATCGAGAGGCGTTTGTCGGAAAGCGTAAGGCGTCCCCCGGTCGAGCTGCCGTCGGCGAAAAAGATCAGATGAGCGCCATCCGCGCTGCGGCGGAATTCCTCTGGCGTCGCCAACGTAAATCCAATTGAGCTTGGCAACGCAACGGGCGATCGGCTGCCTTGAACTTGGTACGCGTGCGTGACGGCATTGAAGGCCACCTCGACGGAGCGGTTCTGCGCAATGGCTTCGGCGCGTGCCAGCTTGAGGTCTGCTGCTACTCGAACGGCGAGCGGTTGTACGCGGACCACTCCGCCCGAGCCCCTGATGGAAATCGTGGTAGCGGCAATCGTCATCGACATGATCGCGAGCACCACGAGCATCTCCAATAACGTGAAACCGTGATCGTTGATGGGCGGTTCAGAACGCGTCCCAAGGTCGCTCATTGGCCGCTCTCTGTGAACTGGCTCTTGAGCGCGAACATCGACGAACCCTGCTTTCGAACGGGCCAGTTTTGTGTATTCGTGGGGACACACCATAACACGGAATCGGCGATTTGTCGTGTAAACCCCGCTCAAAATTCCCGACGAAGAGGCCACTGCGCGCGGCCGCTGTTGATGAAGAGTGTCGATATTCGCTTCGCTGTTAGGCGCTATGAGGCAATTCGACGGCCGCACGCAGTCCACCCAACGCGCTATGTGCCAGTTCCAATTTACCGCCGTACAATAAAACCAGATCGTTGACGATGGCGAGGCCAAGGCCGGTGCCGGGTGTCGTTATATCGGCGCGCTCGCCGCGCTGCAGTATGCGCACGAAATCTTCGTCCGGCACACCGGGGCCGTCATCGTCGACCGTGAAGATTGCTCGGCCGTCGAACGATCGTCCGTTAATCTGTATCTTGCTGCGGGCCCATTTTTGCCCGTTGTCGAGGAGGTTTGCCATGATGTCGACGAAGTCGGCTCGGTCCACCGATAATCGCAATGGCTCGGCGACGGCGATTTGCCACTTGATCGTTTGTCCCTTCGGCAAGTGCTGTAGGGCGGAAGCAATCTCGGCGATGATCGGGGCAGACTCGATGCGGCGATACCGGGCGGTCCCGGTCGCCCGGGCGCGGGTGCGCGCAAGTTCCCGTTCGACATGGCGGCGCATGGCTTCCACCTGACGGTCAATTGCGTCGGCGAGCGTTTGATCGCCGCGCCGTCGCAGCTGACGACTGTGGGTCGCCATAACGGCAAGCGGCGTCTTTAGACCATGAGCCAAATTGCTGGCTCGCGTCCGGGCGAGATCCAACGCCTCGTCCTGTGCCTCGAGAAGGGCGTTCGTCTCCGCGACCAGGGGCATCACTTCACTCGGGAATGCGCCTTCGAGCCGCCTAATCTCGCCGTTGCGCACGGATTGCAGGCGATCCTTGAGGTCCCCCAGTGGCCGCAAGCCAATCGTGACGTGAACTGCCGCCGCCAATAGAAGTAAGACCGACAAGCCGGCAAGGCTTAAGTAAAGTTCTGAGGAAAAGTCGCTGATCGCCACCTGGATGTCGGCATCGTTGATCGCCGCCACAAGATGGACCTCGGAGCGGCGACCATCCTCGCCGACTGAAACCGTTCTCGCCATTCCGACGAGAGCCTGATCGTCTGGTCCGGTCACATGAACGCGCCTCGGGCCAAGTCGGGTCGTCTCGTCGGGAACAACTGCGAGTTGGTGCTTCCACAAGGACGGTGAGCGCAGAGCCGTTCCGTTATGGGAAACTTGCCAGTAGCGCCCACCGTGAGCAGACAAGTATTGCGGGTCGGTCGGCGTATCCAACAGCTTGATCTCGCCAACATCCGCGACGTCGATACCGCGGACAAGCCGGCGGATGTCGAGGGTCAGTTCGGCCATGATCTTATTGGTAATATTGCGCTCGAACAAAAGGCGCAGCCCGAGGGCAGAGGCTTGCAGGATCAACAGGACGAACACCACCCACGCAGCCACCAACCGAAAGCGGAGCGACAACGGCGCCATCAATCGCTCACCCTCATGCAATAACCGTGGCCGCGACGGGTCTCGATAGTGTCCGCGCCCAGTTTCCGGCGCAGCCGTGTAATCATTGCTTCGACGGCATTGTCGTCCCGCCCGTCATCCTGACCGTAGACGTGGTCCTTGAGCTCTTCGCGGGAAACGACCCGGCCTTTGTGGTGCATCATGTAACTCACCAGCCGGAATTCGAGAGGCGTAAGATGGGTTTGACGGCCATCGACTGTTACCTCCATTTGGGCGGTGTCCAATCGTAACGAGCCAGCCGACAGCAGCGGGCTTGAAACTCCGTGAGCACGCCGAAGCAGGCCCCGTAGACGAGCGACAAGTTCGGCCATTTGAAACGGTTTCGGCAAGTAATCATCAGCGCCGGTGTTGATGCCTTCGACGCGTTCTGCCCAGCTGCCACGCGCCGTCAGTACGATGACTGGCACCGTAACCTGCTCCGATCGCAGACGCCGAAGAACCGTTAAGCCGTCGAGTTGCGGCAAACCAAGATCAAGAACGATGGCGTCGTATGTTTCGGTACTTCCCAGGAACCACGCGTCCTGACCATTGTTGCACGACTGTGTCGCGAAGCCGGCATCCTCGAGCCCCGCCATGATATCGTTGGCGATTTCGATCTCATCCTCGACTACGAGAACTTTCATCGGCGCTTTCCAGCGTTCATCAAACTCGGTGTAAATACCGACCTCACGGTAGTAGAGAAATACTTGATATAATCGTCAGCGCAAAAAAATTGCCGGTAGCAAAGCCTAGCGTCGTAATTAATCTGCTGTAATTATTGGGTTACTGCAATTGCCGTCGCATTTGAATTACCGCCTCTACGCGATTGCGCACCTGAAGCTTATGCAAGACATTTGTCATGTAGTGTTTGACGGTCTTTTCGCTCAACGTCAAACTTCGCGCTATTTCCTTGTTCGTTAAACCGCGTGCGGCGTGAGCCAAAATTTCCTCTTCGCGGGAAGTTAGATCGGAAAGTGTGTTGCGTTCACGGACCGGCGGTTTTTGACGCAACTGTGTAAGCAACTTGGCGGCGAGTGCTGGCGTCACGTAAGCTTCTCCATCGCAAATGCCTTCCAATACGCGGATAAGTTCCACGCTGCTGGCACCCTTCAAGATATAACCCTTGGCGCCCGCTTCCAGAGCAGCATTGACGCTTTGCTCCGTTTCGGAAACCGTAAGCATGACAATTTGAATGCGTGGATCAGCGCGTAAAATAGTGGCTGCGGCTTGTAGCCCGCAACCCGGCATATTCACGTCTAACAGCACGATCTGTGGATGCAGCTGTTCGGCGAGCTGAATAGCGTCCTGTGCGTTGCTTGCTTCGCCAACCACTTCGAAGTTTCCAGCACCTTTCAAAGCTTGACTAACGCCGGCTCGAAACATCGGATGGTCGTCAGCTATAACAACACGAATCTTTTTAGTCATCGAACGTATTCCTCTCGTTCACGCTGAACCGCGCAACAATGCGAGTTCCAGCCCCACGCAGTGAATCGATCTTGAACTCGCCGCCAAATGTTTCGACGCGGTGACGTAGCCAGCGGTTTGCAAGTTGTTTTGGATCTTCCGGACCATCAAACGTCTCTTCCGGTCCAGCGTTGATCACCTCGACTTGCAAAATGCCGCTTTCCCACGTTGCTCCGATTTCATGGCGGGCATCCCTCGCTTGTGCGAACGCATTGCGAAGGCCTTCTTCAATAAATCTGTAAACACAGACTTTCAATTCAACCGGCGCCGTTGCCGGAAGATTGGTCAGTCTGCAAATAAGCAAAGTATGCGTCCGTTCTTGAAAATTATTAACTGCCAATTGGATAACCTGCGTCGGCGAAAGTCCATCAAAGTCAGGCGCTAGCCCAGCCGATATTGTTCGGATTTCATGCATCGCCTGCTGAAGACATGCACGGATCGTGCCGGTCGGCTCCGCTGCTTCAGTCGCGCTGCGTGCCGTCCGGCGTTGCGACGGCGCTAGGAAGGTGTCTAGTTGAAGGAGCGCAAGAGCAATAAGTTGTGCTGGGCCATTGTGCAATTCGACACTGATCTGGCGCATAAGTCGCTCTTCGAAGCCGAAGAGGGGCGGTGGACTGAGCTGAGGGCTTCGCATGCCATTGAGTTGGGCAGCGTCGATGGCCTGTGTCAATTTCGTAGTTGCGTCATCGGGGGACGGGTCTTGGCACGGATCAAACATCGGTGTCGCGATTACACCGCTCATCAGAACAAATTGCAGCGCAGCCGTGAAGCCAGCGTAACTTTCTAGGTTGTGTAGTGCACCGGCCGATGCATCCGCAACGGTCCAGCTTAAACCTATGGTAAGGGCTAAGATGGCAACGGCGGTGAAAACAGCAGCTTTTTTCGGGTGACGACCCGAACCAATCAGAGATCTGGCGCGTTTGGTTTGAGAAACGCCTTCAATAACGGGAGATTCTACCCGAACAATGGTTCTTGGGTCGCGTTGGTGGCGATCACGTCTTCGCCGCGTTTGGCGCAAACGTGCCCCTCCCCAGAAGTTCGGGTTACACATCACTCTTACTCAAAATAGAAGCGACTGACTCAAAATAGAAGAGACTGAAAAAAACACGGTTCAAAACGGTATACAAACTTCGTGCAAGCCGACTTAACAGCTTACGTTTTAAAACCTGACAGATTACGTGGCTGGTTTCAAGAGTGTCTCAGCGTAATTTGCGAATTTATTCCTTACCTTCGAAAAAAAACATAGTGCTTTGAAATCATGCAGTATTTCAGATTGCGTTCTTCCTGCGTGGTATTCGAGGTTGCTGGTTTAACGACGTTCGCATCCGACAACGTAAGCAGAAGCAGCTCTTTACAACTCGTGGACGCACAGGAACCGCGAAATCGAAACAATCTGTTCAAAAATTGATTCATCCGATGATTTTATTGAACAAGTCTAATGGTTTAAGACGTACCTGACGGGAAGCTGACATGAGCCGTGCCTATTTTGTCAGATGCCTGCCGCTAGCATACCCCCACTTGGACTTCTAGGAGCAGGAACCATGGCAGTTTCGGTAAGTGATCAAACAACGCGCGCACTGGGAATTGCGATCGTAGATGACCGAATTGAACTGCATGGCTTGAATCAATTCGGCGACGTCGTTCTCCATGGCTGGTTTGCGCAAGAAGCAGGTATTCTAATTCTATGCCGGCAGCCACATTGTGTGATTGCGCTCGATGCTCATTCGGTGCCGGCCCTGTTTGCCACGACATTGGAGACGATGGGTCATTCAACAATTCTCGTAACGGGGGACGAGATTGACGTAACACCTCCACGCAGCGCCAGGGCTCTCGCTCATATTGCAATGACGGCTGTCTGCAACCCTGTGCCGCGCTACTCACCGTCCAGCTCTGAGATGCCCATGCTCAGCTAACGCAGTAACGCGGCATAGAGGGCTCGTACACGGAAAGCGATCACTGCGCGTTTCCGAAATTGCACATTTGCAGCGAATACATGCCGAACTTCCAATTTCGATGATATGAGACTTAGGCTCGACGGATCAGGTCGAGCTTGCGCGAGGGGTTTGCGCCGAAGCTCAGGGTCGTCGATGATAGTAAAAAGCGTCGAGACGAGGCCGATCCAGGTCAATCTCGACAAGCCACTCGGAAGCGCCCTTGGCGCAATCACCTGTTTCGGATGTGTGCTTATCTCTGTTCGCTGCGACAGTGGAGTCGTCGGCGAAAACCTCGTCTTTACCCTCAATAATCGCCGCACCGCAGTCGTTCGAAAAATGATCGACGAACTGTCGGAGTTGATCGTGGGGCGCGATGCCGGCCACATCGCGAATTTCTGGTCGCGTGCCTGGAAGGACATCAACTTCATTGGTCACACCGGCGTCCCGGTGATGGCCATCTCGGCGCTGGATGGTGCGCTTTGGGACGCGCTCGGCAAATCATCTGGGATGCCAATTTACCGATTGCTCGGTGGCGCCAAGGATCGGCTGCCGGCCTATCATAGCGGTGGGTTATGGCTGTCTCATTCTGAACGAGAGTTGATCAGCGAGGCTGAAAAATTCGTTGGATCCGGCTTTAAAGCAATCAAAATGCGGCTCGGCTCCGGCGATCCGATGATCGACGTGGCGCGGGTAAAAGCCGTGCGCAAGGCGATCGGGCCCCATATCGCATTGATGGCTGACGCCAACCAAGGTCTGACTGAAAGCGGTGCGATCCGGCTCGGACGCCAGCTCGAGGAATGCAACCTCGCCTGGTTTGAAGAACCACTTCCCGCTTGGGACCTCGAAGGCGTGGCGCGCGTCGCAGCCGCCCTCGACACGCCGATTGCGAGTGGCGAAACCGAATACACACGCTACGGGTTCCGCCGCATGCTTGATCTGCGCTCGGCGGACATTTTGATGCCCGACCTGCAGCGCGTGGGTGGTGTGAGCGAATTTATGGTTGTTGGCCACATGGCGCAAAGTCATGATGTGCCGGTGTCGAGTCATCTGTTTCCTGAGTGTAGTCTGCAAGTTCTCGGTGCGCTCAGCAACTCGAGTTACCTCGAATACATGCCGTGGTTTTCGAAAATCTATAATGAAGCGATCGAGTTTGAGGATGGCTGCGCGCTCGTGCCCGAGCGACCGGGCTGGGGGTTCACATTTAATCAGGACTACATTACGAGCCTGCCAAGTTGAGCAATAAGCTCATCCGATAAAAAGCCTGACACCTGAGGAGGAAATAATGAAATTAACGCGCCGCGACTTCGCCATCGGTTCTCTTGCAACCGCATCTGCTGCTTCTATTACGCTACCAGCATTCGCTCAGACCGAGCCCTTAAGGATCGGCTGGCTCGCGGCGTTGACGGGACCAAGCTCGGCACCGGCTGTAGGCTTCAATCGCGGTGTCATGTTCGCGGCCGAAGCACTTAACGCGGCCGGTGGCGTCAAGGGGCGCAAGATCGAGATCGTCACTCGCGATACCCAGGGCGATCCCACTAAGGCGGTAAACGCCACGCAGGAAATGATCAGCCAGGCAAAGGTGCATGCCATTTGGGGGCCGACCAACTCCGGCGAGTCGCTCGCTGTAACGCCGATCATGGCGCGCGCGAAAATGCCGAACATCCATCCATGCGTAGTCGACACCCTGATCGACGAGCAGAAGTTCCCCAATGCCTTCCGCATGACACCGTCCAATACCCAATGGGACGACGCCGTGCGCAACTACTGCACCAAGATCGTCAAAGCCAAGAAAGTTGCGATTATCGGCGACACCACCGGCTACGGCGTTAGCGCTGCCAAGGCCTCGGCGGCAGCATTTGTCAAAGACGGCGTGGAGGTTGTCTATCTGGCCAACATCGACGCGACCCAACCCGACATGACGCCCGACATGTTGCGCGCGAAAACCGCCGGCGCCGAGGCGATCGTCGTGTGGAGCGTTTCGACCGGGATGGACGCGCGCATGTTCAACACGCGCGCCGCCCTAAATTGGGACGTCTCGTTCGTCGGCCATCCTTCGATGTCTTCAGGCGAAATTGCAAAGCTCGTCGACAAGCCGGCCAATTGGGAGAAAGTTTATGCCATCGGCTACCGCAGCTGCAGCTATGGCGATGACGGCAAGCTGCCGGCGCGCACGCAAGAACTGTTGGAGCGTCTGAAGGGAAAAGTCGATTTATCGGACACGCTACTGTGGTGGGTGGCCAACGGCATTGACGCTGTCAACCTGATTGCCAAGGCCGTCGAAGCGGGTTCGTCGTCGAGCGAGGACATCATCAAGCATTGGAACACGTTGACAAAATACCCTGGCTACTTCGGCGAATACACGTGGTCGCCGACGTCGCACAACGGCTATCCGGTCAACGACGTCGTCATGTCGGCTGCCAACTCGGCCAAGGACGGCACGTTCAAGCTCGCGCCAGGATACGCTTGATTTAGTTCCCGCCACTGTCTCCGCTGTCGCAGAGCCGTCCGGATGCGGCGCTCCATCCGTCGCTGCCGGCTCGCAGAACGCGTGCCGGCAGCGACAACAAAAGAGATCGCAATGCTGTTTTCGATAGTGTCGACCGGGCTGGCCATGGGCGCGATCTACGCGCTGATCGGTGTAACCTACAATACGATGTACTCCACATCGCGTGTGATGAGCTTCACCTCCGGCCAGCTTGGCATGCTGGGTGGGGTGTTCGGATCGTTGTTCATGCTGCGGATGGGTTTACATCCAGTCTTCGGCTTGGCGCTCACGCTTGCGGGTTGCGCGATTGTCGGTGTCGTGACTGAAATCGTTGCAGTACGACCGGTGTTGAAAAGCATCGAGCAGCATCTCTACGTGCTGTCGACTTTGGCGCTCGCGCTGATGATCCAGCAGGTCGTCGCGGTCGAATGGAGCACGGAGCCGCAGCCGTTTCCACGATTGTTCGGGACAGGTGCGGGTATCTTCGATGAAAAGCTCTGGTTTCCCATTGTTGCGTGTGGATTGACCATTGTCGGGCTCGAACTTCTGTACAAGCACACCCTCGTCGGACGCGCCTTCAAGGCGATCGCTGAGGATAATTTCTCGGCCCAAGCCTTGGGTCTGCCCGAACGCAATCTGCGGATCGCGAGTTACGCGCTCGCCGGCATGATTGGCGGATTGGCCGGATTCTCCGGCGGTGCGTTGCTACTCGCGTTTGTCGCCAACGGAGCGATGTTGAACTTCTACGGCTTCGTGCCGGTGGCGCTCGGCGGCCTGGGCAACAACCGCGGCTCGATCGTCGGTGGTTTCGCGTTGGGCTTGTTCCAACAGGCCGCAAACTTCCTGTGGGGCGGCATCTTCGCGTCGGTCGCCGTGTTTGCGCTCTTTATTGTGGTGCTGTTGATCGCCCCTCAGGGCCTGTTTGGCGCGCCTGCGTCCCGGAGGGTGTGATGAGCGTTGATACGGGACGGGTAACAGAAGTGGCCGTGCGCGGTGCCCCGGCGAGGGCCGGGATCGCAGGCCTTGTGCCGCTGGTTGTTATTTTTGCGCTAGCGGCGATCGTGCCATTCGTGGGCAACGATTACTGGACCCTGATTGCGACGCGAGCCGCGATCTACTGGGTGTTGGTGAGTGGGTTGACACTGGTGGTCGGCTACGCTGGCCAGCTCGCCATCGGCTATGTGGCATTGTTGACTGTCGGCGCCTACGTGACAAGCGTGCTCGCCGCCGGCAACTTTCCCGGGCTGCCGCCAATCCCGCCGTTCGCCGCGCTTGGTGTTGCCGGTATTTTCGGCGCGATCTTCGGCGTCATTGTCGGCTTGCCGGCCCTGCGCCTGCGCACCTTCTATTTTGCGATGACGACACTTGGCTTTGCCACCATCGTCACTCAAATCGCGCTGGCATGGCAGAGTGTGACTGGTGGTGGCATCGGCTTGACAGGTCCGGAGCTGCCGTCGCCGTTCAATACGGGGCGCGGACTGCTTTACCTATGCCTGGCAATTGCAGCGGTCTGTACCTGGCTCGCTTCCAACATCGCGCAGAGCCGCTACGGCCGCGCACTGATCGCCATTCGCGACGCCGACGTTGCGGCGGAGGCCATAGGCATTTCGAAGCCGGCATTGCTGGTGAAAATCTTTCTGTTCAGTGGAGCGCTGGCAGCAATCGCGGGTGGACTGTTCGCCACCCTGCAAACCTACATCACGCCGGATGCCTTCACGTTCGATCTTTCGCTGCTGTTCTTTATATCGATCCTGATCGGTGGCAGGGGCTCGATCCTCGGTCCGCTCATCGGCACCATCGTGTTGACCTTGCTGCCCGAGGTCGCAGCGCCCTTGGCTGCGTGGTCGACGTTTCTTTACGCGGCGTTGCTGCTGCTTGTCGTCCTGCTGGTGCCGGGAGGCATCGCCGCAATGATCGACTTCAAAAGCCGTACCGCCATGGAGAGCGATCGCGCCATCGTGCCGCGACCTGCTCTGGTTTCCTCGTTCGCCGCCAGCGGGACTGCGGATGAGACTATTTCTTTGCGCGACGTGGTACTGGCTTTCGGCGCGGTTCGCGCGGTCGATGGTGCCAGCATCGAGATCAAGCGCGGCGGGGTGCACGGGTTGATCGGTCCCAACGGCAGCGGCAAGACGACCACGCTGAACATCATTTCGGGCTACTACCCGCCGAGCGCCGGCACGGTCGAGATCGGGGGGCGGCCGCTTGAACCAGGGCGGCCTGAAACGCGCGCTGGTCACGGCATCGCCCGCACGTTTCAAACCCCACGCATCGTCGGCGAAGCCACCGTACTCGACAACGTGATGATCGGCGGCACGGTTTTGGGCCGCGCTGGATTCGTCACGACACTCCTCGGATTACCGGGTCACCACAAAGACGAAGCACATCTGCGCCAATCGGCACTCGATGCGCTTCGGGTTATTGGCCTCGAAGACCTCGCCGACACCCGCGCGGATCGCCTGCAGCACAGCGAACTGCGGTTCATCGAGATCGCGCGGGCCCTGATGTTGAAGCCTGCATTCCTTATGCTCGACGAACCGGCCGCAGGTTTGTCGGCGCAAGAGATCGAGCGTCTTGGCACACTGATCAAAGCGATCGCGCAAGGCGGTACCGGCGTGCTGCTGGTCGAGCATCATGCCGATTTGATTTTCGATATCTGCGACCGTGTCACGGTTCTCAATCTGGGTCGTGTTTTGGCCGCTGGAACTCCGGCGGAAGTCCGCGCCGACAAGGAGGTCGTCAGTGCATACCTCGGTGGCTGAACCACTTCTCAACGTCACCGGCCTCGATGCCGGCTACGGCAAGATCGCGGTACTGCACGGCGTCGACTTGGTGATCGGCCGGGCAGAGATCGTCACGCTGCTCGGTCCAAACGGTGCCGGCAAAACAACCCTGCTAAGAGCGATATCTGGGTTGCTTCCGATGACGAGCGGCAGCGCTCAATTTGATGGACGCGAAATTCGCAATGTCGGTCCGCGCGAGGCGTCGCGCGCCGGTCTTGCTCACGTCATCGAGGGGCATCGCGTTTTCACTCAGCAAACGGTTGCCGATAACCTGCTCTTGGCCGCGTACAATCTACCGCGGCAGGAGCGCGTCCTGCGCATCGAGGAAGCGCTCGAATACTTTCCCGAGATAGCGGCCAAGCGGCACGATCTCGGCTCGGCACTGAGCGGCGGCCAGCAGCAAATGCT
>JANLXZ010000231.1:0-14417 GCA_031365375.1 Hyphomicrobiaceae bacterium | reverse complement strand
CTATGCGCCGAAAAATTTCGATGAGGAGTTTCACGGTACTGTGACCGTGCGCGATGCTCTCGCCCGATCGTTGAATATCCCGGCTGTGAAGATGTTGAACGCGGTCGGGCCCGGTAAGCTCATGGGGCGCATGCGCCGGGTCGGTGTGACCGGTGTTCTGCCCAAGGAGGCGACCGAGCCGACGCTTGCCATTGCACTCGGTGGCGTAGGTCTGAGGCTGCATGACATGACCGCACTATATGCGGCGTTGGCGCGCGGCGGCGATGCAGTCACGCTCTATCACTCGCGCGATGAAAAACGTCCCCCCACCGGTGGTCGTTCTCGTCAACTGCTGTCGGGCGTCGCCGCCTGGTACGTGACGGATATCCTCAAGGATGCACCGCCACCGGCGTCCGCCAAGGGAGGTCGCATCGCCTACAAAACTGGAACATCATACGGCTATCGCGATGCCTGGGCGATTGGCTACGACGGACGTTATACGATCGGCGTTTGGGTCGGCCGTCCAGACAGTGCAGCCACGCCGGGATTGACCGGACGGACGGCTGCCGCACCGATGCTGTTCGATGCGTTTCAACGGTTGAGCCCTGAGCGGGTGCCGCTTGCACCCGCACCAGCAACAGCTCTCCGATCGATCGGCGCGAACCTGCCACCACCCCTCAAACGCTTTCTAGAGCCAGGCGAGATCGCACACGATGGCGGCTATCTCGATACGGCGGTCCAGATCGCGTTTCCGCCCGACCGCGCCGAGGTTGAAGTGGAGGACGCCGATGCACCGGTCTTGCTCAAAGCAGAAGGCGGCGTGTTGCCGCTCACTTGGCTCGCCGATGGTGCGCCGCTAGCGCTGGACGGCAACGCGCGCGAGGTCGTGTGGAGTCCAAAAGGCCTGGGCTTCGTCAAACTGTCGGTGATTGACGCGCGGGGCCGGGTCGACCGTGTGACCGTCCGGTTACGCTAATCCACCGTTAATCCGTTGTGCGACGTTGGCACCGGTTGGGTGCGACCTCAGGGTGCGCTATGCCGGACCTCAACAATGGTTGGAGCCAGTCCCAATGTCATCCCCGTCGGTGCAGACCCGATTACATGGATTGCCCAGCGTATTCACCGCGGGCAGAAACCGGGGTGCTATCTCGCTCGTAGGTGTAGCGGCGCTGATCGTTCACGTAATGGCTGGCGTTTTGGGGGATCCTCTCGAAAAGCGTTTGGGCAAGCAGCAGGTGGGTAAGCAGCAGTTGGCCGACAGTACCGTCGTTCCCGAGGTCGTCAGCGAGAACCAAGCCGCGGCGATCGCGCGTGATATTGTCATCGGTGCCTACGGTGGTGTGACCTACACGCACCGCAGCGTTGTGGCAATTACCAAGCCTGGCGTGACGGATATGACCGTCAAAGACTTCAACTGGATTGGCTTGCCATTCAAGGCGCCGATCTACTACGGCTTGCGCGTGCAGCGCTGGCAGCCGGTGACTGGCTTTGGCAGCATGGTCGATTTTACCCATGCCAAGGCGATTGCCGTGGCTTCGGATGAGGCGACATTCTCCGGCACACGCGATGGCAAACCGGTCGAACCCAAAGCGCAAATCGGCAAGGTGTTTCGCCATTTGGAATTCAGTCACGGCCACAACATGCTGACATACAATGGCCTGTTCCGATGGCCATCTTTGGGACGACTGTCGGGACCGTTTCGCCCTTACGTTGGATTGGGTGCAGGCATTACGCTGCCGCATACCGAAATCGGCCTGGCCGACAAAAACGCGCGGACCTACGAGTATCAGTTCGCAGGCTTCGTCGCTCAGTTACTGGGCGGCGTCGAAATCAACTTCGGACGCACCTCAACGTTCGCCGAATATAAATTCAGCTTCTCGCCTTATGAAGTGCCATTGTCGGAAGAGCCCCGCGGCTTCATATTATTTACTGATTTGTGGCGCCAGTTCAAAGCCTGGACGAGCGGTGAACAGCCATCTGGTGGCAGGTTGTCAACGAACTTGGCGACCCACCACGGAAATGTCGGCGTTCTAACTCGCATTGGTGCTCTGCCGACACTGCCGGCGCCACGCTGAAAAAACCGTCCGCGTTAGCTGGTGACCTTGCGAGCAGTCTGTCTTAGTTGGGGGGCGTCGTATGGCTTTACGGATGGACCTTCTTGAGCGACGCGGAACCACTCGGCAAGAAAATCCAGGAACACCCGCAGTTTAGGAAGTACATGCTTCGGCCCGGGATATACCGCCCAAATCGCCGTGTCCGCTATCATTTCGTAATTAGGGAACACGCGCACCAAACGCCCGTCGCGCAGATCTTTTCCCACCAGGATCTCGGACGTTCGCAGTAACCCCAACCCGGCGAGTGCCGCGTGCCGCAAAAGTTCACCGTTGTCAGAACGCAGGCTTGCGCTGATGCGAACATTGGGCGTTTCGTTGTCGCGGTCGAAGGCCCATGTCCAACCATCGCCAAGAACGAGACACTTGTGACCCGGCAGATCGACAGGTGAAATCGGCGTGCCCTGTTCGGCTAGGTAAACAGGTGAAGCGACAATTATCTAATGATCCGACGCGAGGCGCTTGGCGATGAGTGCCGAGTCGGTCAGAACGCCGCTGCGAATTGCAACGTCATAACCTTCCTCTTGCAGATTAACTAACCGGTCGGTGACGTCGACCTGCACCTCGATTTCCGGAAAGCACCGGACGAACGCGCAAACTGCCGGCGCAATGAACCGGTTGCAGAGGCTCGCGGGCGCGGAAATCTTCAATTTGCCCTTGGGATTGGTGACGTTTTCGCCGACAGCCGCACGAGCAAGGTCGAGTTCCTCGAGCATCTTGCGAGCATGAACGAGAAATGTCGCACCTTCCTCCGTGATCCGGATCGATCGCGTCGTCCGATCGAAAAGGCGCGCGTTGAGTTCCTCTTCAAGTGCTTGTAATCGCTTTGAAATCGTGCCGGGGGTCAGTCCCAGCTCGGTTCCAACTGCAGATAAATTCTGCACTGCGGCCACGCGGGCAAAAATTCGCAGGTCCTGAATATCCATGCAACGCTTTTCCTCCGCAACTGCGTGCTCTGTGTTGAACGCATAGAAGCCGGATCGGATGCAAAAATTTTTATCCTTATGAAAATAAATCGTCGTTCGAAAAAATACGCGCCGCACAGATGAAACACGTTCAATAAACGTTCTTCGCTGCAGCGCTTGCAGCAAAGTTCTAAAATAGGCTACTCGTCGCGACGACATTCGCTGAAATTTAGAACCGCCGCAGCAGCCGTTCTATGTAATCGAGCTCCATCGTCGGACGCGCTTGTTCGCCCAGGCGGCGCCGCAACTCCTCCAGAATTTCGCGAGCGCTCTGCATCTCGATTTCATCAGGAACTTTAGGACCGTTGAAACTGTCAGCCCCCTCACTGCGTTGCGGGCGGCCAAGAGGATCGAGCGGGGCGTCGCCGCCCGGGCCCTGGCCAAATCGGGCGGGGGCGTTGCGTCTCATTTGTTGTGCCATCGATTGGGCACCCTGCCGCATTTGCTCCAATGCGCGGCCTTGTTCGCGGGCGGCCCCTTCGAGATCGCCCTGCTGGAGTAGTCGTTCCGCATTATCCATGGCTTCCCGCGCGCCATCGAATTGGCCGGGCGCCGGCATGCCATTCTGCGCTAATCCTTGTTGGAGCTTGCCTAACCGGTCGCGCAGTTGACCTTGACGTTGCCCCAACCCCTGCTGCCCCTGGCCACCTTGCTGACCTTGACCTTGCTGTCCTTGGCCCTGCTGTCCCTGACCTTGCTGTCCTTGACCTTGCTGTCCCTGGCCCTTCTGTCCGCGCTGACCCTGTTGACCGCGCTGGCCTGGTTGGCCTTGGCCTCGCTGACCTTGCTGGCCGCGTTGACCTGGTTGGCCCTGTTGGCCGGGTTGTCCTTGACCTTGTTGGCCCTGCTGACCTTCTTGGCCTTGCTCACCCTGCTCGCCCGAGCGGTTTTGCTCGCTGAAGGTCTCATCCTGCAACCGTTGTTGCTGACCGATGATGTCGCCCATCTCGTTCAGCATTTGCATGGCTTGCTGGTTGCCCTGCCCCTGCTGGCCCTGGGCCATGCGGCCCGATTGCAACGATTCCAGCATGTCACGCAGCTGGCTCAACATATCCTGCGCCTGGTCGCGTGAGCCTTGCCGCGCCATGTTTTCCAGGTTGTTTAGCATCCGGTTGAGATCTTCCTGGCGCAAAACCTGGTTCGGATTCGTGCCTTCGATCGGCGGATTGTTTTCGGCCTGCCGCTGCATCTGCTCCATGAATTCCGCGAGCGCCTGTCGCAGCTCCTGCATGAGACGCTTGATTTCTTCGTCGGTCGCGCCGTTCTCGAGCGCTTTCGACAGTTGGTCCTGGGCATCGCGCAAGCGACGCTCGGCCGCCGTCAGCGACCCGCCATCTTCCAGACGCAGTGCCACATGCCAAAGCTGTTCGACGACGGATTTCATGCCTGCTCGCGAGCGGTCTTTTGCGAGGCGGTAATAAGCGCTGCGCAAGCTGAGATAGGCAACACGATCGTTGAAATACCCCTCGGGCTCGATCGTCAACGCATCGATGGCTTTCAACACCTGGCCACGCCAACGCGGATCCTCGATCAATTTGCGGCGTTGCTCAACGATTGCCTTTGCCAACGGCTTTGAGAAGCGGCGCTGGGGCAACGTCATTTCCAAAGATTTCGACTTACCGATGTTACCTGCGTGGTCCTTGGCAACCAGCGTCATGCGAACCTTCGAACCAGCCCACAGATGAGATCCTGTGTCGTGGTGGCTCGAGCCCTCAGTTTCCTTCGTTACCGTGCGCGGGATACGCAGCGTCAATACCGGCGGACGAGTGAGCGGAGGACGCGGTCCTGTCAGCGTTAGGCCTTCGCGTGCCCAAGCTGTCCGGGGATCGAGCGCTGGCGCCTTGGGCCGTTCGAAGCGTGCCTCCGCTGTCGCGATCCCATAGTCGTCCTGCATCTTGTAGGTCAGCTTCATTGACCCCCGCTGCGTGCGTTCAGGGTCCTTCGACAGCGAGATCTTGGGCGCAAGATCGGGAATGATCGTGAATGCCCAGCGCGCCAATTCAGAGCCGCCACTGATGACCCGAACGATGCCGGACGCGCGCAGTTCCAGGCGCGCTTCCGCCGCATCCGAGCCTGCGGCCGACGCGGTTCCGGTGGCGCCCTTTTCCAGGTTGGCTTTGGTGTCGGCGGGTGGCTTCGGCGGCGCTGGCTGGCCGACCGCTTCGATCGAAATATCCTTGATACCCGGTCCACTTGACCGCACGATCAACAGGCTCTTGTCCGGAATCTCGATCGCCTTGCCGTCGGTCGAAGGAACGATCGTGCCGCCGCGCGCACCGTCGGCGAGCAAAATCGGCGGACGTGCGGTATACGCAGGTGGCGTCACCCAGGCATCGAGACGCGCATCGGCAACTTTGACACTCGGCCCGAGCCGGAAGGCCGATGCCAAACGATCACGCAGGCCGTCACCGGTCAACAGCGCCAATAAAGCGACGCCAAGCAACAAAAGCGTTCGTAGTGCCCACGGATCGTGACGATCGGCGCGCGGCTCCGGCCGGCCGACCTTCAGCCGATCGAGCAACTTCGCCAGCCGCGAGCGATGCGCGGCCCACAGCTCGCTCGTTGCCGGATCGCTGCCTGGCGCCGAGAGCGTATCCTCGTACGAAGTTGCCGGACGGTGCGGCACTCCCGATCGCGCCTCGATGCGGCGAACGACTTCGGCCCGCGTCGGGCTCTGAACCCGGGCGGCATAAACGATCGCTGCCAGCGCCATCGCGGCGAACAACACCAGGCCAAGTTTGTGGATCGCGTCGCCGGCATAGGTCCAACCGCCGGTTAACGATATGATCAAGAACAGCGCTACCAGCCCGATCACCAGCCAAAGGCGCGGCCACAGGCGTTCGAAAAGCAGGCTCCACGTGCCCAGCCGCACTTTGCGCTCGAAAGCGACGGTCACTGGCGATGGCACATCGGCGCGAGCGGGTAATTTCTGATCGACCATAACGTATCCTAACACGGAGATCGTGGTTGGGCACAACTCCCACGCGCACGTCGTTCACGCAGTATTTACCGCGTTTCGCTAGCCCGATTGGGGCGAAACGGCGGCAGGATGGGCGTTGGCCCGATTAGCTGATACTGACGGCGATCCGTCGATAGAACACATTGCGCCGCCATTGCCATGAAGACCATCCTCACAATCGTTGGAGCACGCCCGCAGTTCATAAAAGCGGCGGCGCTGAGCCGTGCCTTCACTAAGTGCGACGGCATTCGCGAAGCCATCGTCCACACCGGGCAACATGGTAACCCCAGCATGTCCGATATCTTCTTCTCTGAACTTGGCATGCCGGCGCCAATTATCAACCTCGCGATCGCAGGCGGCAGGCACGGCGCCATGACCGGTCACATGCTAGTGGCGCTGGAAACTGTCATGATCGACAACAAGCCCGATGCGGTCCTGGTCTACGGCGACACAAATTCAACGCTTGCCGGTGCGCTAGCGGCCGCAAAACTCGACATCCCGGTGGCCCACGTCGAGGCGGGCTTGAGGTCCGGCAATCGGCGCTCGCCCGAAGAAGTCAATCGCGTGCTCGTGGACCATGTATCACGCTGGCTGTTCTGCCCGACTAAGACCTCGGTCGCCAATCTGAAGGCAGAGGGCATCACGCGTGGTGTTTTCCATTCGGGCGATGTCATGTTGGATGCACTGAACGCGGCTGTTGCGCGTGCACGCGCGACATCTGTCATTCTTGACACGCTTGGGCTGGCAAACGGGCAATACGCGGTTGCGACCATTCATCGGGCAGAGACGACGGACGACACCGCTCGACTGGGCGCGATCTTCGGCTATCTTATCGAACGGGCGCGCCTGCACCCCATCGTCATGCCTCTGCATCCGCGCACGCGTAAGGCGCTCGCGCAAAGCCGGATTGAGACCGGAGGCATTCGCATGATCGAACCGCTGGGCTATCTGGATATGGTGCGTCTCCTCGAAGGTGCGGTGGAAGTGCTGACCGATTCCGGTGGCTTGCAAAAGGAAGCGTACTTCCTTCGCAAACCGTGTGTGACGTTGCGCGGCGAGACCGAGTGGATCGAGACCATCGAGGCCGGTTGGAACCGTCTATGGACGGTGCCGGGATATCGCGCACGGCACGATATCTCCGATTACGGCCGGGGCCACGCAAGCGAGGCGATCTGCAGCACCTTGTTGGCCGAACTTAAGTGATGCACGCGGTCAAGAGTTCGTCGGTCCGCGCACGCGTGTGCCACCTCACGTTGTCGCATACCCCGTTCGATGTGCGCGTGTTCGAAAAGGAGTGCCGCACCCTCACTGAAGCCAGCTACGATGTGCATTTGGCCGTGCCTCGCGCGCCAGAGGGGGAGGTACGCTCCGGAGTGACGATGCACGACATTCCGAAGGTGACGGGCGGCGGTGCGGTTGCTCGTTGGAAAGCGCGGCTGGCGCAAACATATGCCGTCGCTCGCCGCATCGATGCGCGGGTCTACCATCTGCACGACCCCGAGTTGATCCCCGTCGGCCTGAAGCTTGCCCGCCACGGCGCCCGGATCATCTATGATGCACACGAGGATGCGCCGCTGGAAGCATGGTCTCTCAATCGTGGCCGGCCGCTGCATCGCCTGGTTCTGACCACGCTTTGGTGGGGCCTGCTGGAGCGCGCCAAACGCCGGTTCGATCTATTCATCGCGGCGACGCCCGAAATCGCGCGGAAGTTCCCGGCAGATCGAACGATCGAGGTGCGCAACTATCCGCGTATCGAGATGTTCCCAAATGTCACTTCCGCTCATAGCCGCGCTCGCGGGCGAAATCTGGTGTTCGCGGGGCTTGTCTCGCAGACGCGCGGGGCAATCGAAATGCTCGATGCATTGGCGGCCGTCCCTTCATCGGATGTTCGGTTGAAGCTGTTCGGCACGATCGCGTCGGAAAGCCTGCAGAAAAGGATGGAAGCACATCCAGCTTGGACGCGCGTCGACTATGTAGGGCATCGGCCCTGGCGTGAGGTTCTTGACGAATACGGCCAAGCTCTCGGCGGGCTGTTACTTTACGAGAGTACACCCGAGCAACTTCATTGCATGCCGGTCAAGCTGTTCGAGTTTCTACTCGGCGGCGTTCCAGTGATCGCGAGCGACATCCCGTTCTGGCGCGAATTGCTAGATGATAATCCAGCGGTGATATTCGTCGATATGAGGGATCCAGCCGAAGTTGCTGCTGTGATCGAAAGCATTGCAGCTGATCCAGTTTCTGCCCACCGCATGGGTGAGACCGGGCGAGCGCACGCCCAGGCGCGGTTCAATTGGGACGGCGAAGGCGTCAAGCTGATCGAGGCCTATGCGCGCGTTCTAAGTCCACCGATGCCACGGAACTAAACCGTCAATACAACTTTACCAAAGTGGTTGTTGGCCTTGGTGAATTGCAACGCCTCGGCGGCTTGGCTCAGAGGAAACGAACGACTGATCGGCAGGGCGAGTTTGCCATCTGAAACCGCCGGCCACAGATCGGCCTTCATGCGGCGGTTGATCTCGCGAACTTCCTCGATTGAGCGCGTGCGGAAGGTCACGCCGATGTAATCGATCCGCTTCATCGCGTGCAGATCAAAATCGAATTCACCTTTGAAGCCACCGAGCCGCCCGACGTTGACAATCCGTCCCTTGATCGCCGCAGCCAGTAAATTCTGGTTCGCAACGCTCGCCGAAACCTGATCGATGATGAGGTCGACGCCGCGGCCACCAGTGGCTTTCATTACGGCTTCAGGCCACCGAGGGTCACCGGTGTCGATGGCGAGATCACATCCGAACTCACTCAAGCGAGCCCGCCTGCCTTCATCGCGGGACGTGCCAATGACGATGCTCGCGCCCATCTGCTTGGCAATCTGCAGTCCCATCAATCCAACACCAGACGCAGCGCCCTGGATCATGATGGACTCGCCCGCCTTGAACCGGCCGTTAGTGACGATCGCGTCGTGCATCGTTTGCAAGGCGATCGGCAAAGTGGCGGCCATCTCATCGCTCATATTGTTGGTGGGAATTGCTGTGACGCGCCCCCAGTCGGTGACTGCGAACTCCGCGAACGCGCTCGAGCCAGAGCACATGACGCGATCGCCGACGGCCACGTTCTCCACTTGCGCGCCGATCGCGACAACCTGACCGGCGAATTCGAGGCCGATGATAGTGCCGGGTCCACCCACGTTGCCGTGCTTGTGGCCACTGAGCACGATCAAGTCAGCACGATTGAGGCCGCAGGCTCTGACCCGCACCTTGACTTCGTTCGCCTTAGGCTCCGGTTCGGCAACGTCCCTGATCTCCAAGCCATGCTCACCAACGACAGCAGCCTTCATCAACGTATCCTTTCGACAAACCCACTATTCAATCCAATCAAGCCGGATCAACATTGCGCCAAAGAGCATCGAGGCAGCACATGAGTATTGTCGACAATTCCAATGATGGCCAGGGCGGTCGCAAGTTCGCCATCGTCGCCGGCGGTTCAGGCATTGTCGGACGGGCGATTGTCGATCGATTGGCGACGAGCGGCGATTGGACAGTTTTTGCGTTATCGCGCCGGCAGCAGGGACACGATGCGCGGGTGCGTCACATCCCAGTCGACCTCACCGACACGGCAGACTGCGCGGCAAAGTTACGCGAGCTTGGCGGTATCACCCATGTCTTTTACACGGCCTACGCGCCCGACCGCGATCTTGGCCGAGAAGCGATCGTCAATGCGCGCATGCTGGCCAACCTCGTCGACACTCTCGAGCCAATTGCCCCACGGTTGCAGCACATCCAGTTGATGGAGGGCAGCAAGTGGTACGGCAATCACTTGGGGCCTTACCGGACGCCGGCGCGGGAGGATGATCCACGTCACGGCCGGCCGTGCTTTTATTATGAACAACAAGATTGGCTCGGCCTGCGCCAGCAGGGCAAGCGATGGACTTGGTCCGCCTTGCGCCCGCATGGTGTGCTCGGATTGGCGATCGGCTCGCCGATGAACCAGCTTACGGCGCTGACGCTTTACGCCAGCATCTCCAAGGAACTGGGACGCCCGCTGAGTTGGCCCGGTTCACAAGCAGCATTCAACTCCGTCTATCAATTCACCGAGGCAGCTTACCTCGCGTGTGGCATGGAATGGGCGGCAACGTCCCAATCCGCCAGCAACCAGGCGTTCAACTTCACCAACGGCGACCTCGTGCGCTGGTGTCATCTATGGCCGGCGATCGCGCAGGCGTTCGGCATGGATGTCGGGCCGCACAAACCGCGTTCGCTCGCGGCCGAGATGGTCGACAAGGAACCTCTCTGGACGGCCATGCGCGCACGCTACAGCTTGCAAAATCACACGCTCGACGCGCTCACTAACTGGGCCTTCGCCGACTTCGTGTTCGGCTGCGGTTACGATCAGATCTCGGATTTGACAAAGGTGCGCAACGCGGGATGGACCGGTGCCAATCCGTCGGAAGCGATGTACCTTCGCCTCATCGGTGATCTACGCAAGGCCCGCATCATCCCATGAGGCACAATACCCCTGGCATTCAAGGCTATGTCGTCGTCGCCGAGTTCTTGGTGATCGACGACCAACGCGAAGCATTTATCGGACTGATGCAAAAGCACGCCGCGCTTTCGCGAGCGGAACCCGGATGCTTTGTGTTCGAGGTCAATCAGGACATCGAGGATGGAGCCAAGTTCCTGCTATTTGAATGTTACGAAAACGAAGCAGCTTATTGGGCGCATCGAGCGACGGCGCATTACGCCCTGTTCCGTCAAGACGCTCCTTCGATGTTGCAACCCAACGACGGCGATATTTTCCATCGCCGAACCGTGTTTCGTTCTGTCACGATAGGCTCGAGCGACAAGTAAGCGCCGAGGAATTTTTCTGATCATCACAGAAACCGGTTGGCGATCCCCTGCGACAATGTATACATTCCACCAGCGCTGCTGGTGGAAAATGAAAAAAGTTCCGCTGGTGAATTGGCCGAAAGAGCCACGCTGCCGCGTTTGGAAATGCCAACCCAACAATTTCCCAGGGAGGGGTCGATGTCGAAGATCCATAGACGCAAATTCCTTAAAACCACAGGCGGTATGGCGGCCATTCTCGCCACCGGTAAGGCGCCAGCATTCGCGCAAGCGAGCACGGTGCACTGGCTGCGTTGGAACGATTTCGTGCCGGCGGCTGATGCGCTGCTGAAGGACACACTGATCCCCGAGGCTGAGAAGGCGCTTGGTATCAAAGTCAATTTCGAACGCGTCAACGCCAACGATCTGCAGCCGCGCATTACCTCGGCCATTCAATCGGGCGCTGGTCCCGACATCATCATGCTGTCGAACAACCACCCGCATCTCTACAAAGCGAGCCTCGTCGATGTTGGCGACATTTGCGATGGTATCGCCAAGGATCAAGGCGCGTTTTTCGATATCGCCAAAGGCAATTCAAGCACCAAGGGCAAGTGGATTTCCGTGCCCTCAAACGTCGTCGGCGGATTGATCGCCTGGCGCAAATCGTGGTTCGCCGAGGTCGGCGCGACTGAGTTCCCGAAGACTTGGGACGAATACCGCACCGTCGGCAAGAAGCTGAAAGACAAAGGCCACCCGATCGGGCAGGCCGTCAGCCAGTCGTTCGGCGATCCGCCCTCGTTCATCTATCCGTTGCTGTGGTCGTACGGCGGAGCAGAAGTGGACGACGCCGGCAAAGTCACGATCAACAGCAAAGAGACGATCGAAGCCCTAAAGTTCATGAACGCGTTCTGGAAAGACGCCTGCGACGAGGGCGGGCTTGCCTGGGACGACTCCTCGAACAATCGCGCGTTCCTTGCCGGTACGATTTCCGCAACCTTGAATGGGGCTTCGATCTATATCGAAAGCCTGCGCAAACCGGAACAGTACAAGACCGAGACCGGGCAGCCGCTCAAAACCGATATTCTGCATGCGCCGCTGCCATCGGGACCGAACGGCCACTTCAACTCGCATCTGTATCATAGCCACGTCATCCCGTCGTACTCCAAGAACCAGACGCAGGCGAAGGCCTTCCTGAAGTGGTTCCACACCCCCGCAAACTACGAAAAGTGGTTCATTACCTTCAAGGGTTTCAACACGCCGCCGAACCCGATGTGGGAGACCCACAGGATGTGGGAAGAAGACCCGGTTATGCTGCCCTACAAGAGTGCTGGCAAAACGAGCAAATTGCCGGGCTTTAAAGGCGAGCCGAACGAGAAGGCTGCCGAGGTACTTTCCAAGTACACAATCATCAATATGTTCGCGGCGTCGATCAAAGGTCAGAGCCCTGAAGCCGCCGCCAAGGCTGCCGAAGACGAGCTGAAGAAGATCTACATCTGATGAATTAGCTTGCCTGGCGGTAGAGCGGCGGAGGTGCAACGCGCCATCGCCGTATCTACGTGCAGGCATCCACCGCAGAGCCGCGCCTGAACAGGGGCTCGCCGATCGATTGCATCATGCCATCCAGTGGAACCGCTCATGGCCGTCACGACCGCTGAAACAGTCGAATACAAGCCGCCGGTCAAGTGGCGCCCGCTGGAAAATGAGCGTTGGCTGGCAGCCCTGCTGCTGCTGCCAACGATAACGCTGTTGGGGATGTTTATCGCCTACCCGTTCATTCGCGGCATCCAACTCTCGCTGTCGAATGCGCGCGTCGGGGTCGAGGGAGAGTTCGTCGGTCTCGCAAACTTCTACCGGCTCGCCAACGATCCGATCTTCCGCAGTGTCGTATGGAATACCTGCTGGTACACGCTCATCACCACAATCTTCAAGCTCGGCCTCGGGCTGTGGCTGGCGCTGCTGCTGAACCGCAACTTCAAGGGCAAGGCGATCATCCGCGCGTTCGTGCTGCTGCCCTTCATCGTGCCCACCGTGTTGTCGACGTTCGCTTGGCAGTGGATGTTCGACCCAACCTTCAGCGTCATCAACTGGGCGCTTTTCAACCTCGGTTTCATCACCAAACCGTTCCAATGGCTGGGCGACGGTGACCTCGCAATGTGGACGATCATCATCGTCAACATTTGGCGTGGCGTGCCGTTCTTCGCGATCTCGCTGATGGCCGGCCTGCAAACGATCAGCCCGGAACTATCGGAGGCAGCCGCCATCGATGGCGCCAAGCCGCTGCAACGCTTCTGGTACATCACCTGGCCGTTGCTGTTGCCCGTCACCATGGTCGTCGTGCTGTTCTCGGTGATCCAGACCTTCGCCGACTTTCAAATCGTCTACGTGATGACGCGCGGCGGTCCGGCCAATGCCACGCATCTGTTTGCCACGTACGCCTATCAGATCGGCGTCGGCACCGGCATCCTCAGTATGGGCGCCGCCATTTCGCTCGCCATGTTCCCGATCCTGTTTGCGATCGTGATCGGGCAATTGATCTACATCCGTCGAGTGGAGACGCGTTGAGCCATGATCGAAGGTGCAGTTTGGCGGCGTTGGGTCTACTTCCGGCTTCCGCTCCTGATTTTCATACTCGTTCTGCTGTTCCCATTCTATTGGATGGTGATCACGACGTTCAAACCCGACGGCGAGCTTTCGCGGCCGTGGAATGCGCGCAACTACAACCCGTTTTGGACCTGGAACCCGACGTTCGAGCACATCCGGTACCTGTTTAGTGAGACACTGTTTGCGACGTGGCTCTGGAACACGATGTTCATCGCGCTCGCCTCGACAGCGATCTCATTGTTCTGCGGGGTGCTTGCCGGCTATGCGCTGTCACGGCTGAATTTCCCGTTTGCCGGCAGCATCGGCACCGGCATTTTTATCACCTACCTGGTGCCGCAAACACTTTTGTTCATCCCGCTCTCGGAAATCATTCGCAATTATAGGCTCGGCGATACGCCGTGGTCGCTCATCCTGACTTACCCCACCTTCCTTATTCCGTTCTGTACGTGGTTGATGATGGGCTTCTTTAAGGCGATCCCGAAGGAGCTCGAGGAGTGCGCGCGAATAGACGGGGCATCGCGGTTGAAAGCGCTGTTCTACATCATCATCCCGGTGGCGGTGCCAGGCATCCTGTCAGCCGGCATCTTCGCGTTCACGCTATCGTGGAACGAGTTCATCTATGCGCTCGTGTTCCTGTCGTCGCCGGAGCAAAAAACCGTTCCGGTGGGTGTCGTCTCTGAGTTGATCCGCGGCGACGTCTTTTTCTGGGGGCCATTGATGGCCGGTGCACTGTTGGGCTCGATCCCGGTGGCAATTGCCTATTCCTTCTTCGTCGAACATTACGTTTCGGGCCTGACCGGCTCCGTCAAAGGGTAATCGAATGGCCAACGTATCGATCCGTCATATCCACAAGCACTACGCCGATTTTCATGCCGTGAAGGGTGTGTCGCTCGAGATCAAGGACAAGGAGTTCATGGTGCTCGTCGGCCCATCGGGCTGCGGCAAGACGACGACGCTGCGCATGGTCGCGGGTCTCGAGGCAATC
>JANLXZ010000214.1:0-4021 GCA_031365375.1 Hyphomicrobiaceae bacterium | reverse complement strand
CAGCCCAGCGTAGCAGTGCTCTGGGGCGCAAAGTGCATGTATCGGTGAACGACATCGCTGACGTCGGGGCTGTGAAGCAGATGGTGGCTGATGCGTCTGCCGCACTCGGCCGGATCGACATTCTTGTTAACAATGCGGGCTATGGGCAGCGGTCGGAGACGCATCTGATCACCGAGCAGGATTTCGACCGGATGTTTGCGGTCCACGTCCGAGGGTCCTTCTTTGCGGCTCAAGCGGTCGTCCCGGAGATGAAGGAGCGCCGCTCCGGAAAGATCGTCAATATATCCTCGATGTGGGGCATGACCGGCGCGCCTGTTGCTCCTCACTACTGTGCCGCTAAGGCAGCGCTCCTCGGTTTGACAAAGGCTTGGGCGAAGGAACTCGCGCCCTGGAACATTCATGTCAATGCCGTTGCGCCGGGTGGGGTTAAGTCCGGCGGTCCAATCAAACTCGACAGCGCCGAAGCGCTGAAGGCAAAGGAGGCGCGCGTGCCCCTGAAGCGGTACAGCGAACCAATCGAAATGTCCTACGCAGTTGCCTTTCTTGCTTCGCACGAAGCGGACTTCATCACTGGTCAAGTGATCAGTCCGAACGGTGGCGAAGTTATCGTCGGCTATTGAGGAGATGACGATGACCGACATATCATCCGACTTGACTGGCAAGGTCGCGTGGATCACCGGTTCGGCGCGCGGCATGGGGCAAGCGCACGCGCTGTTGCTCGCCGAGCGTGGCGCCGACATCGTGGTGCACGACATCCTTGTCGAAGAAGCTGCGGCCACGGCGAAACGCATCGAGGCACTGGGGCGGCGTGTTTTCCTGTCACATGCTGACGTCGCCAGTCCCGAAGCGATGAAGCAACTCGTTGCCGAAGCGTCCGCAGCGTTGGGCAAGATCGACATTCTGGTCAACAATGCCGGCATAGGCCAGCACCGTTCGATCGAAGAGGTGACGGTCGAAGATTTCGATCGAATGTTCTCCATCCATGTGAAGGGGTCGTTCTTTTGTGGACAGGCTGTGATGCCCCAAATGAAGGAGCGGCGTGCCGGCAAAATTATCAACATTTCTTCGATCTGGGGCATGAATGGCGCCGATACTGCATCGCACTACTGCGCGGCCAAGACCGCCGTCCTCGGCCTCACGAAAGCCTGGGCGAAGGAGCTTGCGCCGTGGAACATTCACGTCAACGCGGTGTGCCCCGGCGGGGTCATCACGGAGATGCCGATCAAGGTGCAGGGGTGGGATAAAATCCGCGCCAAGGAGAAAAAGGTACCCCTCGGCCGATGGGCACAACCCGAAGAAGTTTCGTACGCAGTTGCATTCCTCGCATCTGCGCAATCCGATTTCATTACCGGCCAATCGATCAGTCCCAATGGCGGCGAGACGATCGTCGGCTTCTAACGAAAGGACAAATGATGCATTTCGGTCTCTTCAATCTGATGACCCAGCGTGACCGCTCGCAGACCGTTGGCGAGATCATCGCCAACACGGCGGAGCACGTGAAGCTTGCCGAGCAGATCGGCTTCGACATCGCGTGGTTCGCCGAGCACCATTTTTCGAACTACTGTCTATGCGCCAATCCGCTCAGCATGTGCGTGTACATGGCGCCACAAACGAAAAAGATCCGCCTCGGGCCGGCTGTAATTGTCGCGCCGCTGTATGATCCGGTTCGGCTGATGGAGGACATCAGCATGGCCGATCAACTGAGCGAAGGCCGGCTCGTCCTGGGCTTCGGAAGCGGTTACCAGGAGTACGAGTTCCATAAATTCGGAATTGCCTTGTCGGATGCGCGTGGCATCTTCCTGGAAACCCTGGACTTCGTCGAAACCTTCCTGTCGGGCGATCCAGTGAGGTTCGAAGGCAAGTTCATCAAGATGCCCGAGACGCACTTCTCCGTGCGACCACTTCAGAAGCGCCTTGAAATCTATGTCGCCGGTATGCCGACCGACCCCGAGACTCAAGGACGTGCTATGCGCGGCGGCTACATCCCGTTTTTCACCACAGGATGGAACACACTGGATGCAATTGCCGAGGTCCGTGAAAAAGCGCGTGATGCCTATGTGGCGGCAGGCGGGGAGCCGTCGCGGGCGCCGTATGCAATGCAGCGATACATCTTCGTCACCGACGATCGTAATGAAGCATTGAGAGCAGCCGAGGGCGCTCGGTACATTCGGCGTATCGCCATGTCGATGCGCAACAAGTATGGCGAGTTAGACGGCGCCTTCTTAAAGGAAATTCCTGCACCTGATGAACCGCCGCTCGAGGTGGTAGCCAACCGCCTCCTTGTCGGCAGTGCTGACGTGGTCGCGGAACGTCTTGCTGCCGAGATCGAGCGATTGCAACCGACCCATATCAGCGGTTTCATGGCGGTCCCTGGAATCGAACAGAAACGGGTGCTGAAGTCGATGGAGCTATTCGGCTCCAAGGTGATGCCGCTCTTGGCGAAGCGGTTTGGCAATCTGTCGTCTGTCGGCGTTCCAACGCCGGTGGTCGAAACGGCAACGTGAGCACCAAACCGCGCAGAGGTCGTTCTGATCATTGGGAGAAACAATCAGGAACTGTGGAATTACGCGATATGACAACTTCCGTGCTATTACCATACTCGATAAAAGCCGACGCTGGTCCGGGTAGCCTCTGCTGCACAGCCGATGCTATCGCCAAATTGACCGCTGATGCGTTGGCAGCCTGGCTGTCGCCGTACGATCTACTGCGTCCGCTGCAGGCGCCCGCCTCCGTTGACCGGCGGACGGCGTTCAACACAATGGTGGGCATGGCCGCTCAGCTCGGCTGGGTCCACGAGACTGACGGAAAAACAATTTCGCGCATATCGAGCGACCCACACCTTAAAACTTTGCTTTTACTGTGAGTCCGGCGACATGCGTTTCGTGACCAGAGAGGATGTCGTAGGCCTAAAGATCAACAACGCTGCGCTCGTCCGCGCACTCAAAGCTGCGTTTCGGGCCTGTTGCTTCGGCGACATCGTTGCCCGCCCGAAGTCCTCAATCATCCATCCGGACGGCGCATTTTACGTGGGCACACATGCGACGTGGCGGAAGCGAAACCTAGGGATCTTCCATTGCATCATGGCGGCTCCACCAGCCAACGTTCGCCCCGGCGAAGTACACTACAGAACTTATCAACTCCTCACGGACTATGGGCAAGGAGCGCCCATTGCCCTGGTAGACGGCAGTTGGACATCCACGATGCTGCCTGCCGGTGTGACCGCCATCGGCGCCTGCGCGTTCGCCCGGCCTGATAGTTCCATCGCAACCTTTGTTGGTGCGGGACTGCAAGCGCGAGTCAACCTCACGGCGCTAACTGAACTCCTTCCCTTGAAGGACATCCGTATTCTTGGTCGTTCTCGCACCAACATAGACGTGTTTGCCGGTGAAGTGCGCAAATCCGGACTGACGGCGACCGTGTATGATGACGCCCAGACGGCCATCCAAGGCGCGGACGTGGTTGTAACGTGCGTATCAGGCGGTCCTGGGATGCGGCCATTCCTCGATCCAGCCTGGGTCTCGCCAGGGGCTTTTGTCAGCGCCGTCGACGTTGCTCGCAGCTGGCTCGACGGTTTCGACGCCTTCGATCGAATTGTGACGGACGATCGAGAGCAGGCGAAAGTGCAGCATGCCCAAGGTGGCCTTCGCTATGGCGGTACGTTTGACACCGACCTTGCCGAAGTTATCGTCAGCGCGCGTCCGCCACGCAGCCGGCCAGAGGAACGGATCGTGATAATTCATCCAGGCAATATCGTTGGTGTACTGGGGATAACGGCGCTTATTCAGGACAGACTACAACTCAACGTAAGCGAATAAGCGTCGGCATCGACGGCCATGAATGCATCAGCGGCTTCCTGAGCGTCACGGCTGGTCGAATATTTCTGGGGAACGAAAACATCGCGCAGCTGCCCGCGCACAGTAAGAGCCGGAGCAATAATCCCTCACAGAAGCGGCTGATTTGTTCGGTCGCGCCGCCGGATTGAAGTGCGTCAGATAGAGCTCTTGTGCCTGTGGCGGCCGAG
>JANLXZ010000208.1:0-2011 GCA_031365375.1 Hyphomicrobiaceae bacterium | reverse complement strand
CCCGCCGCGCCGCCGAGCACTTTGCCGACGACGATGCCGCCTACGCCCAGATCCGTTGCCCGCGCCGAACCCGTCGCCGCCGCTAGTTGCTCAGTCGTTTCATTGTCGGTCAGCAGGAGCACGACTTGCGCTTCCTTGAATTTCACGCCACTGGCCACGCCCGCCCAGTCGCGCAGGGCCGGGATCATACCAATGAGCGCTGCGATGCCGCCGCCCGCGTTGTCCTCGCTGAACGTAAGGCTTGGCGTCAACGTCATGCGCGCACCGATGCCCTCGCCCTTCTTCGGAACCGTCTCGGCTTTCAGGATGCCCGAGTCCTTGAGCTCCTGCTCCTGAATGGTGCCACGCAGGCCGGCCGATCGGTCGACGATGCGGAAGCAGTGGCTCTGTTGCGCCATCACGCGGATGAGCGGCAGGGGTGTCGGTGGCAGCTGATAGCTCGACAAAACGGTGTAGCCATTGGGACTCTCGGCGAGCGCAATCGTTGCGATGGGCTCTTTGCACGTCACCAGCTCTTTTGCCGCATCAGTGGCCCCCGCAGGCCCGGCAGAACCGGACACTTTGCTGCCGCCTTCGCCAAGATCGGTCTGTCGACACGCCGACAGACTGGCAACGATTGCGAGCAGGATCAGAACAAATACGCGAGTCATATCAGCATAGAGATTACGATTGCTGCACATTTAACCTGATTGTTGCAGCGCGGGACATTTTGCCCGCACGTCCAACAGTCAATCGGAAAGCCAATGTCATGCTGAAACTCTGGGGCCGCAAGAATTCTTCCAACGTCAAAAAGGTAATGTGGGCCTGCGCTGAACTTGGCGTGCCGTACGGACGCGTCGATGCCGGTCTGCATTTCGGCATCACAACGACGGACGAATTCCGCGAAAAGAATCCAAACGGCATGATTCCGGTGATCGACGACGACGGCTTTATTTTGTGGGAATCGAATGCCATCGTGCGCTACCTGTGCAACAAGTATCCAAAAGCGCCATTCTGGCCGGAAAGCCCGCAACTACGTGCATCCGCCGACCGCTGGATGGACTGGCAATGCACCACGCTCGGGCCTCCGATCGGTCCGGCGTTCATGCAGCTGGTGCGCGCGCCGCAAGCGGAATGGGACATGAAAATGATCTCCGCCAACATCCCCAGGGCGGCGCAAATCTGGAAGATTGCCGACCGGCAACTCGGCAAGACGAAATGGCTCACCGGAGACGATTTCACCGTTGGTGACGTCCCCGCCGCAATCCTCGCTTACACCTGGTTTGAAATGCCGCTGGCAAAGGCAGGACTCGAACAACACCGCGTGCCGATGGCGAACGTGGATCGCTGGTATGCGCAGTTGAACGCGATGCCAAATTTCCGTGAGATTGTGGCGATTGGGTTGACGTGATCGGGAAACCGGGAGGACGTTCGACTTTTTTGTCTATACCTTATTGCATCGGGGCTAAGATGGCAAATTGACTGAAGTCGACTAACGAGCTATTCAGCGCTTAGCCCCAACGAAATAAGAGATTCAGCGAAATGTTGCTAGCTAGCCGAGCGTTGCGGCTACGAATTCGAACGGCGGCGTATCGCTAAACTCTTGCCATGCAACCCGCCTTCGCCCCTGTGAATTCTCCGGTCAATTCCAATCTTCCTCCGCTCGAACAGCCGTACCTCGATTTGCTGCAACAAGTCAGCGATCAGGGTGCCGTCAAAGGCGACCGCACCGGCACCGGCACGCGCTCGGTGTTCGGCGCGCAACTGCGCTTTGACCTGCAGCGCGGCTTCCCGTTACTGACGACCAAAAAAGTCTTCTGGAAGGCCATCGCCTACGAACTGCTGTGGTTTTTGCGCGGCGACAGCAACGCCAAATGGCTGCAAGAACGCGGCGTCACCATCTGGGACGAATGGGCGAAAGCGGACGGCGACTTGGGGCCGGTGTACGGCGTGCAATGGCGCTCATGGCCCAAACGCGAGGAGGACGGCGGCGGCACGATTGACCAGATCGCTAATGTGATCGACATGCTCA
>JANLXZ010000190.1:0-7770 GCA_031365375.1 Hyphomicrobiaceae bacterium | reverse complement strand
CCCTTGAACTTCGCGCGCAGGACAGGGTCCTGCGTCGCAACGCCGACCGGGCAGGTGTTGAGGTGGCACTTGCGCATCATGATGCAACCCGCCGCTATCAATGGCGCGGTGGCAAAGCCGAACTCGTCGGCGCCGAGCATGGCACCGATGACGACATCGCGCCCCGTGCGCACGCCACCATCGACCTGCACGGCGATACGTCCACGCAAGCGGTTACCGACGAGCGTCTGATGCGTTTCAGCAAGGCCGATCTCCCACGGCGAGCCGGCATGCTTGATCGAGGTCAGCGGGGAGGCGCCGGTACCGCCCTCGAAGCCGGCAATCGTGACGTGATCGGCGCGCGCCTTGGCGACGCCGGCGGCAACAGTGCCGACACCAACTTCCGACACGAGCTTCACCGAAACGTCGGCCGCCGGGTTGACGTTCTTCAAGTCGAAGATCAGCTGTGCCAGATCCTCGATCGAGTAGATGTCGTGGTGCGGCGGCGGTGAAATCAGACCGACACCCGGCGTCGAGTGACGGACCTTGTCGATGATTGCATCGACCTTGTGACCGGGCAACTGACCGCCTTCGCCGGGCTTTGCGCCCTGCGCCATCTTGATCTGCATCACGTCGGAATTCATCAAGTATTCCGTCGTCACCCCGAAGCGACCGGATGCGACCTGTTTGATTGCCGAGCGCATATTGTCGCCGTTCGGCAGGGGCACGTAGCGATCGGCTTCCTCGCCGCCCTCGCCGGTATTCGACTTGCCGCCGATCCGGTTCATGGCAATCGCGAGCGTGGTGTGCGCCTCGCGGCTGATCGAGCCGTAGCTCATCGCGCCGGTGGAAAACCGCTTCACAATTTCGGTTGCCGGCTCGACCTGATCAAGCGACACGGGCGAGCGCCGCAACTCCGCCGCAGCCTTAATGCGGAACAGCCCTCGCAGCGTCATCAACTGCTCGTTCTGCTCGTTGATCTGCTTCGAGTAGTCGCGGAATTTCTGCGGTACCTTGCCGGCCTTGGTGTCCTCGGCCGAGGCGCCACGCACCGCATGCTGCAGATCGGCGACGACGGTCGGCCGCCACATATGTGCTTCGCCGCGAATGCGGTAGGCATAGTCGCCACCGACATCGAGCGCATTGTCGAGCACTGGCACGTCGCCGAACGCTTGACGATGCCGCTCCACGGTTTCGCGCGCAATCTGGCGCAAGCCGATGCCTTCGACCTGGGTGTGCGTTCCCGTAAAGTACTTGCGAACAAAGCTCGTCTTAAGGCCGATCGCGTCGAAGATTTGCGCGCCGCAATAGGACTGATAGGTCGAGATGCCCATCTTCGCCATGATTTTCAGCAGGCCCTTGTCGACTGCCTTGATGTAACGCTTTACCGCTTCCTTGTGGGTCAGCTTTTCGCCCAGTTCCGGCAGCAACGCATCGAGACTATCGAAGGCGAGGTAAGGATTGATCGCTTCGGCGCCGTAGCCGGCAAGCGTCGCGAACTGGTGCACCTCGTGTGCTTCACCGGTTTCGACGACAAGCCCGACCGAGGTGCGCAGGCCCTGGCGGATCAAGTGATGGTGCACAGCGCTGGTTGCCAGCAACGACGGGATCGGCACCCGGTCCGGGCCGACGTTACGGTCGCTCAGGATAATGATGTTGTAA
The DNA here is from genome assembly GCA_031365375.1 of Hyphomicrobiaceae bacterium. Classification (GTDB taxonomy): domain Bacteria; phylum Pseudomonadota; class Alphaproteobacteria; order Rhizobiales; family Hyphomicrobiaceae; genus JAKFWF01. Next base: position 6,129 of record JANLXZ010000190.1, on the reverse strand, counting down.
TCGCCCGAGCGCACGGCTTCCTCTGCTTCGGCGCAGACGACGTCGAGCGCCGCACCCATGCCGACCGCTTGACGGTCGACATCGTAGGTGATGTCAATCGTGATCGAGGTGAAGTGGTTGTCCTTCACTGCACCGATCTGGCGAATGCGCTCCAGCTCGTTGTTGGTCAGGATCGGTTGGCCAACTTCCAGCCGCTTCACCTTGGCGGTGCCTTCGAGGTCGAGCAGGTTCGGGCGTGGTCCGATGAACGATACGAGGCTCATTACGAGCTCCTCGCGGATGCTGTCGATCGGCGGGTTCGTCACCTGCGCGAAGTTCTGCTTGAAGTAGGTGTGCAACGGCTTCAACTTGTTCGACAGCACCGACACCGGCGTGTCGGTGCCCATCGAGCCGACGGCTTCCTGGCCGGTCGCGGCCATCGGCGCCATCAGGAACTTGAGGCTCTCCTGCGTGTAGCCAAACGCCTGCTGCAGATCGAGCAAGGCGACGTTCGATAGGCGCTTCTTCGGCGCCTCCTTCAGCGGCAGATCGCTGACCTGAATCTGAGTGCGCTTCAGCCAAGTTTCATACGGATTGCGGGCGGCGAGATCCGCCTTCAGTTCGTCGTCGGAGATGATGCGGCCTTGCTCTAGATCGATTAGCAGCATCTTGCCCGGCTGCAGGCGCCACTTGGAAACGATATTGGCTTCGTCGATCGGCAGTACGCCCGATTCGGATGACATTATCACGCGATCGTCCTTGGTGACGAGATAGCGCGCAGGCCGCAGTCCGTTACGGTCGAGTGTCGCGCCGATCTGGCGGCCATCGGTGAAGGCCATGGCGGCGGGGCCGTCCCACGGCTCCATCAGGCAGGCATGATACTCGTAGAACGCACGCCGCTTTGAATCCATCAACGGATTACCGGCCCACGCCTCCGGGATCAGCATCATCGCGGCGTGCGCGAGGCTGTAGCCGCCCATCGTCAGAAATTCGAGCGCGTTGTCGAAGCACGCGGTGTCCGACTGGCCCTCATACGAGATTGGCCACAGCTTCGAAATGTTCTCGCCGAACAGCGGACTTTCAACGCTGTCTTGGCGCGCCGCCATCCAGTTTACGTTGCCACGCAGCGTGTTGATTTCGCCGTTGTGTGCAACCATCCGATACGGGTGGGCGAGCTTCCACGATGGGAAGGTGTTGGTCGAGAACCGTTGATGGATCAGCGCCATCGCCGATGTCAGCCGCTTGTCGGACAAGTCCTTGTAGTAGGCCTTCACCTGGTACGACAGGAACATGCCCTTGTAGACCAGCGTGCGGCTCGACAGCGACACGGTGTAGAAGCCGATGTCGCGGCCCTTGTATGCCGAGTACAGAACATTGGAAATCACCTTGCGCGTGAGATACAGGTGACGCTCGAAAGCGTCCTCGTCGCGGATCGTCTTCGGCCGTCCGATGAATACCTGCCGGTGAACCGGCTCGGTCGCCCGCACCATGTCCGATAATGACGAGTTGTCGACCGGCACGTCTCGATAACCCAGGAACTCGAGACCTTCTTCGCGAACGATGCGGCGGATGACGGTTTCACAATGCGCGCGCAGCCGCTCGTCCTGGGGCATGAACAGATGGCCGACCGCATAATGGCCAGGTTCAGGGAGATCAAAACCGAGCTTTTTTTGTTCGGCTTTGAACAGTTCGTGTGGGATTTGGATCAGGATGCCTGCGCCATCGCCAGCCAGCGGATCGGCGCCGACGGCGCCGCGATGCTCCAGGTTCTCCAGAATTGCCAACGCGTCGGCGACGATCGCATGGCTGCGACGCGCCTTCAGGTCGGCAATGAAACCGACGCCGCACGCGTCATGTTCCTGGCGTGGATCGAACATGCCAGCGGGTTCATACCCCTCATCCGGGTAATGCTCGGGAATGAGAGTTTCGATCTGCGTGTTTTCATGGTCGGTCATGGTTGGGCCTCGTGGCAAGTGCTGCCGGTCTAGTGAGATGCTTTATCGAGTGGCGGCGCGCATGTGTAGGGCTCAATTGCCGGGATCGCGCGTCTACGTGAGAGTTTCGAAGCGGGCTTCGACTTGGGCGAGCGCGTTAGCGCACGGTCAGCCGCGCTTCGTGTCCATTTTTCGGGTTTTTCGCGCAGCTGGGATCGAGGGAATATCCGTGTGCGAATCCGATACAGCGACGCCGGGGGTCGAGCACCCCATCCTGGCCGGCAGATTTTGCCGAAACGTCGTCACACGGCACCCCAATTGATCGATTGAGCGGCAATAAATAGGTCAGGAGCGCTGTCCTTATCCCAGAAAAAACACACTTTGAGGCCGCGCACAAGCTCGAAATTTAATCGGCGTATGACGTAATTTTATTACGCGGGGCAAGTACGAAAAAACAGGCGCTCGATTCCTCGGGCGCCTCTCGTAGATCTGCCTACAGACAAGCTTTAATCGAATCAGGCGTGCGTCTCGATTTGCTGAGTTGCCTGGGCGTTGCGAATGGCAATCGCGCGTGGTTTCATGCGCTCCGGCAAATTGCGCACCAGATCAATGTGCAGCAATCCATCTTTCAATTCGGCGCCCTTCACCTCGACGTAGTCGGCGAGCTGGAAACGCCGCTCGAATGAGCGTTGCGCAATGCCGCGGTGCAAGAACTCGCTCGCCTTTTCGGCTTCAGCGGTCTTTTCGCCCTTCACCGAAAGGGCGGTTTCTTTAACATCGATCTTTATGTCGGCATCGGTGAAGCCGGCCACCGCCATGGTAATCCGATACTCGTTATCGGCAAGGCGCTCGATGTTGTAAGGCGGATATCCGTTCGCTTCGCCATCGATGCCGGACGCTGCATCGAGCAAACCGACAAGACGATCGAAACCGATGGTGGAGCGATAAAGGGGGGCAAAATCTAGGTGTCGCATCACAAGTCCTCCTGAGGAAGCAACTGGTGGAATGCCTCGCCCGATTGGGCCGAGGCGGCTAACGTCGACACCCTCATAAAGAGGCGTGCCGACTAGAGCATAGATAGAGTGCAGACGTTGGGATTCAAGAGGCGGGCGTTTGGTTCCAAAGGCTCTGGACCGTATAATACCCTGCAGATCGGCGCTCGCACCCGGCACCAGTATTCTCTCCTCCTTGTACCTCCTTCATGTTAGGTTCATGAGGCCGGTGCGAATATGCCTCGTTGGGCACGGCTTGCAGTCGATCCGTGCCGGCACAGTTCACCACGGGGAGGCGTCCCCTCTGTCGGCTCTTCGGAGACCTCTATCCATGTTGATGCGAACACGAGTTGTGGCGTCGGTCGGTTTACTCGGCCTCGCTTCAATGTTGTCACTGTCGACGACGGCAAATGCTGCCGACATTTACGATCAGTCTGGCCCGCCCGTGTCGTCACCCTACGACGATCCGCGTTACGGCGATATTTATCAGCATCCAGCCCCGCCGCCGCGTTATGCGGAGCCTCGTTACGTCGAACCGCGTGTGGCCGAGCCACGCTACGTCGAACCACCTCGGTACATCGAACCTCCTCGTTACGCGGAACCGCGTTACGAGCCGCCTCGCAAATATTACGAGGAAGTGCCAGCGGTGCCGCACAATCGTTATGGCTACCTCGAACCGATGAATCCGCGCAGTGATTACAGAGGCGGACCTGGCTGTGTGCCGCAAGGCGAAATCAAACGCGCCTTGATCAACGAAGGTTGGATTGATTTTCGTGATCTTCAGCTGCGCGGTGACGTTGCGAAAGTGCAGGCGCGACGCCCCAATGGGCAGCTCTACGTTCTAAAGGTCGATCGCTGTTCAGGAGAGATCGTCCATTCCCGGCCGTTGCATGATGGCCGTGCGCCCTACGCCTATCCGGATCGCTACAGTCGCAACACGTACTGAACGCGCAAATTGCGATGCCTGTTGGAATCGGGAGTTGGCTGCTATAGCCGGTACTTCCGGTTCCACAGGACTATGCACCATGCAACAAATCGCTGAGCTTGTTGCGATCGCACGCAATCCGGTGCCAAGCGGCGCCGTCGTCGATTATTTTAGCGGTTACGATGGAGCACCCATGCGATTCGCGCGGTGGGAGCCGACGCGCACGCCGCATCGCGGGACAGTGTGTTGTTTCACCGGCCGAAGTGAATACATCGAGCGCTATTTCGAGACTATCGCGGACTTGCGCCGTCGCGGCTTCGCAGTCGCGATCATGGATTGGCGCGGGCAGGGCGGTTCCTTTCGCACGCTCGCCAACCCACGCAAGGGCCATATCCACGATTACGATGAATATGATCGCGACCTCGCGTGTTTCATGGAGCAGGTGGTGCTGCCGCATTGCCCTCCTCCCTACTTGGCGCTGGCCCACTCGATGGGTGGCCTTATCCTGCTACGCGAAGCGGGACACCCAGACTCGTGGTTCGAACGGATTATCGTGTCGGCGCCGATGTTGGAGTTTCACCCGATGCGCGTTGGCGCTCCGGACGTCGTCGCGCGGGGTTACGCTGCGGCCGCAACCTTGTTCAGGTGCGGGTCATCCTACGTGCCCGGTGGCGGTGATGAGTTCCAGGAGGGCGCAGTATTCGAGGGTAACGCCCTGACGTCGGACCGGGAGCGGTTCGAGCGCAACAAGGCGCTCGGCAAGGCGGCCCCTCATTTGACGATTGGCGCGGCGACGCTCAGTTGGCTGCACGCGTCCTACCGGTCGATGACGAAGCTCAATGATCCAGCCTTTGCGGCCGCTGTTAAGGTGCCCGTTTTGCTGTTTGTCGCAGGCGCGGATACGATCGTGCTGCCGCGTGCCATCGAAGATTTCGCGGCGCGGCTGAAGGTTGGGCAGGACGTCGTATTGACGACCTCGCGCCATGAGATCTTGCAGGAAGCAGATGATATCCGGTCGAGTTTTTGGGCGGCATTCGATGCTTATCTCGAAATCGAGGCGCGCGCGGCTTAACCAGCTGTTAGTTCATGTTAGCGGAACTATTGAATAATTGGAGCGAAAGCTGCATATGAAACGGATGCAGCGGCCTTTCCTCCATCCAGCGCTCGGCGATGTGACGCTCGAAAGCGTGTTGTACGCGCTCGCCGATCCGGTGCGGCTGTCGATCGTGTGCAAGCTGACGTTGGGAAACTGTCCGATGAATTGCTCGTCCGCGGCTCCCGATAAATTGCCGAAGTCGACGCAGTCGCATCACTATCAGGTACTGCGCGAAGCTGGGTTGATCCGCTCCGAGCGCCGCGGCACCGAGGTCGTGAATACGCTGCGATGCGCTGAGATCAACGCCAAGTTTCCAGGCGTGATCCCGGCGATCTTGACGGCAGCCGTCGCGGCCCACGCATTTACCGCGAGCGCCGGAAGCAGTTCTAAAACAGCCGAAGATTGACCGGCAGCAGCCTCGTAACGCGCCACGTCAGATTGCGGTGCAGTCGCATCACGACAGGCATTGCCCTTGGGCCCGCGAACCATTACACACTGAAGTCGAGCAGCACCCGTAGCTCAGCTGGATAGAGCGTTGCCCTCCGAAGGCAAAGTATCGGCAGTTTGCGGTGTCGTTTTTCCATATTAAACCAACACGTTGGCAGTGATGCGAACCTCGCTGTTGTCCCCTGGCACAAACCTGTCACGGGGTATCAATGGCAACGATCCGTAAACGTGGTCGCAAATGGCAGGTCCAGGTGCGCCGCTCAGGTCAATCTGCGGTGACCCGCACCTTTACCCTAAAATCCGATGCCGAACGCTGGGGACGGCACTGCGAGGTTGGCATCGAACGCAAGCAGTTGACGCCCGTTCGACAAACATCCGCGCAGTCGTTCGCTGATTTGCTCGCGCGCTACATCGACCGTGAATTGCCGAAAAAGCTGGGGCGGATCGTTGAAGCCGCTATTCTCAATCGCTTGCTAACCGAGGACTGGGTGTCGACGCCCCTGCGAGACCTGCAAGTGCGCGATCTTGCCGAGTATCGCGATCGTCGACTGGCCGCGGTCAAGCCCGCTACGGTTAAACGGCAGCTTGGCCTGGTGTATCGGATTTTGCGTCTCGCTGAAACCGAGTGGAATGTTTTCGTGCCTCAACATCTGCTCCGTCCTGTAGCGTTGCCACGGATTGCTGGATTTGCGATCCGACGCTTAAATGCTCAGAACGAAACGGTGTTACTGGCGGAAGCTGCCAAGTGCCGCAATG
>JANLXZ010000165.1:0-2842 GCA_031365375.1 Hyphomicrobiaceae bacterium | reverse complement strand
GAAACATCGAGGGCGGACACCGGCTCGTCCGCGACAATGAGCTTCGGCTTTACGGCGAGCGCGCGCGCAATGCCGATGCGCTGGCGCTGCCCACCGGAAAACTCGTGCGGGTATCGATCAGCCGCCTCGGGCTTCAGGCCGACGAGCGATAGGAGTTCACGCGCTTCCGCAACGGCCTGTTCGCGGCTGACACCCTGGATCATCGGCCCGAGCGAGATGATGTCACCGACGCGCTGGCGCGGATTGAGTGACGCGAACGGGTCTTGGAAGATCATCTGAATGTGGCGCCGATACGGGCGAAGCTGGTTGCGAGTGAGCCCCGAAATGCGCTCGCCGTCGAGAAGGATCTCGCCGACTTCCGGCGTCTCCAGGCCGATGATGCAGCGTGCCAGCGTTGACTTTCCCGAGCCGGATTCACCAACCAGCGCCAACGAGCTCTGCCGGCCAAGTTCGAGACTCACCTTGTTCACGGCCACGACACGGCGTTGAGCCCCGCCGAAACCGCCGGCACTGACGTAGGTTTTTTCGAGGTCCCTCACGACCAGGAGTGGCCGCGCTGCCTCTGCGTCTTTTGACCTCGGCTTCAGCCCCGGAACCGCGGCGATGAGCGCTTTAGTATAGTCGGCCTGCGGATTGCGCAGGACGTGATCGGCGCTGCCCGCTTCGACGATCTCGCCGTGGCGCATGACAGCGACGCGATCGGCAATCTCGGCAACGACGCCGAAATCGTGAGTAATGAACAGAATAGAGGTGCCGTGGGCGCGCTGAAGCTCCTTCATCAGGTGGAGGATCTGCGCCTGGGTGGTCACATCGAGCGCAGTGGTAGGCTCGTCTGCGATGATCAGCGCAGGCTCAAGCGCGAGCGCCATTGCGATGACGATGCGCTGGCGCTGGCCACCTGACAACTGATGCGGATAGCTATTTATGATGCGTTCCGGATCGGGCAGCCGCACGTCGCCAATAAGTTCAAGAACGCGCGCCTTCCGTTTTTGCGGTGTCAAATCGGTATGAACTTCCAGAACTTCGTCGATCTGGCGCCCAACCTTCATGAGAGGATTGAGCGCGGTCATGGGTTCCTGGAAAATCATCGCGATGCGCCCGCCGCGCAGCTTGCGCATCTCGTCGTCCGTCAGACCGAGGAGATCGCGACCCTCAAACACAATCCGACCACCTGTCGCGCGAACGTGCGGCTGTGGCAGAAGCCCCAGGATGGCTTTCCCCATGATCGTTTTGCCGGAACCGGATTCGCCCACGATGCAGAGGATCTCTTTCGTGCCGATGTCGAGCGAAACGTTCGAGACCGCATGCTTGCGATCAGACCAGCCAGGCAGGCCGACGGTCAGATTTTCAATGGCAAGGACATGAGCGCTCATAGGTCTGCCAACCTCGGATTGAGCGCGTCATTCAGGCCTTCACCGACAAGATTGATGGCGAGCACCGTCAGCAGGATCGCAATTCCGGGCACCGTCACCAGCCACCATGCGTCGCGCAGGAACGAGCGGCCGGCTCCGATCATGAAGCCCCAGCTCATCTGGTTCGGTGCGCCGAGCCCGAGAAACGAAAGGGCACTTTCGACGAGAATGGCGGTTGCGACCAGCAATGACCCCGTGACGATGAGGGGTGACAGGGTATTCGGCAGCACCTGCGTCAACAGAATGGCGCTGTCGCGCTGACCTGCAACAACGGCGGCCTGGACAAATTCGCGCGACTTCACTGAAAGAACCTCCGCACGCACGACCCGCGTGATCGGTGGCCAGTTGACGATCGAGATCGCAATCATGAGGTTCATCGCGGATGGTGACAGAACTGCAATGAGTACGATTGCAAAGAGGAACGAGGGGATGGTTTGAAAGAACTCCGTGAATCTCATCAAGACGTCGTCGATCAAGCCTCCATAGTAGCCCGCGACTGCGCCGATCAACGTCCCAAACGCGACCGCAGCCAGCGTCGCGACCACAGCAATCAGCAAAGTTGTGCGAGCCCCGTGCAACAGTCCAGCCAGCACATCGCGCCCGAGACTGTCGGTGCCGAGCCAGTATGCGCCGCCCGGTCGGATGAACGGTGCGGCGACGATCGAGAAAGGGTCACGTGGGGCGAGCACGTTGGCGAAAAGCGCGACGATCACGACAATCATCAACCAACCGAGGCCGATGACCACCCGTGGATTGCCGAGAAAACGCTGCCAGAAGGATTTCATCGCTGGCCTTACCCGACGCGGATTCTGGGATCGAGAAGGACGTAGATCACGTCGACCACCAGATTGACGATAACGACGAGACACGCAGATAGAAAGAAGATGCCAAGGAGCAGGTTGAAGTCCCGCGCAAACAGGGACTGGTAAGCGAGTTGCCCGAGCCCTGGCCAAGCGAATACGCTTTCGACAACGACCGAACCACCGAGCAGACTGCCGAATTGAATCCCAGCCATTGTGACAACCGGCAACAGCGCATTGCGGAACACATGGCGCGTTATGATCTGGCGCTCGGTCAGACCCTTTGCCCGTGCGGTCGTCACGTAGTCGAGACCGCGCTGCTCGAGCATCGATGCCCGCATCAGCCGTGCATAGAGCGCGAGATAAAACATCGACAGTGTCACGGTTGGCAACACAAGGTGACGGCCAATGTCGATAACGCGGGCAAAGCCTTCGTTGAAGGCAACGACGTCTTCCATCCCCGACGTCGGCAGCCAATCGAGATTGATGGAGAAGACAAGGATCAGCATCAGCCCGATCCAGAACAGCGGGGTCGCATAAAAGATGATCGCTGCGACCGAGATCACGTGGTCCTTCCAGGTTTTCACCCACAAGGCCGCCAGGAGACCCATCGCCACGCCGATGAGCAGC
>JANLXZ010000158.1:0-4201 GCA_031365375.1 Hyphomicrobiaceae bacterium | reverse complement strand
GACGCGAACTGCCACTTGATGCCCCCTGGCTGTCGCACCCCACCCAAATCGATGGAAAAATGCAAAAAAACCGAATTCCTCGACGAATCTCCAGCTCTCAAAACCACCGGCTTGTTGTCTCCAGAGATAGGTTAACGCTGTGGGGGACATAATGGCAATTTATAATCTGACGCGATCAGAATTGGACGTAGTTCTGGCGGCGGACGGCATGGCGGTGACATCTCGCCTCGACGCGCTGGCCGCCCTAGACGCCCTAGACGCAACTAATGCATTTACCGCGTTGCCGTCGGGTAGAACAGGTGTCGAAGATGGTGTGGCTCCTGCCGGCACGACGGTGCAGGTCGCTGTCGCCACGGGCGCTACGCTGGTGTTCAATGCGGTCGCGCCAAACCTTGCTATTATCGCTACGTCGGGAGCAGACGTTAGTCTGACGACAACTGGCAGCGCCATCAACGCGATCACGTCATCAGGCAACGATTTTATTCTGCTCAATGGTGGCGGTGCCGATACGCTGTATTCTGGCGATGGCAACGACACGATCGTCAGCGGCGCTGGTGCCGACGTGGTTCATTCCGGTGCCGGCGACGATCTCGTGTTCATCAATGGCAGCACGCCAGCTTGGGTGGACGGTGGTGATGGCAACGATCGATTGATTGCCGGCGGCGTTTTGGATGTTGGGCAGTACACGCTTCTTGGTGGTGCTGGAGACGATCAAATATATCATGGCGGAGTTGGAGCTTCACTGCTCGATGGGGGCGCCGGCAACGATGTAATAACCGGCACGGGGCACGATACAATCCTTGGTGGCATCGGCAGCGATTATCTGATCAGCCGGAGTAGCGCGTCAGGCGGTGTCAACATCGATGGTGGCGCGGGCAGTGACATCATCTTCATTGGCGACGGTAACGATACCGTGGCTGGTGGCGATGGCATCGACAATATCATAGCACAGGCCGGCAGCAACGGCGTGTTGAATCTTGACGGCGGTTTCGGCGACGACATCATCTACGCCGGCCGTGGAGCTGGCAGCACGATTGCTGGCGGCGGCGGCAACGATTTCATCATCGGTTCTGATTTCGGCTTCGGCGCATCGGGCGCACGGCAATTCGACGGTGGTGCTGGATCGGATACGATCTTTGCTGGCGTTGGGGCCGATACGATACTCGGTGGTGCCGGTGGCGACTTCATCGTCGACAACAACTTCACGCATGGTCTTGCCGGTGATGCGCGACTTATAGATGCCGGCGACGGCAGTGACTACGTCTCAGCCAATGGCAATTTCGACACCATCATCGGTGGCCTCGGCGACGATATCATTGCCAGCTATGGCGCCAACATGTCGATTGCCGGTGGGGTCGGGAACGACGCGATCTACGATGTCGGCGCAGGTAACAGCACCATCTCGGGCGGAGACGGCGCTGATTTGCTGGTGAACTTCACCGGCGCCAACGACACTCTGTTTGGCGGCAACGGCAACGACATGATGTTCAGCGTCAGAGGCGGCGTCCTACAGGGCGATGGAGGAGACGACCAGCTTATCGCACTCGGTGGCGACGCCGCTACGATGTTGGGCGGCGCCGGTAACGACGTTCTCGGTGGCAACACAGGGTTTGGCGCTTATCTCCTGGATGGTGGTGACGGCAACGATGCCATTTATGGCGGGGCCGGCAGGGATACGGTCGTTGGCGGCTCAGGGGACGACACCTTCGTCTACAGCACGATCGGCGCCAATAACGTGGTTGTGGGTGGCGGCGCTGACCGGTTCGATGGTGGAGCCGGCAGCGACGTGCTCTACGCAGCTGGGCATTCGGTGATCGCCGGGTCGGGCGGTATCGTCAACAACAACGACGGGACGTTCTCGGTCAACTTCATCGGCGGATCTTCGGTCGTCGTCAAGGGTGTCGAAAACGTACTGGATGAGCACGGTCAATACGTTCACATCGGTTGATGATCGACGCTTTTTACAGCGCATTCAGGGCGGCTTCGGCTGCCCTGTTTCATTCTTCGATCTCGGGCGGCCGTGAGCCGATTAAAGCGGTCAGCTAAGGCGGATGCTTTCCAACTGTCTCGATGACAGGTTGACGTCCCGCGCCGCCGCCGCAAATTGCTGGAAAGAGTGCAGGTATCGCAGCTTCGATCGAGCCGTTGATCAGGGCGATCGAGGAGCAAGTCGGCTGGGCCGAGCAAGCGAGCGTATTGGCTGATCAATTCGTCGGCACTCGTGCCCGTCTCCGCCATTGCGCGCGCAGGCCGTCTTGGTCCACCAGCCCCGTGTCTACGGGTCTTTCGGCATCTTCAATGCTTAGCGAAAGCGGTGGTGCCCCGTACGGGATTTGAACCCGTGTACCCAACGTGAGAGGCTGGTGTCCTAGGCCACTAGACGAACGGGACCACTTTGGTCGAGTGGCTATAAGGGAGCCAGCATCGAGCGGCAAGTTATTTCGCATTTCGCGCTGTCGATCGTCAAACAATGTTACTGTTTGGGTAGATCCGGCACCAGGCTTATGCGGGTCGACATGCGGCCGGTCGCCAGATCGACGATTGCAATCCCCGCCCCGCCGGGTTCGTCATAGTGGATCGCCAATCGATCGCCTTGTAGCGCGATCGAGCGGACTACGGCACCCCCCGGCAGTGAGGCCCGCACTTCAGGAGCTATTGTCGACGATTGAGCCGCGATTTGCGTCCCAGGTCGCGCGACAATGTATATAATGCGCCCAACGAGTGCGATCAGCCCGACGACGATCAGCATCCCCATGCCTATGACCGCGAAGCGGAGGGCACGGACTTGTGGGTCGTTCAATTGCACTCCTGCCAGCAGAGATGGCGGGGTTGAAGCGGAATCCTGGAAGCCGCCGGTCTCGGAAACTTTCGCGGCATTCTGTGCTGAGAGCGTGGACATGAGGCGCGGAATAGCATCGGTTCGCCGGTGACCGCAAGACGAATAGAAGAGATGGAACTGTCGATGCCTTCTGCGATTAAGCGCTGCTTCGAGGTTGAAGTACGAGAAGACGCTGCCGGTCAGCGTCTCGATCGCGTGCTCGCATTGCATTTGCCGGAGTTCAGCCGCGCCCGCCTGCAAGGGCTCATCAAAGCCGGCGCTGTGAGTAACGCCAATGGCCCCCTTCACGACGCTAGCCGCAAGGCGAAGGGCGGCGAGCGACTGACCATCACTGTTCCAGAAGCCATCGCAGCTGAACCGGTCGGTGAAGACATTGCGCTCGATATCGTTTTCGAAGATTCGTCGCTCATAGTGATCAACAAGCCCGCAGGACTCGTCGTTCATCCTGGCAACGGCAACGCTACAGGTACGCTCGTCAACGCATTGATCGCTCATTGCGGTGATACGTTGTCGGGAATTGGCGGCGTAAAGCGTCCGGGTATCGTGCATCGGCTCGATAAAGAAACATCCGGGTTGCTGGTGGTCGCTAAAACCGACAAAGCACACGCGGGCTTATCCGCCCAGTTCGCCAGTCATGGGCTCGACGGCCGATTGGTGCGTGAATATATCGCCTTGGTTTGGGGCCACCTCGACGCGCCGCGCGGAATGGTTGACGCACATCTCGGCCGCAGTGCTACCAATCGCACGCGTATGGCCGTGGTGCGTGACGCCCATGGACGCCACGCGGTGACCCATTATGCAACTCACGCCGAGTTTAACGGGATCGCCAGTTTGCTGCGCCTGCAACTCGAGACCGGTCGTACGCATCAAATCCGGGTGCATATGGCGCATATTGGACATCCTCTACTCGGCGATGTCGTTTACGGCAGCGGATTTGCGGCGAGCCGCTCAAAGCTCAATGCCGAAGCTGTAGCGGCGCTCGATAATTTGTGCGGACAGGCACTCCATGCGGCAATTTTGGGGTTTGAACATCCGGTTACCGGAAAACCGATGCGTTTCGAAGTCAGCCCCCCGGAGCGCTTGGCTCATCTCATTGCCACTCTGGGAAAAGACCGCCGTAGGCCTTGAAATCTACATCCCATGTTCTTAAGTTCTATAAATCCGAACTTCGGATCTTCGGTCTAAGCGAAGGTTGGGAGATCGTCATGCAACTATCGATTGGCGGCCGCGTTAGTGTTGAAAAGAGGGGCACGCTTGCACCAAGCTTCTGATTCATGCGCTGAACAATTCGTAACATAGGAGCAGTCGACCTAATTCCACGCAGGGATTTAAGGGGGACTGAAAACTAAAGATGGCAGCCAG
>JANLXZ010000117.1:0-10820 GCA_031365375.1 Hyphomicrobiaceae bacterium | reverse complement strand
TCGCCAACGATGACGACCGCCAGACCGGGTGTCATGCCAAACGTGCTTTTCAGAACCATGACGTCACGGGCGACGCCAGCCCGCAATTCTGCCGCGATCGCGAGGCCATTGATGATCTGGGCAGAAGCCATTGGTTGTTGTCCGTGCGTCTGGAGGGTCCACGTCGATCTCGTCACGCGGGGCTTTCGGCGTCAGGCGAATGCGCAAGCTCACGGTCTGTGAGGTTGCCTGCCATGGCGCTGGCCGACGGTCTGCCACCCGCTACTCCCTATCAGCCGATGGTTCGCTGCAGAAACGGGATCAGAAAATCGGCAATGCCGGTACAGGCGATTAGCAGAATGACCGGCGATAAATCTAGGCCGCCTAAGTTGGGCATCATGCGCCGGACGGGTGCCAGGAATGGCTCGGTGACGGCGTTGACCGCCTGCCACAGTGATTTTACGAATGGGTTCGAATAGTTGATTACGTTGAACGCCAGCAACCAACTCAACACCACGGCTGCGATCACGATATAGATGTACAAGTGCACAATGTAGCGAATGAATCCGAGCAATTCGATCATGGGGGATGTGGCTTCCGGCGAGAACTGGGGGATGGGCCGCAGGTGTACCCGGCAGCCGTCTGCGCCGCAAGTCGAGACTGCCTCTTTGCCTTAAACTGATCGCCGCCAGGTAGCGCGATAATCAATTGGAGTTGTTATGCGCCTGATCGTTATGCCCGCTGACGGCATCGGACCGGAAATAACGGCGGCCGCGATCGCAGTTGCGGATCGTGCGAGCGCCATGTTCGGCCTCGATCTCACCTACGACTATGAGGATGTCGGTTTCGCGAGCCTATCCAAGTATGGCACCACGCTGCGCCCAGGGTTGCTCGACCAGGCACGCACATACGATGGCATTATTCTTGGCACCATTTCGCATGCCGACTATCCACCACCAGATCAGGGAGGCCGCAACGTCTCGGCCAGCTTCCGCGTCGGGCTCAATCTGTTCGCGAACGTGCGCCCGGCACGCACGCGGCCTTACATCGAAACCAACATGCGGCCGGGCAAGACCATGGATCTCGTCATCATGAGAGAGGCCACCGAAGGTTTCTACGCCGATCGAAACATGACGCGAGGATCGGGCGAATGCATGCCGAGTCCGGATATGGCGCTCGCCACCCGCAAGATCACGCGGCACTGCAGCGAGCGAATTGCGCGCGCTTCGTTCGAGCTTGCCATGACGCGCCGCCGGAAAGTGACGGCGATCCACAAAGCCAACTGCTTTCTTATGACAGATGGCTTGTTCCTCGAAGCGGTTCGGCACGTGGCCAAGGAATATCCGCTGGTGACGCTCGACGATTTGCTGATCGATGCTTCGACGGCGCATATGGTGCGTAATCCCGAACGCTTCGATGTTATTTGCGCGACAAACTTCTTCGGCGATATCTTGTCGGATCTTGCCAGCGAATTATCCGGCAGCCTGGGCTTAGCCGGTTCGATCAACGCCAGTTCGATGATGTGTTGTGCGCAGGCACAGCACGGCTCAGCACCGGACATCGCGGGAAAGAATATTGCAAATCCGACGTCGATGATCCTCTCGGTCGCGATGCTGTTCAACTGGATGGGTACGCGCTATGCCAAGCCACAATTTCATAAGGCCGCCGCCGCAATGGAGGCAGCAGTTGATGTGGTCTTGGCCGAACCTTCATCACGCACGCGGGACTTGGGCGGTACAACCGGCACTGACGAATTCGGCCGCCGCGTTGCCCAAACCCTTGCCCTCACTGCGTGAAGGTGAGGCCACAAGCTAAGCGCGACCGACGATCACGGCCTTGTCGGCGAGGCGTCCCGTTAGCTCACTGTAATGGCTTAATTTGGCAATGAACGTCCCGACACCCGTCGTCGCCGAGCGCAACTCGACAATCAAGTCGTTCATTTCGGCCGCTGGGATTCGTGCCTCCACAACGTCCCATCCTTGCCAGCCGGGGCGCGCGTCGAAGCCGACAATTTGGCCCCGCCGCTGGGCGATCAAACTATTGGCACGAGGCGTTGCATCATTGGGAACGGCGATTTCAACGGCCATAATCGGCTCGAGAAGGATCGGCTGACATTTCGGCAATCCCTCCGCCATGGCAATTCGTCCGGCCTGCCGAAACGCCATGTCCGACGAGTCCACGCTGTGCGTGCTGCCATCGATCAAGGTGACCGCGACGTCAACGACTGGGCAGCCGAGTGGCCCGGTCTGAAGGTAGTCGCGAACACCGATCTCGGTTGCCGAAATATACTGTCGCGGCACCACGCCGCCGACGATGCGGTCATCGAATTTGAATCCACTGCCTCTGGGTAACGGTACGATTTCGATGACGACGTCGCCAAATTGGCCGTGACCGCCAGATTGTTTCTTGTGCCTTCCACGTACGGTCGTGCTGGCGCGAATCGTCTCCCGATAGGGAATTTGCAAGGGTTGCCGCCCGACGACTAGATCGTATTTCCGGCTCAGTCGCTCCAGTGCCACGCGCAGGTGCATCTCGCCATGGCCGAGTACCTGCATCTGATGCGTCTCGGCATCGTGCAGAACCGTCAACGAAGGATCTTCTTCGCACAGCTTCATCAAGGCGGTGGAGAGTTTGACCTCGTCTTTACGGTCCTTCATCACGATCGCTGTGCCGCATACCGCCTCGGGGCGGACGAGCGCGCGGGCCCCGATCATTTCGCCTTTTGCACCTGACACGGTGTCCCCCGTCTTGATCCGTTCGAGGCGACCGAGGGCAACCGTTTCGCCCGCGCTTGCGGATGTCTGACGACGTGTTTCAGCCCCGAGTAATGAGAATAGCCCGCCGATACGCTCCTCCCCATCGGGCCCGTATATCGTCGCGCTGTCGGTGAAGGTGCCGGCCAAAACGCGCGCGATCGAGAGTTTGCCGCC
The DNA here is from genome assembly GCA_031365375.1 of Hyphomicrobiaceae bacterium. Taxonomy (GTDB): domain Bacteria; phylum Pseudomonadota; class Alphaproteobacteria; order Rhizobiales; family Hyphomicrobiaceae; genus JAKFWF01. The sequence continues at coordinate 7,911 of JANLXZ010000117.1, read as the reverse complement.
GTGCGGCGTGTGCATCGTCTTAAGTACGTAAGCGGCACTTCGCGCCGTTTCGAGGCCCAGTCGCTTTGCCGCGGCCGGAACGGATGGCACCTCGTGCCGCAACGCCTTCAGCAAACGTAGAATTCCGTTGCCGCTATTGGCCGAGCCTAATAAAACTGGGCAGATCAATCCCGCGCGAAAATCCTGGACCAGATCCTCGAATATTTGATCGCGCGGCGGGATCACATCGTTGAGCAGGCGCTCCATCAATGCTTCATCGTAATCCGCCAATTGTTCGAGCATTTGGAAACGCGCTTCTTGCTCCCGTTCGAGCTCAACAGTTGGAATTTCAATGGCCTCCGACGGCGCGTGCGCCCGGTATACGAAACCGCGTTCGAGAGCCAAATCGATGAAACCGGTTGCGACACCATTCTCCCATATCGGAATTTGACGCAGGACCAGGGGCTTGGCGCTGGTCGGTTGCAGAAGTTTCAAGATGTCCCGCACGCGCATGGAAGCAGCATCGATCTTGTTCAAGAACAGGAAATGCGGGATGTTTTCATCTTCCAACTGCTTGAAGAGTGCCTGGAGCGCCGGCAGCCGCTTGGCATCGGGTTCGCAAACAATCACCGCAGCATCACAGGCAGCCAGAGCGGCGGACGATTCGCTCTGAAATTCTATGGATCCGGGGCAATCGATAAAAGTGAACTTGTCACCGAGGAATTCCACATCCGCGATATTGAGTTCGACGCTCATGCCATGAGCGCGCGCCTCCGCACTCGAGTCTCCGATCGTCGTGTGGTCGGCGACATTGCCTTGCCTCTTTATCGTTCCGGTACGGGCAAGGATCGCTTCGAGCAGTGTTGTCTTGCCTGAGAGATACGGTCCGACCAGTGCGATGCACCGGGCGGAGTTGGCACGGCCATTTTGGCCAGCGAACGACCCCATGGTTCCTCCTTGAACCAGGCGCAGGAAGGACTCGTCGTGCTCACGCGCCTGATGGGGAGCGCGACAACTTGATGTTCGCGCCGCGCATCGAGAAGTGCAAGGCCAAAGCCACGCAAGATGAATGCAAGTTCGGCCGATTCGATTAATCAAGCAGAACGAACACATTGTAGGATTTTAGAAATTTGGCGAGGCGAACCCACAAATCCAACACGGCAAGGGTTCCATCAACCTTCGAAATCGGAATATCATCGACCCTCTTTGCCGACCGGAGTTCGCACACCTGCATGAGAGAACCGATGGAAAAAACGACGCAATCTGCCTCAACCGGTTGGCATCCAGCAACCCGTTACCCAGACCCGGCGATCACCGCCCTCGACAAACGTTTCGAGGCGTACTGGATCAAGCTCGCGGCTGTCGAACGTTTGGCGACGGGGTTTCGGTGGGCCGAAGGGCCGGTTTGGTTTGGCGATCAGCGCTGCTTGTTGTGGAGCGACATTCCGAACAATCGCATCATGCGTTGGGATGACGAGACGGGCGCCGTCAGCGAATTTCGCAAACCTTCTAACTATGCAAACGGTAATACGCGCGATCGGCGCGGCCGGCTTGTGACGTGCGAACACGGTGGCCGACGCGTCACGCGAACCGAATACGACGGCGCGATCACCGTCGTGATGGACAGGTTCGAGAGCAAACGGCTGAACTCCCCAAACGACGTTGTCGTAGCATCCGACGGTGCAGTTTGGTTCACCGATCCCGCGTTCGGAATTCTGGGAAACTACGAAGGCTACAAGTCGCAGTCTGAAATCGGCCAAAACATCTATCGCGTCGATGGGGAAACCGGCATCGCGACGATTGTCGCAAACGATGTACTCGGCCCCAATGGCCTGTGCTTTGCGCCGGACGAACGGTTGTTCTATGTCGTCGAATCGCGCGGCGTCCCTACGCGGAAGATTTTGGCTTACGATGTTGTCGATGGCGGCCGGCGGATCGAGAACAAACGCGTCCTGATCGACGCCGGACCAGGCACCCCCGATGGTATGCGCTGCGACGCCGATGGCAATCTGTGGTGTGGCTGGGGGATGGGCGACCCGGAGCTCGATGGTGTGATGATTTTCGCACCCGATGGAACGCCGATCGGTCGTATCGCGCTGCCCGAGCGCTGTGCGAACCTCTGCTTCGGCGGGCGTGCCAACAGCCGTTTATTCATGGCATCAAGCCAGTCGATTTATGCCCTGTACGTCAACGTGGCGGGCGCTTAGGGAGAAGATCCAGCGAGGAGAAACGACAATGAAGCTGTCCGATTTCAAAGTTCTGACGTTCGACTGCTACGGCACGTTGATCGATTGGGAGTCGGGCATGGTCAAGGCAATGACGCCGCTGACCTCGAAGGTGCAGCCGGCACTGCCGCGCAATGCCATTTTGCAAGCCCACGCACGACACGAGTCGATGCAGCAGGGCTATACGCCAGCAAAGGTTTACAGCGATCTGCTGGCGGTGGTCTACAAGCGGTTGGCCGATGAATGGGGCGTCGCGGTGCGTTGGGAGGAATGCCTGGCCTATGGCCGTTCGGTTGGCGACTGGCCAGCGTTCGCTGATTCCGCCGCTGCCCTCCAGTATCTGAAGAAGCACTTCAAACTCGTAATACTTTCGAATGTCGATAATGCAAGCTTCGCGCTCAGCAACCAGCGCCTGAGCGTCGACTTCGATGCGATCTATACCGCCGAGGACATCGGCAGCTACAAGCCCGATCGGCGAAACTTCGAATACATGCTGGAAAACATTGTTGGTCTCGGTGTGCAAAAAGGCGAAATTCTGCACACTGCGGAAAGTATGTTCCACGATCACGCACCCGCGAACGCGACCGGCCTAAAATCGGCTTGGATCTACCGCCGGCATGCAGATCAGGGCTATGGAGCGACCATGAGTCCTGGCCAGGTTCCACACCATGATTTCCTGTTCAACAGCATGGCCGATTTAGTGAAGGCGCATCAGGCCGAGCTAGCTGTATGAAGACGCTTTGGCAGCGGCGCTTTGCAAGTTAAGACGTAGGCTGCACAGGGCCACGGCGAACGATCAGCGTCAGCAGAATGCCGAACCCTGAGGCCACCGTATACATCACGAATGCGTTTTGGTAGCCGATGATCGCTGCCTGCCGAACCAGCTCGCGCGACAAACCAGCCAGGCCTTGCAACGTTTCTATTGACCAGGCACCGGCCACCCCGGGCAGCGCCAGCATTTTATTGTAGGCCGATAGTCCCTCGCTCATCCGGCTGTAATTGGCCCCAGTCGATCGGATGATCTCTGACACCGTGAGGGCGATGAACATGCTCGAGCCGATGTTGCGCACGAGATGGAACACGGCAACGCCTTCGGACCGATCTTCCGGTGCCAACGTCGAAAAAGCGGCCGTCACGATCGGTGCCCAAATGAGCCCGACGGCGAGGCCCTGCAACAGGCTATTCAGGGTAAATTCGGCGACACTGAAATAGAGATTGATGTTCATCAACCAAATGCCGGAAATGACTTGCAAGGAAAAGCCCACGATCATCGAAATCCGCGGATCGAGCTTGCCGGTGAAGATCGATATGCAAAAGCCGACCGCAACGCCGACGCCGCGCCAGCTGATAACGGTGCCGACAACAGAGTCGGGAAACCCCATTTGGCTCTGCATCAATGGCGGCAGCAGCACCATCGGCGTAAAATTCAGCATACCAAATAACATGATGAGCAGCAGCCCAACCGCATAGTTACGGTCGCGTAACAGCGACAACCGCAAAAAAGGGTGGTCCGTAGTCAGGCTATGCGCGAAGAATACATAGATGCTCAGCACGCCGGTAAACGTCTCGATCGATATCTCGGTCGACTCGAACCAGTCGAGTTTCGGCCCGCGTGACAGCACGAGCTGGGCGCATGCGATAGCGATGGACAGGGACAAAAAGCCGATCCAGTCCAAACTATTCTGACGGTCGCTTTTGCCTCGCGGCATTGTCACGAGCACGCCGATTAGCGAGAGCGCGCTCAAGGGCACCACCATGAAGAACGACCACCGCCAGCTGTAGTGCTCGGCCAGATAGCCACCAAAGGTCGGCCCGGCGACCGGTCCAATCGTGTTCGCCATACCAAATAGCGCGATCACCATCGTATGCTGACGGCGCGGATAGGCATCAAGCAACAGGGTTTGCCCGATCGGCAGCAGCGGTGCTCCAGCCGCGCCCTGGAGCACGCGCCAGATAACGATCTGCTCGAGCGAGGTCGACAGCCCGCACATGATCGTGGCGGCAATGAAACCCGACAAACAGCCTATCAGGATATTTCGTTGGCCGAAACGAGCCACCAGCCAACCAGTCATCGGTGTGACGATCGCGGTTGCCAGGATATTGAATGTCACGGTCCAGGATATTTCATCCTGAGTTGCCGACATGCCGCCTTGCATTTGCGGTAAAATAGCGGATGCGGTGAAGGTTGCCGCGTTATAGGCAGCGCCACTAGAGATTACGACCACCAGCAAGAGCACACGGTTCCAACCCGTCAACTTCATCGCCGGTTCGTCGTCGGTAGTGATGGCGGTCACGCTTGTAGGCCCTCCATCCGGGCCCCTACGTTACCTGTTCGCAGAGCCGACGCGTGTGCGGCGAACGCAGGTGTCGTTTGCCAAACGAGGAGAACTCCGGGCCTGTCGAACGCGTGTGGAATAATATAGCCTGGCAACGCTATGATGTCGGGCTTCGAGGTCGATGGTGCGACTACCCAATACACATTCTCGCGGTGGATACGGTAGCCTTTGGGCCGCCATCTCGCTGCGCCATTTGCTGCTCGTAGGCGTGCCGGCATTCGCAATCGCAACAGCCGCGCTATTCTGGCTTTCGGGCGGCCGTTACGTCTCTACCGAAAACGCTTACGTCAAGGCTCATGTGGTGCAAATTGCTCCCGAGATCGCCGGGCGAGTTATCGAGGTAGCCGTCCAAGAGCACCGGCCGGTCGAAAAGGACGATCTTCTATTCAGGATTGATCCCGAGCCTTACCGGCTGGCGCTTGCTCGTGCCGAGGCGGAACTTGATCAATCGCGAACGCAGGTGGAAAATTTTCGAGCAGTTCTCGCCGAGGCGCGTTCGGAGTTGGTCGAGGCGCAGAGCCGTGTCAAGTACTTCGAAATGCAACTGCAGAGACAACGTCAGCTCGCGGCTCGCAATGCAGGAGCCGTGACGAAACTGGACGAAGCAGAAAGCAATACGGTCAGCGCCCGCGATCACGTCGCGGTGGCCCAAGCAAAGATCGCCAAGACGCTGACGGCGCTCGCGGGTGATCCGATGCTGCCGGCCGAACAACACGCGATGGTGCGAGACAAACAGGCAGCTCGAGATCGCTCTGCCCTTGAACTAGCTCGCTCGAGCGTGCGGGCGCCGGTGGCAGGGATCCCGGTCAACGTAAAATTGCAACTAGGCGAACAGGTCAAGATTGCGAGTCCGGTGTTCGCACTCGTGTCAGCCACACGGCCGTGGGTTGAAGCGAATTTTAAGGAGACCGATCTCGCTCACGTCAGGCCAGGGCAGAAAGCGACGGTGGTAATCGATACCTATCCTGATGTCTCATGGGAGGCAGAAGTGGAAAGCATCAGCCCCGCAACGGGAGCCGAGTTTTCTATTCTACCACCGCAGAATGCGAGCGGAAATTGGGTGAAGGTGGTGCAACGATTGCCCGTGCGTTTGCGACTGGTGCAGCGTGATCACGAGCCGCCGTTACGCACGGGCGTGACAGCAACTGTATCGATCGATACAGACAAGCCGAGCAAATTGTCTAGCTGGCTGAGCGGCAGTCAAAGCCTTGCCCAGCAAAATGTAAAAGCGAAATAACGAGCGGCGAAGCCGAATAACGAGCGGCGAAGCCGGTCACGGCGTGCCTAATTCTTCAATTCGCACTTAAAAAACAATAGGCCGCCGCAGGCCGTGCCCGCGACGACCCTGTCTAGATTATTAGTCCAGAGCCTTGAGATTGTCGGCCGACATTTTACCGCTCTTACGGTCCGAAACGAGTTCGAACGTCACCTTCTGACCTTCACGCAATTCGCCCATACCAGCGCGCTCGACTGCGCTGATGTGAACGAACGCATCGCTGCCGCCATCGTCGGGGGCGATAAAACCGAAGCCCTTTTGGGCGTTAAACCACTTGACGGTACCTTTAGCCATGGATCACCTTTGTGCGTATACGTTATATGTTTCCCGCAAAGCGCGGGAGATATCAATCGATATTTCGAGTGTGACTAGCTTCGACCTCGTGAAACAAAGCACGCAAGGCAAGGCCATCCTACCGCCATCGATACGTACATGTGGTCCGTTGTCGCTGAAAACACAAGGTGGTGCGGCTATTATTATTTGATTCGGAGCGAATGTAGAACGCGACATTGAAGCGAGCGTGAGCCGCTCCGCCCGAAAGGCCGAGCGCTGCAATCATTTTTTCCGCCGGCTTCTGCAGGATCGCCGTGCCCGCACTCCATTTTCGTTGAAGAAACGGTCCAAGGCAGCTAAGCCTATCGTGTCGCGCGGGAGCGGTCGGCGAATGAGCCTCGCTAGTTTCGAGAGCAGAACGACCCGAGTCGCTGTCGCCACTCCCCAACGCGCTTAAACACCGCGTCTGCCGTATTCACGCACCGCCACGCGCAGCAGTCTCCGGCGCTGCGGAATTCAATCGACGCTGAATTGGGATCAACGACCGTGCGAAAGCAAAACCGGGAAGCATTGACGTTGCTCGACTATGGTTGGTCCAAACATTTTGAGCACGCCGAAGCCAGTTTGATGGCCAACGCCACTCCCCTTGAAGATTTCGTTCGGGCGCGCGTGATGGCAGTCCATCGGGATGCACTTGACGTCGCCGGACCGGACTTTGCTGGGCGAATTCATCAATCGCCACCACAGGCGTCGCAAAATGCGGACGAAGAGAACCGCCCGACAACGGGCGATTGGCTCGCGCTAAACCGTGTGACACATAAGATCGTAGCCATTTATCCGCGCATAAGCCTATTCAAACGACGGAGTGCCGGTACCACCGCACGCATTCAATTGATCGCGGCGAACGTCGATACCGTTTTGTTCGTGACGTCGGCGAACCAAGATTTCAATGTTGCCCGGCTGGAGCGGTACTTGGCGCTCGCGCAAGAAGCGTCGGTCACACCGATCATCGTGATTACGAAAACGGACCTTGTCGAGGATGCCCAACCCTACGTCACACAAACCCGGTCAATTCGCGGCAATCTCACGGTGGTGACCGTCGATGCCCGCGACAGCGATGTTTTACAACAATTGTCTCCCTGGCTCGGTCGAGGTCAAACAATTGCACTGATGGGCTCATCGGGTGTCGGTAAGTCGACCATTGTCAACAGTTTGATGGGGTCGGCTATTCAGCACACGCAGGGCATTCGCGATGACGATGCGCGAGGGCGGCACACGACGTCGGGTCGATCGATGCACCGATTGCAATCGGGCGCCTGGTTGATGGACACGCCTGGCATGCGTGAACTGCAGATCGTCGACGCAACGAGCGGTATCGATGCTGTCTTCGACGATGTTGCGGCGATTGCCCAACAGTGCCGATTTTCAGATTGTAGCCACAAAAATGAGCCGGGCTGCGCTGTTCGTCCAGCTATCGAATCGGGCACGCTCGATCCGGCGCGGCTGCAACGATTTCTAAAGCTTCGCGACGAGGAGCGTCAAAACTCTGCGCAAGCGCATGTCTCGCACTCGCGCAGGCGCAGCGTCGGCAAGCTGTCCCGCCGCATCTTCGCGAACAAATCCAAGACGCCAGAAGATTAGATCCCGCTGCGCCAGCGTATCATGCCGCCGAAACGAAATCGGAGAGGATCTCTTTGGTTACGTTTTTGGCAAACTGGATCGACAATTTGTCGTCTCGCAGACTCAATACCTTGCCGGGGCCGAAGAGTTTGTGATTGACCTTATCGCCCACGGCAAACGCTGGCTTTTCCGGCTGCGCAAG
>JANLXZ010000112.1:0-10805 GCA_031365375.1 Hyphomicrobiaceae bacterium | reverse complement strand
TCGATCGCTTCCCCGCCTGGAAGCCGGAGACAAAGGGCTTGGTCCACCGGCTCGACCTGCCGATGAATAAATAATTCAAGCGCTGCCAGCGTCGGGCACCATACGGCCTTGAAGCAGCTGATAGGTCAGCACCTTCTTGTGCTCGATCCAGTGTGTGCATTTCAACGCGACTTCAGCAAAGTGTGCGCTATCGCAGTGTATTTTGAACGCCGCCTCGTTGTCGTAGACCTCGTACAGGAAGTATCCGGCCGGATCGAGCGGGTCTTGCGATATATCGAATTGGCGACACCCAGGCTCTTTATCGAGCGTTGTTCGGGCATGTACCAAAAGCGCTGTTCCCAAGTCCGACACGTGGTCCTTCTTCGCCTCGAAAAATACGACGACGACGAGCATGAGCTTCACCTTGAACGTTTAGCTTCGCAAAGCGATCCTTTCGATCGTGCGTTAACCAGTCATATCACGATCGGGCCAAGTCGATGCAAGGTCACGGCCTATTGCAGGCGACCTTCGACCTCCCAGTTATTGAAAGCCGAATGCGGCGGAGATTGGATAGCGGCGCCGGATAGTCAAATCGAGGCCAAATCAACGGCGAATGAGCGGGCCGAAGTTTTTGCGTAGCAACCGCAAATGGACGAGCCCGGCTTCCGTGATCGCATACATCCCGTTGGCCGGCTGATCGATCACGCCGACCTTCTTCAACCGGTGCAATTGCGAAACGATTGCAGACGACGTGTCGTCGAAGTTCGCGCCCTTGAGCGCCTTTGTCAGTTGCTGGAGCGGAAGCGCATGATGTTCGGACTCGAGCGTCTCGAGCAGTACCATTTCACGCACCCGGCTTCGCTGGTTGCGCCCGATGTCGTCCGCATCGGAAGGCGGTATGAACAACGCTGAACTGCCGGCCGGGAGCGCGACTGTGGGACGACTATTTGCACTTAGTCCCGCGCCGATCGCCGTAGCGTTGCCTGACGGGAGGAGAGATGCCAGTGCATCGAGCTTGTCACGGATCAATTCGATAAAGGCGTGCACTTCGTCGGGAGCGATCACCGCGCGGCTCATCAGCGGCAGCAAAATCGCGGTCTGGAACCTAGCGCCCAGATCGGAAGAAAAATCAATCGACCCGCTGTCGCCATCCATCTCGTCACGCCCTTGCGATGCAACGCCTTCGGTACGCCAAAGCATTCGATTTTATTCCTCAGCTGACATTCGAATTGTGCCAGGAGTTTTGCATGACATCAAATTGCATTTGATTCATTGCATCTTATTCCTTTTCATTCGATGTGATCGAACGAAAATAAACCATTGAAATTAAACAGAATTAATTATCTTTCAAGGTTGCTTATTGGTAAGCGGCGCATTCGATGCGCCTAGCGTTAATTGATGCGTTCTAAGTCCCTGCAACGCCTTGCTACACATCCGGCGGGTATTATCTCCGTCCCTAAGCTGGCTTTCGCATGCAGCGTTTTGCCAGATCTTTCCGAGCCGTTGCAACCCTTTGGCTCGGATGGTTCTCATGCTCTTTTTCATCCCGATCGATTTTCTGCAGGCGCAGCCATTTTCGATCTTGGTCGACAAATTTCTCCTGAACTTCGACATCCTGGACGTGATGGTTTGGTACCCTCGTCTTTCTTGGGTCGAATTGAGCCGCGCCCTGGGGGCGGTGCTCGCTTGCAAAGTGGCTGGCGATCAAGTCGAGAGGTGGGCGCTGGCGCCAATCAAATCACGCGTCAAACGCAAACTGGGCCTTTGGTGCGCGCGCCATTGGCCGGCGCTTGCGCGTCGACTAGGACACGACGCGTGAACGATCTGCAGCGTAGGCTCAACCTTCGATCGGCGTGTTCTCCTGGCGCCTGACAGCCGCAGTATCGTGGATACGCTGCAGGATAGCTGGTTGTTTGCGGCCGAGACGTTCCAGATCCTCTCGATCAAGCACAAGCGCGCGGACGCGAGTTGCAGCTCTAACCGTGTTCGACCTTTGCCGTTGTTCCAGCAGTGCCATCTCGCCGAAAAAATCACCTTCCTTCAAGATGATTTCGCCCTGATCGGCCTCCACCGCGACCTCGCCCGAAACGACGAAGAACATATTGTCGCCCGGCATGCCGCGCCGGACAATGACCTCACCTGCATCATAGGTACGCGAGTACAGGAGGGTGATAATTTGGCCGACCGCGGCCGCGTCCAATCCGGAAAATAGCGGCACGCGCGCCAGAAGCAACCACGACACCATGAAGTCGCGACGCGTTGCCTCGCGGCCAAATCCGGTCGCGATGATGCCGAACGGCAAGGCGAAGGCCGCAAGCCCCGCAATCATGACTAGGCTTGCGAACAACTTGCCAATTGATGTGATGGGAACTGCATCACCATAGCCAACGGTCGCCAAGGTAATAACAGCCCACCACGCTGCCGCTGGAATGCTCCCGAACGTAGCTGGCTGAGTTTCCCGCTCGATGAAATACATGCCGGTGGCCGAGAACATCACCAGCCCAGTCATGATCACCAGCGCGCCGAACAACGGACCACGCTCGGCCGCGATCACACGTCCGAGCGAGTGCAGCGCTGAACTGTAACGGGCGACTTTCAGAAACCGCAACATCATCGCAGCCCAAAGGTTCAATCCGAGGAGGAGGCCAATCACGGTCGGTATGAACGCCAGCAGATCGACGATCTGCATGGGACGGATCGCGAAGTGAATCCGAGCTCGCCAAGCCGGCAACGTGGAGAAGAACGGAAGTTCGGTGCTCGACCATATCCTGAGAGCGTATTCAACGGCAAAGATCGCGGCTGAGGCGATATCGATAAAGCCGATCAACATGCCGTAGCGAACCTTGATGTCGGGTACGGAGAATGCTGCGCACGCCAACACGTTGATCAGTGCAAGCAGGATCAAAAAACCGTTGACGATCGTGCCAGCGGTCGAGTAGCCGATGCCTGCCTCCAGAACATGATGCACATAATGGCGAGATCTCGGCCACCAGGCCTTGGTGTCGGAAAGCGTGCCGTCCATTGGGGCCTCGAGGAGTGCCGACGATCGGCGAGTGCATCCGTCTTAAATTTTCAGTTTCGACCAGGCTTGCGGCCACCGTTATTCGATTGCAAAGACTTGCCCGGAGGCAGGGTCGCCGATGCCGGAACGCTTGCTCGGGACGCCAACGGCTGGTGTTCTTCTATCTGCGATCGAGCCGAATTGACCTCAGTCGAGGACTGCCCAGCGGTTGGCGCTTTCAACCCGACCGGCTCAACCTTTCCAACCGCGGTACTGCGTTCACGAGCGTCAAACAGCTCGTCGGTCACCAATAACCCGGCCATTAACAGCAGCCGTTCTTCGCCGATTTGGCCGAATTCAATAGCGAGAGTGTCAACCTTGGTCTTCAGATGCGCAGCGAGGATTTCCAGCCGGGCTTCCTCGCCATCACCGCAGGTCAAGCGATACGTCCGCCCGTTCAGTGTTACCGTCACCTGGCCCATCAGCTACTCGCGTCCTGCGATCCATCTCAGCCCGTTCGCCGTTCTCAAATCGACTTGCGAACGTCTTCCGCTAGTGTCCGAATCGAATCGATCACCCATTCGAGCCGATTTAGCGCTTCCTCTCGTTGCCGTTCGAGCAATACTATCTTCTGCTCAGCTTCGGCCAAACGCTGTTGAAGAAGGCGTTTGTCGGAACCAAGATGCTTATCTTCGCTTTTGGCATTTTTGACCGGCGCCTTTTTGGCGGCAGGTCGCTTGGCTCGAGCCTTGTCCTTTGGCGTCATTCGGACGTCTCCCGCGCGATTGTGATAAGACTTGCAAAACGCTGCGCGCGACCCAACTAGAATCTTTGGAAAAACGATAAGTGCGTGGATCAACTGTCGTCAACCAATCCGTCGCGTCAACCACTATGATTGAGACGGCCGCGGCATTTACCGTGTCGCTACGCAGCCACGTTGACGGTGGCTGAAGGCGATTGCATAACCCATCCAGACTACAGGCGGCGTCTGCCCACCTCCTGAGATCAGCAATTGAGGAATTCCCCATGGCCGTAAAAGTTGCAATTAATGGATTTGGCCGCATTGGCCGCAATGTGCTGCGCGCAATTATCGAGTCGGGACGCACTGACATCGAAGTCGTCGCCATCAATGACCTTGGCCCCGTCGAGACCAACGCTCATCTCTTGCGGTTCGACTCGGTTCACGGTCGCTTTCCTCACCTCGTAAAGGTTGCCGGCGATACCATTGATGTCGGTCGTGGCCCTATCAAGGTGACGGCGGTCAAGAACCCGGCCGAACTGCCGCACAAGGCAATGGCAGTTGATATTGCCCTCGAATGCACCGGCATCTTCACGGCGAAGGACAAGGCGTCGGCGCATCTGACGGCTGGCGCCAAACGCGTGCTCGTCTCAGCGCCTGCCGATGGTGCGGATCTGACCGTAGTCTTCGGCGTCAACCACCATAAGCTGACGAAGGACCATCTGGTCGTCTCGAACGCCTCCTGCACGACGAACTGCCTGGCGCCCTTTGCGAAGGTGCTGAATGATGCCGTCGGCATCGAGAAGGGCTTCATGACGACGATCCACGCCTACACCGGCGACCAACCGACTCTCGACACTATGCACAAGGATCTGTATCGCGGCCGAGCTGCGGCTTTATCAATGATCCCGACGACGACCGGCGCAGCAAAAGCAGTTGGCCTCGTGTTGCCGGAGCTCAACGGTCGCTTGGACGGCACATCGATCCGTGTCCCCGTGCCGAACGTATCGGTGGTCGATTTCGTGTTCACCTCAAAGCGGGCCACGACCATCGCCGAAATCAATGCGGCCGTACTGGAGGCTTCGAATGGCGCACTTAAGGGCATCCTTGGCACCACCGACCAACCCAACGTCTCCACCGACTTCAACCACGACAGTCACTCGTCGATATTCCACCTCGACCAGACCAAGGTCATGGACGGCACGCTAGTGCGCGTACTCGCTTGGTACGACAACGAGTGGGGCTTCTCGAACCGTATGAGCGACACGGCGGTCGCGATGGGCAAGCTGCTGTAACAGCGGCAATCGCTCAATCGATGCTGAACAGCTCGCCTTGCTCACGTAAGGCGAGCTTTTTCGTTTACGCCGGCTGGACGCACCAGCTGTAAATGAAGAGGATGCCGAATTATCGGCCGAACTTCGGATCGGACATCGCATGCAAGAAGAATTGCTCCGTGCAAATCTCGTCGCCCGCGCGTGGGTGCCCGAACCTTGCGAAACTTACATTCAAGGCATCGCAAATGAGACAGCGTGCCGCACGGTGGCTGAAACCGAAGCGATCCTCGGCATGCTCGTTATCGAGAACCAGCGCATCCACGAAGGCGACTGCGTCAATCTCAATCCGGCGACCAACATGATGAACCCGAGAGCCGAAGCGATGATGTCAGCTGGGCTCGGATCCAGACCCTCGCTCGGCTATCCCGGCGATAAATACGAAATGGGCCTGGAGGCAATCGAGAAAATCGAAGTCATTGCCGCTGAGTTGGTGGCGGAAGTGTTCGGCGCGGAATATGCCGAACTGCGCGTTGGTTCAGGCGCGCTCGCCAACCTCTATGCGTTCATGGCCACAGCAAGGCCCGGTGACAGCATCATTGCGCCACCCGCTTCAATTGGCGGGCACGTGACGCATCACAAGGCGGGCGCAGCTGGACTGTACGGCCTGGACGTCTACGAGGCACCTGTCGATGCGAAGCGCTACACGGTCGACCTCGACGCTCTTCGCGCGCAAGCAAGACAGGTGCAGCCGAAGCTTATCACGATTGGCGGCAGTCTCAATTTTCTCCCGCACCCAGTGCGCGCCATCCGTGCCATTGCCGACGAGGTGGGGGCCAAAGTGCTTTATGACGCGGCGCACATGTCCGGGATGATTGCCGGACACGCTTGGCAGCAGCCACTGGAGGAAGGCGCTCATCTGATGACCATGAGCACGTATAAGAGCCTCGGAGGACCACCTGGCGGTTTAATCGTCAGTAATGATGCCGAACTCATGCAACGCATCGATGCCATCGCCTATCCGGGCCTGACTGCGAACTTCGACGCCGGTAAGACGGCTGCACTTGCGATCACGATGCTCGATTGGAAGGTGCACGGCCGGGCTTACGCGCAGCAGATGGCAGACACCGCCTACGCACTCGCCAAGTGCTTGGTCGCGCGTGGCTTGCCAGTTTTCACGACTGTCGATGGTGGCACGCGCTCGCACCAGATTGCGATCGAAGCGGCACGATTCGGCGGCGGGCATGCGGCGGCCAAACGCTTGCGCGCGTCAAACATCCTCGCGTGCGCCATCGGACTGCCGATTACCGCCGTTGCAGGAGACGCGAACGGACTTCGCCTCGGCACACCGGAGATTGTCCGTTGCGGCATGGGGCCCAATGACATGCCGGAGCTGGCCAGCCTCATCGCGCGTGGACTGAACGGAAATGACGCGCCGGAAACAGTGGCAGCCGACACCACCCGTTTCCGCCAACAGTTCAACAAACTTCATTTTATGCGGCTGTGATCACGTCACTTCGAGCACGACGCGACCGCGAATTTTCCCGGCCATCAAGTCGGCCGCAATCTGTTGCACCTCGTCCCATGACCGCGTAACGGTCAGAGTATCGAGTGTTTTAGCGTCGAGATCTCGCGCCAGTCTGCTCCAAGCCATCTCGCGTTTGGGCTTCGGGCACATCACACTGTCGACGCCCGCAAGCGTGATGCCGCGCAGAATAAATGGCGCGACCGAACCCGGCAGATCCATACCCTGAGCCAAACCGGTCGAGGCAACGCAGCCGCCATACTTGGTCATCGACAGGACGTTTGCGAGCGTATGGCTACCGGCAACGTCGATGGCACCGGCCCAGCGTTCCTTTGCGAGTGGCTTGGCGGGACTGCTTAGCTCGGCGCGGTCGATGATTTCGGTGGCTCCCAGTGATTTGAGAAAGGCGTCTTCCTCCCGGCGACTGGTGGCCGCAATTACCTGATGCCCAAGCTTTGCCAGCACCGCAACGGCAATACTGCCGACGCCGCCGGATGCACCCGTCACCAGGACAGGACCCTTTGCAGGTGTGACATCATGCGCTTCGAGTGCCAGCACGCATAGCATCGCCGTATAGCCGGCGGTACCAATCGCCATCGATTGCGCGCGCGAGAACGACGTCGGCCGCTTTACCAACCAATCGCCTTTAACGCGCGCATATTGCGCGTAGCCGCCATGATGGCTTTCGCCGACGCCCCAGCCGTTCAAGATCACATCTTCGCCAACCTTGAATTCGGCGTTGTTTGAGGCCTCGACCGTTCCGGCGAAATCAATGCCGGGGATCAGCGGCCAACGCCGGATGATCGGTGCTTTGCCGGTGAGTGCCAACCCATCTTTGAAATTCACCGTGGAGTGAGTGACCCGAACAGTGACGTCCCCATCCATCAGGTCGGACGCGCCAAGCTCGGTCCACGCCAAATTTGAGCCCTTGTCGCCCTTCGATGCCAACAGTGCCTTGAAGCGTTCCATAATTCCTCGCACTTGCGACCGTCACTTGCCGGACGATGTACCGGCTTCCCGCCATATGCTCAAGCGGCTGGAATGTCGAGATGGAGGTCGAACGAGCCATGCGCGGTGGCGAAAAAAATAAATGTTATGTGAGGAACTATTTTGGAAGTTAGCGGCTAAGCGCTTGGTCGATACACAGCGCCGATAACTCAGCAAGATCATTTTATTGAGCAATGCTATTCAAGACCCTAAATTTAAATAGATTTAATCTTGCACTACTGCGCAAGTGTTATTGGCGCCTCACTGTGGCAGGTGTGCTAACCACACTTTTATCCTTCCAAGTAACACCGAAGAAACCAATTTATATTGCATCGCAAAAACTTTTACGCTTGTCCTGTGCCCCGCGAAGCACTTACATGCCGACACCGGCACAGACCCCGCTGTGCTGCCTAAACCGCCGGAAATTCGGCAAAGGAGGCAACGATGGAATTGAGAATGAGCTTGAACGCATTAGCTGCGCTCACATCATTCGGCTTCCTCGCTGCGATTGTGTTGGGGATGGTTTGAACCCATCCTGCGTGAGGCCTACGGGAGACGAAGAATCTCTCCACGATCCGAAGACACCAAACGGCGCTTCGAACAACACCAATTAAATAAGGCGCGGGGTCGCTCCCCGCGCCTTTCCTATTTGGCCTAAGCCGCATCCGCCTCAGCTTCCGCGCGGGCGGTTGCTGGATCATAATTCAACACTGGGGCGAGCCAGCGTTCGGCGTCGGCGATCGACCAACCCTTGCGGCGGGCGTAATCGTCGACTTGATCGCGTTCGACCTTGCCGACGCCAAAGTAATGACTTTCGGGATGCGAAAAATATAACCCGGAGACCGCTGAACCCGGCCACATCGCGTAACTCTCGGTCAGCTTGATCCCGGCCTGTGCCTCGACATCCATCAGTGACCAAAGCGTTGCTTTCTCGGTGTGGTCGGGCTGTGCGGGATAGCCCGGTGCTGGGCGGATGCCCTGGTACTTCTCCGAGATCAAATCCTCAGCCGACAACGTTTCATCAGGCGCATAGCCCCAGAACTCGCGGCGAACGCGCGCATGCATACGCTCGGCAAAGGCTTCGGCGAGGCGATCCGCCAGCGCCTTCATCATGATGCGACCGTAGTCATCGGTTTTCTTGAAGTGCGCTTCGAGGGCTGCCTCCTCGCCAATGCCAGTCGTGACGGCAAAGCCACCGATGTAGTCGGATTTGCCTGATGACACCGGCGCGATGAAATCGGCCAGTGCGGTGTGCGCGCGTTCGCGACCGCCGGGTCCCCGGTTATCGCGGGCGATCTGCTGGCGAAGCGTATGCAATGTCGCCCTTTGCGCTTTGCGCTTATCGTCCTTGAACACACGAATGTCGTCGCCGTCGCTATTCGCCGGCCAGAACCCGATCACGCCGTTGGCCGTCAGCCACTTCTCGGCAACCATCTGCTTCAAAAGCTCTTGCGCATCGGCGAACAACGTCTTCGCTTCGACGCCGACCTTGTTGTCATTGAGGATCGCTGGATACCGGCCGGCCAACTCCCACGTCGAGAAAAAAGGCGACCAGTCAATGTAGGGCACCAATTCAGCGAGGCTGTACGACTTGAATGCCTTGATCCCCAGGAACACCGGTTTTGGTGGCGTGTACATCGCCCAATCGATCTTCACCGGATTGGCGCGTGCGGTGCGCAACGGTAGGCGCGTTTTTTTCAATTCGGCGCGCAGATAAC
The DNA here is from genome assembly GCA_031365375.1 of Hyphomicrobiaceae bacterium. Taxonomy (GTDB): domain Bacteria; phylum Pseudomonadota; class Alphaproteobacteria; order Rhizobiales; family Hyphomicrobiaceae; genus JAKFWF01. The sequence goes on along the minus strand of JANLXZ010000112.1, from coordinate 1,585 downwards.
CTTCGCGCGATTTAACGTACTCGGCCTTGATGTCGGCGATGTACCCATCACGGTCGGTCGGCGACAACAACTTCGAGACGACGCCGACAGCGCGGCTTGCGTCGGTCACATAGATTGCCTGACCCTTGATGTAATTCGGCGAAATCTTCACAGCCGTATGCACCCGGCTGGTTGTCGCGCCGCCGATCAGCAGCGGCAGGTGGAAATTCTGGCGTTCCATCTCGGCCGCCACGTGGCACATCTCGTCGAGCGAGGGCGTGATCAAACCCGACAATCCGATGATGTCGGCGTTTTCGCGTTTGGCCGCTTCCAGGATTTTCTGCGCCGGCACCATGACGCCGAGATCGATGACCTCGTAGTTATTACATTGGAGCACGACGCCGACGATGTTCTTGCCGATGTCGTGCACGTCGCCCTTCACCGTCGCCATGATGACCTTGCCAGCGGCGGGCTTTGCGGCGAGCCCAGAGGCCAGCTTCTCGGCTTCAAGATAAGGTTGCAGATAAGCCACCGCCTGCTTCATCACGCGCGCCGACTTCACCACCTGCGGCAGGAACATTTTGCCCTGGCCGAACAGGTCGCCGACGACATTCATTCCGGCCATCAGCGGGCCCTCGATGACGTGCAGCGGCTTGTCGAGACCAAGGCGTGCCTCTTCGGTATCCAACTCGATGAAGTCGGTGATGCCGTGGACGAGCGAGTGCTTGAGCCGTTCCTCGACCGAGGTTTCACGCCACCGCAAGTCCTTCTCGTTCTTCTTCGCGCCATCGCCCTTATACTTGGCGGCAACGTCGAGCAGCCGGTCGGTGCCGTCATCGCGTCGGTTGAGGATGACATCTTCGCACAGCTCGCGAAGCTCGGCCGGGATGTCGTCATACAGCGCCAACTGACCGGCGTTGACGATGCCCATGTCCATGCCGGCTTTGATCGCGTGATACAGAAATACCGAGTGCATCGCCTCGCGCACCGGCTCATTGCCGCGGAACGAGAACGACAGGTTCGACACGCCGCCGGAAATATGTACCAGCGGCATGCGCCGCTTGATCTCGCGCGCTGCCTCGATGAAGTCGACGCCGTAGTTGTTGTGCTCCTCGATGCCGGTTGCCACCGCGAAAATATTCGGATCGAAGATGATGTCCTCCGGCGCGAATCCGACCTTCTGCGTCAGCAGATCGTAGGCGCGCTGGCAGATCTCGACCTTTCGGTCCTTGGTGTCGGCCTGGCCCTTCTCGTCGAACGCCATCACGACGACCGCGGCGCCGTAGCGGCGAACCTTGCGGGCATGCGCGATGAAGGGCTCGACACCCTCCTTCATGGAGATCGAGTTCACGATCGGCTTGCCGGCGACGCACTTCAGGCCGGCCTCGATCACGCTCCACTTGGAGCTGTCGATCATGATCGGCACGCGGGCGATGTCGGGCTCGGCGGCGATCAGCTTCAGGAACGTGTCCATCGCCAGCTCGGCGTCGAGCAGGCCCTCGTCCATGTTGATGTCGATGATTTGCGCGCCGCTCTCGACCTGCTGGCGCGCGACCTCGACGGCGGCCGTGTAGTCGCCTTCGAGGATCAACTTCTTGAATCTGGC
>JANLXZ010000103.1:0-25589 GCA_031365375.1 Hyphomicrobiaceae bacterium | reverse complement strand
GCGTCAAGCCCAACAGCAACGCTATCGCCGAACACCGCCACGCCATCACGCTAGTCTTTCTTCGAAAGTTCAATCTTATTGCGGTCCTCGTAGGTGAGGCGGACGCCTGCATAAGCTGTGGCGCCAGGCGTGTTGTAGCCGAACACCTCCTGGTATTTTTGATTGGCAAGATTCTCGACCCGGCCGAACACCTCGACACCGGGTTGCACCTTGTATGAGGCGGCCGCCGTTAATAGCAGATAATCGTCGAGTACGACGCGCTCGGGATTAAACGTGGTGAACCCGAAGGTCGGATCAACGCCGAGACGAAACGCGTTGTCCTCGGCGCGCCCGTTAGAGGCGGCAGCAAGATTGAAGTTGCCGCGGCCCTGGTCGAACCCGTAGTTCACGTCGAGCCGCCCACCGTGCGGAGCGCGCCGTACCTCTTGAGCGCCGTTCGATTCTCGAGCATCGAGGTATGTGTAGCTCAGCCCGAGGCTGAGATTGCTCCAGACCTTATATTTGCCAGCAATTTCGATCCCCTGTCGTGTGGCCTCGCCGGGTGTATTGGTCAGCGATGTCGGGAATCCCAACGACACGATTTTGTTCTCGAGGTTGGTTTTGAAATAGGTCACGTCCACTGTTGCGCGATCGCGGATTACCGTGAATTCCACTCCGGCATCCCAGCCAAACGAGGTCTCCGGTTTCAGGTCCGGATTGGGAATGAAGAAGCCCGGGATGAAGCCATACTGTTCGAAAAATGTCGGATATTTGACCCCCGTGCCGACGCTGGCGTGCGGCCGCATCGAGAGCTCGGGGAGCTTGAGCGCGGCCGTCGATCGCCATGTCGTGAAATCCGCGAAGCTGTCGTTGTCGTCATGCCTGATGCTGCCTGTCACGAACAGGCGATCGGCGAACTCACCGCGATATTCGCCGACCGTGCCGATCCGCGAACGCTGGAAATCCTCGCCGGTGGTGAAATCCGAGCGCGGCTGAAAAGTTTCGAACTCCTTTTCAATCAGGCCCGAAACGCTATGCTTGGCGGCGAGCATCATTGGCGTTGCAAAACGGTAGGTTGCGAGATAACCGAATTTGTTGGTCTCGCTGGTATTGTCGCTCACAAACGGAAACTGGCTGCGATCGTCGTCGGTACGCCGGGTGGAATTGTGGTTGGCGCGGACGACGTGACTCAATGCGCCGTCAAACATGTCCCAGCGGACCGTTGCGCCGGCCAGCCAGATATTCGAGGCAAATCGTGAGGGATCGTCGACCGCGGTGGCGAGCGATCCGGCAGTGCCACCAAACCCATCGCGGCCGCCCGCCTTCGAGATGTTTCTCAGTACTAAATCGACACTGGCGTCGCGTGTGATCTGCCCGCCCGCCTTTAGTGCGAAGCTGGTGAGCTGACTGAAGTCGTCGTCGCGAAATGTTGGATTGGCGGGATCGCGATTGGGCGCAATATTAAAGCCATCACTCTCGCGCCGGTGAACACCGAGGGAAATGTAGCCTTGGTCGTTGCCACCCGAAATTCGCGCGGTGGCATCGCGAGTCTTATAACTGCCGCCCTCGACGCTGCCCTGGACCGTCAACGGTCCGCGACCGCCCTTGGTTATAATGTTTACCACACCGCCTATCGCATTCGACCCGTAGATGCCCGATTGAGCACCACGCAGGATTTCGATGCGCTCGATGTCATCGGCGGACAGATCCGAAAAGTCGAATTCTCCGTCGGTCCCGGAATTGGCTTCGATGCCATCGATCAGGACGAGAGTGTGGTTCGCTTCCGCACCACGTATGCGCAATTGTGTGAGGCCCGCGAAGCCGCCCGTTCTGCCGACGCTGACGCCAGGCAAACTTCGCAAAGCGTCGGCTGCATTGCGAACTTGCTGGTTTTTCAAATCGGCGGCCGTCACCACCGACACAGAGGTGCCTACATTTTCGATCGGGATGCCACCCTCGGTCGCCAAGCCTGCACGGGGAGATTCGGCATTCGCGGGCGCCGATGTATCGCCGGGTCCCGCTTCAGCCGTCGTCGGCGCGGTTGTCTGGGGCTGCGCCGCTACAGGCCCACTCTGTTTGCGCGGGCGCGGCGGTGTTGGCTCGGGCTCTGGTTCGACAAACTTCTTCGCGGGCCGGGGAACGTCCAGCGTCGCGCCTTGCACCACGATACCAGGAAGGGCTTGTGGAGTTTGGGCAGACGCTGGCGTGATGGCCGCTGCTGCGGTGAGCAACAGCGCCGCATAAGAACTCGAATTCAGTAATCTTGTAGTTCGCATCGTAGCTCCGTTCAGCGACTGAAGACGGAGAAGCAACGCTACTGATCTTCTGTAGGCTCGTGCCTGACGCGATCGATCACTTCCCAAGCGTTGCCTGGGAGGCGGCAAATCAGAACGTCACGATGGTAAATACGATCCGAACAGTCACAGCTGACGTAGCTCCCGCGCCGGTTGCACATCAGTCGCCACTACGGATACCCGTTCCACCACGCGCCCCGCATGAGGGATGGACGACTTGTGCCGGCAGGTCTCCTGGCTCGCGGCTCTAGCGCCTGCTCCAGCCTTCCCGCGGCCCGATGATCTGGGGTGGCGCAGTGGCATTGATGGAGCCGGCTCGTCGCTTACAGTTGCGGGGGCAGCCTCGGCCTTCGGGCAATGAAAGCCCGGTACCGTGTTCCCTTTTCACCCGTGGCTGCCTTGTCCGCATCCACAGAAACCGTCACGCGGGAAGCGAAGCAGAGTGGTGCACTGCAAGTCAATAAATCAATGTCGAACCTGACACTTTTGGCTGAGCAAGTGACAACCGTGCAATGGTCAGTTGACTGCTTCACGCGCAATGCTTTCCAACATAGCATCGGCCTCGTCGAGAACGGCACGCGTAGCTGTCGACCCGGTACGGATAATCGATCGATAACCGACGACGATTTCACCAGGCTTGGCAACCGTTTCGTAGATGAACATCAGAAATGGACAGTGGCCGATGTTTGCGGGATCGGATGCCGCTAACTTGTGGCCCATCACCGCAGAACAAAACTGCATGTAATGTGCTGATTTGTAAACGCTTCCGGCGCCAACCGCACCTTGTGTGCGACCAAGCATATCACCTAGGTCGCCCACCGCACCGACTTTCAAACCCTTGCGCTCGATCGCGCTTTCCAAATCCTGCTTCACGTCGTCATAGGCCATTCCGCTTTTTACGAACGTTCGCATTTCATCGGCGCTTGCGGATTGGCCTGCGATAACCAGTCCGGCAATGATCACGCCCGCCCGAGCAATCTTGTGAAATATTGAACACTTCATGGCACCACCTACGGCGAGCATTGATCAATAGGTCTAGAAACAGAACATCCCAGCCATGCCAGACGCCAAATCGAAAATGATGGCGTTGCCGCGAACCGCGTAGAGGTATGCTGCACCGAGCGAGACGACACCCAAACCGATGCCTAAACCGACGCGAGCCGCATTTGGCTTGGTCTCGTTTGCGCGACGTATCCTCCAGCGATGGTCCATAACCAGCCTTTCCTTCAGCTTGACTTATGCCGGCACCGCCAAGGCCGGGTTCAATCGCGCCACGGGCCGCTCTTTGATCGGCCAGTGAATGGCGGCGGCGAACAAGCCGAGTGCGATCGAAATCCACCACATGAGGTCGTACGATTTGGTCGCATCGTATACCATGCCGGCAAGCTTCAAGCCGGCGAAACTGCCGAGCTGATGCGATAGAAACACGAAGCCGAACAGCATCGACATCCATGCGGTTCCGAAGAATATGGCGACTAAGCTCGATGTCAGCGGAACGGTCGACAGCCAGAAAAAGCCGAGCATCGTGCTGAGGAAAATGATCGTCGTTGGCGTGATCGGCAAGAACAACAAACCGAGGAAAACGAACACGCGGGCGAAGTAGATGAAGCTCAGCCCGATCCGCCGCTCGACGAACCTCGTCGAACGTCCCGCGATATAGGTGCCGACGATATTTGCAACGCCGACCATCATGATAGCCGCGACGCCGACCCAAGGTTCAAGCCCCTTGTCAGCAACAAAAGCCGGCAGATGGACACCGTAGAACGCGACATGGAAGCCGCATACGAAAAAGCCAACCGTCAACAACCAGAAACTTGGATGCGCAAAGGCTTCCGAAAAGGCTTCAATTAGTGTTTGAGGTTTCATACCGGTATCGACCGCAATCGGCTTGCCGGCGATCGGATAGGCCAGCGGGATCATCAGTAGAGCGGTGGCGGCGAGCACCAAGAGGCTTGACTTCCATCCGAGCGATTCGATCAGAAGATGCGTGTAGGGCAATGCGATCAACTGGCCGATGCCGCCGGCCATACCGAGCGACGCGATGGCCGCTGTCCGTTTGTCAGCTGGTGCTGCACGACCAACGGCGCCGACCAGAGCAGTGACGCCCGTTCCGGCAACACCTAGGCCTAACAGAACGCCGCTGATGTACAGCTCCCAGCCAGTGCGGGACGCGTACATGAGATAGAGGCCGGTCGCGGTCGCCATTGCACACACCGCGATCACTCGACCGGCGCCCTTGCGATCCGCTATTGCGCCTGTGACGATGGCTCCCAACCCCCAAACTAGATTGGCGATTGCCATCGCGTCTGAAAAGGGTTCACGGCCGATGCCGAGGTCCGTTGTCATTGGCCTGAGGTAGAGGCCCATCACTTGCCGTAGGCCCATTGCCATGCCGACGATTGTGCCAGCCGCAAGGATCACCACCCACACTGGGAACGTCGATGCAGGGGTCTGGGATTGCGTAACGGTTGCTTGGCTCACGATAGTCTATCTCCCGATTGAGGGTCACTTATGCCATGAAAATTTCAACTGTGCCTGCTCGTTTTCGGGTGGCTCGGTCGACAAATTGGCAGCCGCGGTCAACTTGCCGATCGATCCAGTATGCGGTTTTCAAGTTCGACAATCCGTCCATTGCCGCTGGTAAATCCACGCTGCCGCAAATCGATTCGCCACCGTCCGGAAGCACCGGCTATCGTGATCAAATTATAGCGAGCCAACGGTTCCATGCCTTGCACTCGGCTTGCGGACGCCGAGGCAACACCGATCACGTGAGCAAGCCCGCGATGGAATGCAATGCTGGCTGCCATCGGTCGATGATTATGGCCATGCAACACGAGTTCGGCACCGGCTGTCGCGAATATGCTGGCAAGATCCGAGGCATCGGTCAGATCGTGGTTCGCACGTGCCTGTCCCGGCAGCGGCGGATGATGGATCATCACCAGGCGGAATATACCCGCGCGGCCAACCTGTTCAAGTATATGTGCAGCGGCGGCGAGCTGCGACCGACCTAGCCGTCCGATCGCGATGCCGGGCGCAGTCGGCACTGCCGAGCACAACCCTACGATTGCGATCGGCCCGACCCGTCGCACATAGGGAAAACCACCGATCGGTGCCGCCCCTTGTGAAAGTCCCCATTCATCGGAGGCCATGTAAGCGTTCCAGCGGCCGACGCCGGGATCACCATTCAATCGGGTGTAGATATCATGGTTGCCAGGCACTAGCGACAGTCCCGATGGCGACCCGACAGTTGTGAGCCAGTGCGCTGCAGCTTCGTATTCCGCCGGTAGGCCGATGTTGATGAGATCGCCGGTCAACGCGATATGATCTGGCGCCTGTGCCTTCAAATCCGCGATCAACCGATCGGCGACGCTGCGAACATGGATGTGGCGGCGTTTGCGCTGCCAGTTGACGAAGCCGAGTGCGCGTTTGGCATTCCAATGCCGTGGCGTGAAGCCGACCAGCGGGCTCAGGTGCACATCCGAAAGGTGTGCGATTGTGATTGTTTCATTCATGAACGGATTAGAGCCCATTGAGGAGGCAAAGGCACGGCAACAGTGGTAGAGGATTGCTCATTCGTAGACACGATTCGGAGCCGTGAAATTGGCTGAACGTCGATTAATATCGCGGGTCTTGCAGCGCTACTGGCGAATGTCGCGCGGGCTTACGCTTGGGGCGCAGGGCGTCGTAATAGATAACCAGAACCGCGTTCTGCTCGTTCGTCACGGATATCGGCCCGGCTGGCATTTCCCCGGAGGCGGGGTCGAGAAGGGTGAGCCGCTGGAAATCTCGCTGCGCCGCGAACTGATGGAAGAGGCCGGTGTCGAGATCGATGGCACGCCCGTTCTGTTCGGTGTCTATGCCAACTTCCAAGCCTTCCCCAACGATCACATCATACTCTACGTCATTCGGCAGTGGCAGCAGGCCAAAATTCCAAAATCGAGCATCGAAATCGCAGAACAAGGTTTTTTTGACCTGCAATCGCTTCCCGGGGGTATTAACAGGTCAACGCGGGCACGATTGTCAGAAATACTAGAAGGCGAGCCTCGATCGGCAAACTGGTGAACGGACCTAGACGCCGCCGAGAGGACCGTGTTACGGCGCTTGCATGATTATTGTGCTCCAAACGAGATTGCTGCGACGACGACCGGGCGAGCTGCAAGTCGCTGCCTGAGTTAGTCTGCAATTTTCTTTATGAGCAAGCCTCATGTCTCCGACCATCACGGTTCGGCACGCCACGCCGGCCGATCTCTTTGCCATTCGCGATCTGCAGCCCCGCGCTTTCGGACCGGGCCGCTTTACGCGGACGGCTTATCGCATCCGTGAAGGTGTGCCTTTGATTTCGCGATTTTGCCTGGTGGCAATGTCGGGCCCTGAGTTGATCGCCGCGATCCGATTTACCGAAGTTAAAATCGGTGGCGTTCCCGGTGCGCTGTTGCTGGGTCCATTGGCGGTGGAGCCGTCATATGCGGGTCTTGGTCACGGCAAACATCTCGTTGCGGAGGGACTGGCAAACGCCAAAGCTGCAGGGCTTCGATTGGCAGTCCTCGTCGGCGATGAAACGTACTATGCGCGCTTTGGATTTCGGCGCGCGTCCGCCGGCCGAATCTGGCTTCCGGGCCCGGCCGACCCCTTGCGGATTTTAGCCGCCGAACTCGTTCCCGGAGCGTTGGGAGAATTCAGCGGCCTGATCACTGCCGCTTGATGAGCCTTAGCGTGCGCTCAATCCTGGAACGGATCGAACATCAGGATCGTGTCGTCGCGCTCGGGTGATGTCGATAGCAGCGTCACCGGACACTCGATCAACTCCTCGATGGTTTTGACGTACTTGACGGCTTGCGCTGGCAGCTCTGCCCAACTGCGCGCGCCGCGCGTTGATGCAGTCCAACCCTCGAACGTTTGGTAGATCGGCTTAACGCGCGATTGCGCGTTGCCGGCAGGCAACCGATCAATCCGCTCGCCGTCGAGCATGTAGCCGACACAAACATTGAGCTCTTTGAAGCCATCAAGAACGTCGAGCTTGGTCAGCGCGATGCCATTGATACCGGTTACCTTGATCGTCTGCCGGACCAGCGTCGCGTCGAACCAGCCACAACGACGTTTGCGTCCGGTGACGGTTCCAAACTCGTGACCGCGCTGGCCCAGGAGTTCTCCGGTTTCGTCGGTAAGCTCAGTCGGGAATGGACCGGAGCCGACCCGCGTGGTGTAGGCTTTCGCGATACCCAGGATATTGCCGAGCACGCCGGGGCCAACGCCTGAACCAGTCGCTGCTTGGGCGGCAACGGTATTCGACGAGGTGACGAACGGGTAGGTGCCGTGATCGACATCGAGCAGCGCACCTTGCGCACCTTCGAAGAGAATACGCTTGCCAACTTTGCGTGCTTTATCGAGCAGATCCCACGTCACATCCATGAACGGGAGGATCTTCGGTGCCACTTCGATCAGTTCAGCCATGATCGTTTCTTTCAAAACTTCCGGCTGGTTGAGGCCGCGCCGCAGCGCGTTGTGGTGCACCAGGATGCGATCGACCTTGGGTCCGAGGGTGTCGAGGTTCTTCAAATCCTGAACGCGGATGGCGCGGCGCCCCACCTTGTCCTCGTAGGCGGGACCAATGCCGCGCCCGGTGGTGCCAATCTTGTTGTCGCCGGCAGCGCTCTCGCGCATCTGGTCCAGCTCACGGTGCAACGGCAGAATCAGCGTCGCGTTTTCGGCGATCCGCAGGTTTTCCTCGGTGATCTTGACGCCTTGTTTAGCCAGCCGTGCAATTTCCTCGCCGAGCGCCCAAGGATCGACAACGACGCCGTTGCCGATCACGCCGAGCTTGCCGGGGCGCACGACGCCGGATGGCAGCAGCGACAGCTTGTAGGTTACGCCGCCAATGACAAGCGTGTGGCCGGCGTTGTGGCCGCCCTGGTACCGCACCACGATATCGGCGCGCTCAGAGAGCCAGTCGACGATCTTGCCTTTGCCTTCGTCACCCCACTGGGCACCGACTACGACCACGTTCGCCATTTTTCCTGGCTCCTTCTCATGCCACGGCCCCGCACCCGCGTTGACGCAGGTCGGGGCCGTGAGGGTCTATAGACCAGTTGTCGGCCGAGCAAAAGGGCCATGGGGGACAGTCGCCGGGATTCCGGTAGCTATCCCCTGATAATCAGCGTCCGTAAGTGATGTTCTTCTGCGCCGGCCAAGTGACCTTGTAGCCGAACTCGATCGACTTTTCCTCGTCGGGTTTCAATGTATCTTCCCACGAAAGTACACCGCGCTTGTCGTCCAGATCGCGCTTGGTGGGTTGGGGCTTTGCGATCATTTCAACCTTGATCTCCTGATTGTTCGACACCGGCATCTGGTCGAATACCGTGATCGCGATTGGCCGCTCGTGCTTGTTGGTCATGGTGATGCGGAAGATGCGGGCATCATTGCGCGACGATGAGATGATGCCGGTCTCGCTGCGCTTCTCGTCGATGTTGGCATACTTGATGCGGACAGCGTCGTCAGCACCGAAGCCGAGGTCGAACTCGTGGCCAGGGGTGAGCGCGGGCAGGCGGCCGGTGCCCACGAACGTGCTGTCGCGGAATAGTGATACCTGGCCCGGCAGATACGGCGCAGTCTTCGGCAAGGTGAGTTTGGCGTAAAGGTAGGCCTTCGGCTCGACCTTTGGCGTGGCGCGGACGCTCAACGCCGGATCGAGGTCTGTCTGATCGATGACGACGCGCTTAGTCTCGCCGCTGTTCGGAATCGTTTGCGGTCCGGTGAGGGCATAGAGGACCTGGAACGGCGAGGCTTCGATCTGGGCGGTGGTTTGCTGGATGTCCGCCTTCATTCGTTCATCGGTGACGCCGGCCGCGATGCCATCACGAGCTTGCTCGGCAAGTTTTGGTGCCATGCTCCTTGCCACTGGGGCGGGAGCCGGTATCGGTATTGGTGGCTTTTCCGGTGCTAAATCGACCGTCGTCGGCATCAGTTCTGCCGCGACCGTCCCAGCCGACGGACGCGCCGTCGAGAGCGTCATCGCGACGCTATCCCAGGTTTCCTGCGTGCGCTGAGTGATCGAAGCACGGCGGGTGAGTTGCAGTTTCGCTGCGGTCGCTTTTGTGCCGGTCGTGAGCCGAGCGTCGTAAAGCGGCTGCCAGCCTGCGCTCGCGACCTGATAGCGCACGACGAGATCGGCTTCGGCGTCCGCTCCGGCGTTGACGAACACCTTCACCTCCGTGCGCTGGTCTTGCACCGGCGCGGTCTCGGTGAGCTTCTTTTGCAGATCGGTGATCGTGCGATCGATGTCGCGCAGCTTGAGTTGGGTCTCGATGATGGTCTTGTGCACATCGGCGAGGCTTGTGCCGATCAACGTCAAGATCTGGCTCCAATTTTCAGGCGGTGCCGCCCCGGCTGTTGGCGCTGGACGCGCGGGTAGGTTGGTGAGGTTTGTGATCAACGACTTCTGCGTTTCCGCCGTCTGCACTTGAGCAGCGAGTACGATCTTGGCGTCCTTCAACGTCTCGATCTCGCCTTCGATGCGGCGGCGTTCGGTGGCGGTCGTCGCAGCATCCGTGCGGGGGACGTTGAGGAAGCGGCTATCGACCGAGCCGATCTCGAGCTTGCCCGTCGACTTGCCTTCGACGCGGATCGAGTTCGCCACCGCATCGCGCGGTAGATCGGGGAAGATCACCACATGCTCGCCGGCTGGTAGTCTCACCTTGGCCGTGCGCGAGATTTCCGCACCTGCCGGGAATACCGTAACGGCGTCGATCTTCGATGTGGCGGAGATGTCGGCGGCAAATGACGGGCTGGCAGCGCACACAGCGGCAACCGCTAAAACACTACGACGCATGGGGACCTCATTGGGCGGAATTGTTTTAAATCTCGATATAATAGTTTTGCTCAGCACACGAGGTCGCGGCTATGGCGGCACTGTGGCAACGGCATGTCGAAGTGGGCCTGGTGCCTAATTGCCAGGGACTAGCCTTTCCACGGACCGGCTTGGGCCATGCTGGCAAGGATGTGCTCGATAATGCGGCGCGGCGATAATTCGATTGGCGCGATGATTGGCCATTCGTCGGCCGTTGGCTCTTCGAGTGTCGCAAACTGGCTATCGAGCAACGCTGACGGCATGAAATGCCCGGTGCGCCGTGCCATGCGACCGGCGATCAGCGATTTATCACCTTGCAGATAGACGAGCCGGACATCAGGGCGGCCTTCGAGCAGAACGCGACGATAGCTGCGTTTCAGCGCCGAGCACGAGACGATACCAGGCGTGGACGTGCTGCGCCGTTCATCGATCCAAGCGGCAATCGCTGCGAGCCAAGGCCAGCGGTCATCATCGGTCAAGGGGATGCCAGCGCTCATCTTGGCAATGTTTGCGGCTGGGTGGAAGCTGTCGGCATCGCGGAACGGCCAACTGAGTTCGACGGCGAGATTTTCGCCAGCGGTGCTCTTGCCGGAACCAGCCACGCCCATCACGAGGAGCGCGGTCGGCATCCGGGCTGACGGCGCGTAGGGCAGTGGCGTTTCCATTCCAGCTCACGGTTTTCCGGGTTCGGTGTGCCCACCGAAGCCCTTGCGCATCGCCGATAAAACCTTCTCTGCGAAGGTGTGCACTTGGCGTGAACGGAAGCGCGTGAAGAGCGCGGAAGTCAGCACTTCAGCTGGCACCTCGCGCTCGATCGCGGCTTCGACGGTCCAGCGGCCTTCGCCGGAATCGGAAACGTGGCCAGAGAAGCTCGCAAGCGCTGGATCTCGGGCGAGTGCCTCGGCGGTCAAGTCCAGCAGCCACGAGGTGATGACACTGCCGCGCCGCCAGACTTCGGCGATATCGGCGGTATCGAGCGTGAAGCGCTCTTCGGCTGGCAGTTTCAGCGAATTGGCGTGGCTCAGAATATCGAAGCCTTCGGCCATCGCCTGCATCATGCCGTATTCGATGCCGTTGTGGATCATCTTGACGAAGTGACCGGCGCCGTTCGGCCCGGCGTGAAGGTAGCCGTTTTCGACGCGCGGATCTCGGCCGTCACGGTCGCGCGTGGCGGCGATGTCGCCGCGCCCTGGTGCGAGACTGGCAAAGATCGGGTCGAGGCGATCGACGGGTGCCTGGTCGCCGCCGATCATCATGCAGTAGCCGCGCTCCAGACCCCACACGCCGCCGGAGGTGCCGACATCGACGTAGTCGATGCCCCTTTTTTTAAGTAATTTCGCGCGTCGGATATCGTCTTTCCAAAACGAGTTGCCGCCATCAATGATGGTGTCACCGGCTCCAAGCAGGGTTGAGAGTTTTGCGATCATGCTCTCGGTGGCTTCGCCTGCCGGCAACATGATCCAGATGTGACGCGGCGCCGGCATCGCAGCGACGAGTGCTGCGACATCGGTCGCAGCCGTTGCCCCTTCGGCGGCGAGCGCTGAACCTGGCGTTGCATCGCGATCCCACACCACGCAAGCATGCCCGGCGCGCATCAGCCGCCGCACGATGTTGCCACCCATCCGGCCGAGACCGATCATTCCGAGTTGCATGCGTGGGCCTCGATTGGCTGTGTTGCCGGCTAGCGCCGTCCGCCGAAACCGCCGACTTGTTGGAAGGCGCTCCAATTCTGTTCGGCGATTATAAAGGCGATCAGCAATAGGAATATAGTGCCGGGCAGCGATTGAACCGCGTAAAAGCTGATAAGCGCCGCGATGCCAAGGCCGAGCACCGACACGATGCGCTGGGCCCAGATGGCGCCAAAAAATCGGCCGAGGATCGCATCGAGCGTGTGGCCGCCATCGAGCGGGTAGGCTGGCAGAAGATTGAAGATCGCGAGATAGAGATTGATTGTCGCTAGTTGTACTAAAACCAGCATCAGCAATGGTTTAGTGGCCCCGGCCGACATCAGGGCCAAGTTCTGGAAGGCGTAAAACAGCGCGACGTTCGCAGCCGGACCTGCGAGGTAGATAATCACACGTTTAACGACACTGCGCGGCAATGAGCTTCCAAAATGCGCAATGCCACCGAGGCCCGTCAATTCGATGTGTGTCACGCGGGTGTTGAACAGGCGTGCAGCCGCCGCATGGCCCAGCTCATGCAGCAGGATAGACCCAAAAATTCCAGCGATGATCAGCAGGCCAGCCGACATGACCTGTGTGTCGCCGCTGGTGAAGTATCGCGATGACGAGATCACTAGGATCAGCACGAAAAACATGTCGAGGTAGATCGCAATTCCTGCAATCCGTCCCAGCTCGATGCGTGAGTTCACATGTTCCCCCTGCCGATGATTTCTTCCGGCTTCCCCTTACCTCTTAGCTTTCCGGGCGGCGAGCGTCCGCAACCGCAGAGCGTTGAGCTTGATGAAGCCTTGGGCGTCTTTTTGGTCGTAGGCGCCCTTGTCATCTTCGAAGGTGACAAGCGTCGAGGAGTACAGCGACTTCGGGCTCGAGCGTCCGGTGACGATGACGTTGCCCTTGTAGAGCTTGAGCGACACATCGCCTTCGACATATTCCTGACTCTTGTCGATCATCGCCTGCAGCATTTCGCGCTCCGGTGAATACCAGAAGCCGTTGTAGATCAGCTCGGCGTAGCGCGGCATCAGCTCGTCCTTGAGATGCCCCGCACCCCGGTCGAGCGTGATGCTCTCGATCGCTCGATGTGCGGTGAGCAGGATCGTGCCGCCCGGCGTCTCGTAGATGCCGCGCGATTTCATGCCGACAAACCGGTTTTCGACGAGGTCGATGCGACCAATGCCATTGTCATGGCCGAGCTTGTTGAGTGTGGTCAGTACCGTTGCAGGGCTCATCGCTTTGCCGTTCACAGTCACGGCGTCGCCGTTTTTGAAGCCGACCGTGATGTCGATTGGTTTGTCGGGCGCTTCCATCGGTGAAATTGTACGCTGATAGACCATGCTCGGCGCTTCGTTGGCCGGGTCTTCCAGCACTTTGCCCTCGGAGGACGAGTGCAATAGGTTGGCGTCGACCGAGTACGGTGCATCGTTCTCCTTGCCCTTGGCGATCGGAATCCCGTGCGTCTTCGCGAACTCGAGTAGATCGGCGCGACCCTTGAAGTCCCACTCGCGCCAAGGTGCAATGATCTTGATGCCAGGCTCAAGTGCGTAGTATGTGAGTTCGAAACGGACTTGGTCGTTACCCTTTCCGGTGGCACCATGGCAGACCGCATCAGCACCCATCCGGCGGGCGATTTCGATCTGCGATTTGGCGATCAGCGGACGCGCAATCGACGTGCCGAGCAGGTACACGCCCTCATAGACGGCGTTGGCGCGGAACATCGGGAATACGAAATCGCGCACGAATTCTTCGCGCAGATCCTCGACGAAAATGTTTTCGGGCTTGATGCCAAGCTGCAGTGCCTTGTCACGCGCCGGTCCGAGCTCCTCGCCCTGGCCGAGGTCGGCGGTAAAGGTGATGACCTCGCAGCCGTATTCGGTCTGCAACCATTTCAGGATGATCGAGGTGTCGAGGCCGCCGGAATAGGCCAGTACGACCTTCTTGATGCCTTTGCCGCCCGTGGCCGCCGTCTTCGTCGCCATTGTCGCCTCGTCTGAACTGAAGGATTGTTGCGCGCACTATATGTATCGGTGGCGCGGCTGCAACCGGATCGTTCAAATAAGCTTAGAGGGGACGTTGCCGTTGCTTGAGCCGCAAGAGGCGCTGCTCGCGGTCATAGACCGTTTCGCCGCCAGGAACCCGGATGTCGCGCACCAATTCGAGCACTTGCCGGCTGGGTGCGGGGCCGATCCGGGTGCCGATCGCCGCAGCAAGGAGACCCGCGGGTATTGCGAATATGCTGACCAGGGCACTCGGTATGCCAAGCCAGTTGGCCTGTGCTGCCAGTATACCGCCGAATGCCACCACGAAACCGACGATGACGCATGCAAGAGCGCCCCACGCATTAATCCGTTTCCACCAGATCGAAAGCATGACGACTGGAAATATTGCAGCGCCGCACAAGCCTAGAGCCCAAAGCACCAGCATCAGGGGATCGCCTGGTAACGCGACGGCCAACGCCGCACCGATGATTGCCGTGAAAACGATGGCCGCCCGCGCGACGAGTAAACGCGGCGTAGCCGAGGGGGCTTCCCAATGGCCACCATTGAAGCCATCCTCGGCAATGATCGATCCGAGGGCGAAGATCGTGGCGGATGCGCTTGCAAACGCAGCCGCGACCCCGCCGGCAAGACTGAGATACAGTAGCGCCGCGGGATACTCATTAAAAATCGGAAGCGTAAAGAGCGCCGCATCGCGTTTGAAAGCAAAACTCGACAACGGCAGATTTGGCAAACGTCCATCGACGGCGGCGTGGCCAGCTGCGACAAGGGATGAGAACCATTGGGGTAATGTACCGGTGCTCTGGCCAACGAGCTCCTTCATGACAATGCTGCGCTCGAACACGGCAACAGCGGCCAGTGTCAACATCAGTCCGCCATAGGCGAAAACTGCCCAGCCCAGCGATTTGCGCGCGTCAAAGACGCCCGGGGTTGCGCCGATGCGCGGCAACAGCCACGGCGCAATTGCGACACCCATCATGAGCATGAGCGAGGTGAGCACGTAACTCGCCGATCCAAGGCTGCTGAACGGTGCTGAGATGCGCCGCGTCAGTGGTTCAAACCCAGTCCCCGCGAAATCGAACACGAACGGAGACAAAATTGGAACTGGGATGCCTTGTGTATGCTCGAGTTTTCCGATCGCTCGTAGGACGGGGCCGTGCGTGAACTGGCCGATCGGCAAGTTGGTGAACTCGAGTGCCGCGACTGCAGCGGGTACGATTATTGCGATGATTACCGCGAGCGCAGCGGCGGTGCCCGACCAGCTGAGCGAGCGCATGCCACCTAGTCCGATCGCTGAAACGATCGTTACGGCAAACAATATCGCCATCGCGCGCTCGCTCGCACCGGTCAGCCAAGAGGCGGCGATTAGTCCAATTTTCAGCTCGGCAATAATGAAGAGAAGAAGCGGGGCGCACAGAATGGTGGCGGTGACGACGCGCAATAGGCGGCTATCGAACCGGCGCCCGAGGTAACTTGGGACCGAGTAGCAGCCGAACTTTCGAATGTAGGGCGCGACCCCGACGGAGCAAACGACGAACCCGGCGACGACACCGTTGACGATGCACAATGCGTCCGAGCCATTGATCAGCAAAAGCCCCGTCATGGAAACGAAGCCAACACCGCCGATTGCGGTGACGGCGAGTGCCAGTCCGGTGAAAAACGCTGGTACGCGCCGGCCGGCCGCGAAGAAATCGGGCACTTCCTGGGTATGCGCGGCAATGCCGATGGCGGCATAGAGACCAAGTGGCGCCAGCAGCATCGACCAGCGCAGCGCGACATCTGGAACGCCCAGCTGTTCGGCGATCACGGCGATCAACAACAAGCTGACGAACGCACTGACGAAAATGCCGAAATAGGTGCCAAGCCGGGGGTTGACGAGACGGTTGCGCTGGGTCGTTGACATGAATAGCGCCTATCGATGACGGGAGACTTGCCGGAACGGCGTCTTTCAGCTGTCTTCGTGGGCACCGTGCCAGTGATCGATTGCGTCCTGCCGGTTCACAAACGAGGCTATCGTGAACAGCGCAATGAGTATGAGGCCATGAGCGGCTAAGAAATACCCGAGCGGAAAGCCGAGAAAAAGCTTCGAGTTCAACGGCTCAGCATAGAGGGGGAACACCACCAAAATCATCAGGAAAGGCAGCAGGCTCGCGACCATTTGAAATTTGGTATGGCGCCAGTACGGCTTTCGCTCTTTACGTTGGATCATTTCTCATACCTCTAAGCTTTCGTGCTAGTTAGACCACGGATGCTGCTTGATTGCGGCGAAGCGGCGGTCGTCAGGCGTGCCATTCAGAATGTATTCGGGAATCTCTGGTGCGAGACTACTCAACTTGCTTAGATGAGGGAACCGCGGTGGTATCCCTATCATCACAGTGAGTAGCGCGGAACAAGACGCTGACACCATTAGGCTGGCCGGCAGCAGGGCAGATTCTCACCGGAGATGCGGCATGACTACAACCCGGATCGTCATTGTCGATGATCACCCGCTCTTTCGGGGCGCGCTCAAACAAGCGCTAAGCACGTCGATCGACGGCGCCGTGATCATCGAAGCCGGGTCGCTCGACGAGTTGATCACGTTACTTGCGCAGGGGAGCACGACTGATCTCGTTCTGCTCGATCTTGCAATGCCTGGCGTCCAAGGATTGTCCGGCCTACTGTATCTGCGTGCCGATCATCCAGAAGTGCCCGTCGTGATCGTGTCGGCGAGCGAGGATGCGCGCACGATCCGCCGCGCGATCGAATTTGGCGCCTCGGGCTACGTGCCAAAATCGCAATCCGTCGACCAGATCAGGCACGCAGTGGCGCAAGTTCTGTCGGGCGCCGTGTGGATACCGCCGGATATCGATATCGGACAAAGCGACCAAGCGTCCGGCGGAGTGGTTGCGCGGTTGTCGACATTGACGCCGCAACAGGTGCGTGTGCTGATGATGCTCGGCGAGGGTTTGTTGAACAAACAAATCGCCTTTCGCCTCAGTGTTTCCGAAGCAACGATCAAGGCCCACGTGTCGGCGATACTGCAAAAACTCGGCGTCGACAGTCGCACCCAGGCCGTGATCGCGATCAATAAGATCGGCCAAGGTAGTGGATGCCTGGTGGCTGATTGGATTAAAGCGTGGTCCAATTGAACAGCTACTACTCGGCAGCCGCCTGCCGTCGCAGATATATTTGCATTAGAAAAGCGCGCAGGGTCGCGGCTTTCAATGGCTTGCGCATCAGAGTGAGGCCACGCAACCGAACCTCTTTTTGCACGTCGGGCGAGTGATTGGCGGTGATGATAACGCCCGCAGGATCTCCCCCGATCGCCGTTCGAATGTGGGCGATCGCGTCGAGCCCAGTTTCTTCGTCGAGTTGATAATCGGCCAGAATAACATCTGGCATCGCGCCGAGTGCGTGAACTTTGGCAATCGCCGATTTGCCATCGGCAGCGGTCGCTACGATGCAGCCCCAGCCGGTCAAAAGCGTCCGCATGCCATCCAAAACGGTCGGCTCATTGTCGATGCAAATCGCGACGAGCCCGGCCATCGAGCCCATTGGCTGTAATGTTGAGATTTCGGCGGGCTGCGCGGGCATTGCAGCGGTCGCGGGCAGGGTCACCCAGAAAATCGAACCGGCTCCGAGACGGGACCGCAAACCGATTTCGGCATCGAGAACGCGGCCAATGCGCTCGACGATCGATAACCCGAGGCCGAGGCCCGGTTCCCGGTGCGTGTGACCGGCAACTCTCTGGAACTCCTTGAATATCAGCGCGTGGTTGGCCTCATCGATGCCAGCGCCGGTATCGAGGACTTGCACCATGACGCTTTCACCGCGACGTCGCACGCCCACGAGAACGCACCCCTGTTGGGTGTATTTGAGTGCATTCGAAACAAGGTTTTGCAAAAGCCGTCGCAGAAGCCGGCGATCGGTGCGCACCCAAGCTGATGTTGCGACGACGCGCAGATCGAGCCCTCTCGCCCGTGCCATCGGCTCGAACTCGACCTGTACGCGATGCATGATGTCGGCCAGCGACACCGCCGATATTTCCGGCTCGAGCCGGCCGGAGTCCATCCGGGAAAGGTCGATCAATGCACTGAGGATTTCTTCCACCGAGTTCAACGACGTGTCGATGTTGCGCGCCATTTGCGCTTCTTCACCCGCGTGTGCTCGCTCGACGAGGCTCGCTGCGTACAGTCGCGCGGCGTTGAGCGGTTGCAGCAGATCGTGACTGGCGGCCGCGAGAAAGCGTGTCTTGTCGAGATTGGCTTCGTCAGCCTTGGCTTTTGCAACTGCGAGTTCGACGTTGACGGCGGTCAGCTCGACCGTGCGTTCGGCAACGCGCCGTTCGAGCGTCTCGTTAGCGGCGGCCAACGCGGTCGAAGCCGCCACGCGATCGGTAATGTCGGAGTATGTGGCCACGATCCCACCTTGCGGCATCGCGGCCGTGCGTATCTCCAGTATCCGGGTGTTCGCGGTGGTCCGCTCCAGCAGCGTTTCTTTGCCCTGTGAAAGTTTCGACATCCGGTCGGCGACCAGACGTTCCGGTGCGCCGGCCCCAAAGTCTCCTCGATCGGCGCAATATTTGAGTATGACGAACATCGGCGTGCCCACGCGCCCCATCTCGTCGGGCAGATCAAGCAACTCCTTGAACTGACGGTTCCAGCAGATCAGCTGCATGTCTTTATCAAAAACGCCAAGCCCATGCCGCACCTGATCGAGCGCCGATTGCAGCAAGTCGCGATTGTATTGCAGCGCTTCGGACGCATCGTCGAGCAACCGAAGTGCGGCTTGGCTGCCGACGTTCGAGCGGCGCAGGAGGAGCGCCAACACGAGACGCGCCGAAGCGGCCCCGATCGCGCTGGTCAAGAGTCGTTCAGTGAAGCGAAGAAACTGAACGTCGGCTTCCGCATCGAGCCTCAACCTTACTACCGGACCGGGCTTTTGCGCCGCCGCATATTCCGCAAACGAACGTTCCGCTCGTTCGGCGCCCAGATAGCGCGCGGCGGTCGCCTGCAGATCGCCGATCGTGATCGACGTCCGCCACAGTCGAAACGCGATCGGTGTCGCCGGATATTCAGCGCGGGAGGCATCGCCGTCGACGAACAAATGCGCCTGAAGACGTTCGACTGGTTCAGGCGGCCGCAATAATGAAACTGTGAGATAGGCAGTGATATTCGCCGCCATGCTCCAGATCACGCCGTGGGTGAGTGGCTCGAATTTGAGCAGAAGTAACGCCTGCGGCTTCAGCCAAGCGATGCCAAAAGGCCCGGCGTCGATCAGGCTGGTGGGCAACAAACCCGCCTTCACCACCCAGGGCAACATCAACGTGTAGCCCCACACGGTGATGCCAACGATGATACCGGCAATCGCTCCGCGCGCGGTCCCCTTTGTCCAAAGCAACCCAAGGAAAAATGCTGGTGCCAACTGGGCGATCGCGGCAAATGAAACGAGCCCAATCGCGGCCAATCCTTGCGACTGCCCAAGCGCGCGGTGCACCAAATAGCCAGCAAGCACGATGCCCAAGATTGCGACGCGCCGGATCACGAGCAATTGTCCGGCGAGCTCGGTCTGAGGGTCGGTTTCGGCGCTGTGACGACGCAACAGCACCGGCACCACAAGTCCGTTGCAGATCATGATGGAGAGGGCGACCGACTCGACGATGACCATGGCCGTTGCGGCCGATAATCCGCCGACATAGGCGAGCGTAGTAACGATATCTGCGCCTTTCGACATCGGCAGCGCGATAACGAACATGTCGGCGTCGACCAGCCCTGGCGGCAGAGTCAGAAGGCCAGCTGCCGCAATCGGCACGACGAACAGATTGATCAGCACGAGATAGAGCGGGAACATCCATGCCGCGCGCTTGATCTCCCGTTCCGAGTGGTTTTCGACGACGGTCACGTGAAATTGGCGTGGCAGCAAGATGATACAAACGAAACTCAGGAACATGACGGTGAGCCACGTTCCCCCATTGAACGCCCGCCCAAAAAGCGACTGGAACTCCAGACTGGATTTTGCCCGCTCGGCAAAGCCGGTAACGCCGCCGAACACCGAATACAAAACGAAAATACCGACCGTCAAAAAAGCGGCAAGTTTGACGAGGGATTCGGCTGCGACCGCCAGCATTAATCCGTGCTGATGTTCGGTCGCATCGATATGCCGGGTGCCAAACAGCACCGCAAACAGCGCAAGTGCCAGCGCCACAACGAAAGCGGTTTCCAAAATCCCGATCTGCGGCAGTGAGATGGGGATCAGTGGGCTGTTGCCGAGCAGCACTTCTGTCGATGTCACAACCGCTTTCAACTGCAGTGCGATGTAGGGTAGCGTGCCCACCACCGATACGATGGTGACGATCGCGGCGACCGCAGGGCTCTTGCCATATCTGGCCGCCAAGAAATCTGCGACCGATGTCAGATTTTGGCTCTT
The DNA here is from genome assembly GCA_031365375.1 of Hyphomicrobiaceae bacterium. GTDB lineage: Bacteria > Pseudomonadota > Alphaproteobacteria > Rhizobiales > Hyphomicrobiaceae > JAKFWF01. The sequence goes on along the minus strand of JANLXZ010000103.1, from coordinate 5,395 downwards.
CGACAACCTAACGATACGCACCAGCAACGGCGAACCGACGGCGAACATCAGGATCGGTCCGAGGTATACTGGGATGAAGTCGTAGCCAGTCGAGCCGGCCAAGCCAACACTACCGAAGAACGTCCATGACGTGCAGTAGACGCCAAGGGTCATAGCGTAAATAAACGGTCGCCCTCGTGTCCCCTTGTGCGAGCGCATGATGCGGTCGCCAGCCCACGCCACCGCAAACAGCGCGCAAACATAACCGACTGCGAGTGCGACTATGGCTCCGGTCTGGAACATACGCTTTTTGCGCCTATAGGCTGAACATTCGTTGAAAGGCACAATCGGTGATGCGGCAAACAATGTCCAATGGGCTAATTACGATCAAAGTGTTGATGCAACAAAATCATCGTCTACAAAATCCATAAACAGTAATCTTACAACGGATTGATTGTGCGAGCTTGCGGGTTACTTTATGGCTGGGTCGCAGCCGATTCGAGGGCATACGAACTTTTCGTCATGGCGTGCTTTGCGTCAACTCACAAAATCTGGAGAAAACACATGAGCATGATTGACGAATTCAAGGAGTTTGCCCTGAAGGGTAACGTTGTGGATCTCGCAGTCGGCGTCATTATCGGCACCGCTTTCGGTAAAGTTGTCTCGACGCTTGTCGAACATATACTGATGCCGCCGATTGGTTTCCTGATGAGCGGCGTAGATTTCAAGGATTTGGGAATCAATTTGGGCACCGCTGCGAAGCCGGTATTGATAAAGTATGGCGCCTTCATTCAGTCGATCATCGACTTCGCGATTGTTGCGTTCGTGCTATTCATGGTGATCAAGGCGATGAACAAAATGAAGAAGAAGCCGATCCCTGTGGTAATCACGACGCCGCCGCCAGCACAGAGTGAAATCTACCTCAAGGAAATTCGTGACTCGCTCGCAAAGCGGTAGTTTCCATCAGATCGAAAGTGAGAGGCCTCGCATTACAACATGCGGGGCCTTTTTGTATTCGCCGCGTTACGAGCAACTGCCGCCGCCGAGGACGCAGAACTTGGCACAATTTGAATGGCACAATTTTACCGCGCCCTTTGAAAACATGCCGCCATCGGCTTTCATGGACGCGGCCAGAGTTTCGGCCATCTCGAATTGAGGCTCGTACGGCAACAACGTGCAAGGTAACACTACGGGTTTCTCAGCGCCCTTACGCTTCACCACCATGCGGCTCCTCGCGCACATCATGTCGAGCGGGCGCTTGTTGAGGATACTCCAGCAGGCCGTGCTGATCTCCGGCACATCAGCGTGCCCATCCATTTCTGGCAGCAGCATGAGCTGTTTATTATCGGACGGATTAAGTCTCCATTGATGCGATGCGATCAAGTCGGCATAACCGGCGCGCGCTAGAGGCTCCGATTCAGCCCAACAGGTGCGTCCCGCGATTGCGATCTCGAAGTTATTTTGGCTGAGCCAATCCAATCCGAGAAGCGCTTTATCCCACGTCTTGGCGCCGCGCTCGGCTTCGTGCAGTACCTTGGAATAATGATCGAGGCTGATGCGGAGCGTCAAAGCCGGCCCGTATTTTTTCAGCAGCGCCAGCAATCCGGTTTTGATTTTCGGCCGCTGCATCGGCTGCATCGCGTTGGTGAGGATCAGTACGCTGTGGCCACGAGCGAGCGCGTCGCCGGCCATCAGTAACATATCCGGGTTGAGAAACGGTTCGCCGCCGGTAAATGCAATTTCCTTGGTGCCAAGCCTAAGATCGCTGAGCTCGTCCAGGTAAGCCGCCACTTCGAGGGCCGTAATATAAACGAGCCGGTCGTTGCTGGGACTCGATTCGATATAGCAGTTTTGACAGGTGATATTGCAGAGCGTGCCGGTATTTATCCATAGAGTTTCGAGCCGGGCGAATGGTACGGACGCTCGCTGCTCGCCCTTGGCAGTTAAATCAGGATGGACGAATTTGGCCGGGAGCACCGCTGTTGCTTGCATCGCACTGGTATCGTCGCATGTTCGAATGTCCAAATCCTACTCCCTTCGCGGAGCGCTGCAACCGCACGATCCCGACCGTGGTCAGACTATCACGATGCTTACACGCGAACGAAATAACTTACTGTTCACGCTCCCGTTAACCCGCTGCTGGTGCTACGTCAGGTTGAGTGCAGAATCGCCTCGACAATACTTTGCACCTCGAGCGCTTCTCGCAATGTTGCAAGATTGGTCGCATTGCCACGCGTCATGCTTGCGATTTTATCGAGTTGACGAGCCAGCACCAACGGCCGCATTTCTTCATTCGATTTTGCATCTACTGGCGGTGTCCAGGTGCCGTCGATATCGCGCTCCGCGATCGACCAGTCGCGCAAACGGATACGGCCCCGGTCGCCGGTCAAGGTCCAAGTGTTGTGATCATCGAGTGCCGTAGTGCCAACTTCGCCACGTAGTGTCACCGGCAGGCCGCCAGCGGTGAGTTCCGCTTCGACGCTCCGTTCGCTGCGTCCTTCCAGGGGGAAAGCAGTCCGGGCACTAACAAGCTCCAACGGCCCGAGCTGGCGACGCGCGAGAAACAGGAAGTGCGAGACGACCTCGCGCACGAATCCGCCCTCGACCCGAGCATCGAGCCAGCGTTCGGCATCCATTTGCCAGGGGCGTGGCCAGTCAGCGAACTGCGTAACGATATCGAGCCGTTGCGGCGCGCCGGCGGTGCAGTCACCCATCCAGGCATTGATGTGATCGACGGCAAACGACGAGGCGAACGGAAAGTTGACCGCGGCCCGCATCTTCGCAGCTTCGAGATCTCGCACTGCCAATGTTGCGACTGCGAGGTCGATCGCGAGTGGCTTCTCACTGAGTGCCGCCTTGCCGGCAGCATTACAGTCGCGCAGGTATTCGAGATGGCTGGCTGGCGGGGACGCAATGTGCAGGCAGTCTGATGCAGCGATCACGTCGGCGGCTGTCGCAAAGACCTTCAAGCCGGGGTCGATTGCGGCCAATCGCTTCGCCGCGCCTGGGTTCGGATCGTAGACGCCGGTGACGGTGACGACCGATTTGTCGTGCGCCACCGCTGCCCGCAGCAACCGCTCACCCATGATGCCGAAACCGATAAAGCCGAGTGTGATTGGCACCGTTCGCATTTCCCGTTTTCGACGCAAACAAATATCGCTGCCAGGTGCGACGCGGCATTCTCCATTGCACCCGGCAGCCGATCTTTGGTCACGCCCCCTTCTGCGGGCGCATGTCGCTCTTGTTGATGCCGGCAACCTGGACCGGCTTCTTCATTGCGTCGCGGCGGAACGGCTCGCCGAGTTCCTGATTGAGGATCACTTCGATGAATGTCGTCACGCGCTTCGGTTGCGCCTCGCACGCGGTCTTGAGCGCTGCCGTCAACTCCGCTTGCGTCTTCACGGTGACGCCTTTGAGACCGCAGCCTTCGGCAACTTTAGCGTAGGACAGATGCGGATCGAGCTCGGTGCCCACGAAGTTGTCGTCGTACCACAGGATCGAGTTGCGCTTTTCAGCTCCCCACTGGTAGTTGCGGAAAATGACCATGGTTATGCCCGGCCATTCCTCGCGGCCGATCGAGCTCATTTCGCTCATCGATATGCCGAATGCACCATCGCCCGCAAATCCGATCACGGGCGTGTTCGGGTTGCCGATCTTGGCGCCGATGATGGACGGGAAGCCGTAGCCGCATGGGCCGAACAGTCCTGGCGCCAGATATTTGCGACCCTTCTCGAACATCGGGTAGGCGTTGCCGATCGCGCAGTTGTTGCCGATGTCAGAAGAAATGATCGCATCCTGCGGCATACCGGCTTGGATCGCCCGCCATGCTTGACGCGGTGACATGCGATCGGCATCGCGCTTGCGGGCGTCGGCGTTCCAGGTCGTGCCGGGATCGTCGTCCTCATGGTCCATACCCGTTAATGCCTGAAGCCACGCAGATTTGGTTTTGTGAACCAGCGCTTTGCGTTCTTCGCGGCCGGCATTGCCAGCAGCCGAGGTGAGCTGCGCCAGGATCTGCTGGGCGACCGCTTTGGCATCGCCGCAAATGCCGACGGTGACCGGTTTTGTCAGGCCGATGCGGTCGGCGTTGATGTCGACTTGGATGATTTTGGCGGTCTTTGGCCAATAGTCGATGCCGTAGCCGGGCAAAGTTGAGAACGGATTTAGCCGCGTGCCGAGCGCCAATACAACATCAGCCTTCGCGATCAGCTCCATCGCAGCCTTGGAGCCGTTGTAGCCAAGCGGACCGACGGCCAGGCGATGACTGCCGGGGAAGCTGTCGTTGTGCTGGTAGTTGTTGCACACCGGCGCATCGAGCTTTTCGGCCAGCGCCACACAGTCGGAGATCGCGCCGCCGATGACGACGCCCGCGCCGGATAAAATGACGGGGAACTTGGCTTCCGACAGCAATTTTGCTGCGGCGGCAATCGCGTTCGCGCCGCCCGACGGGCGCTCGAATTCGACGATGGCTGGCAGCTCGATGTCGATCACTTGGGTCCAGAAATCGCGCGGGATGTTAATCTGGGCCGGTGCCGAGAGGCGTTTGGCTTTGAGGATCACGCGATTCAAGACTTCCGCGGTGCGAGAGGGATCGCGCACTTCTTCCTGATAGCCGACCATGTCACGGAACAGCGCCATCTGCTCAACTTCCTGGAAGCCACCCATGCCGATCGTCTTGTTCGCCGCTTGTGGCGTTACAAGCAGCATCGGCGTGTGATTCCAGTATGCGGTCTTGACAGCAGTGACGAAGCCGGTAACGCCGGGACCGTTCTGCGCGATCGCCATCGCCATTTTGCCGGTCGAACGGGTATAACCGTCGCAGATCAGCCCACCATTGGTCTCCTGCGCCACGTCCCAAAACGTGATGCCGGCTTTCGGAAACAGATCCGAAATCGGCATGAATGCCGAGCCGATAATGCCAAACGCATGCTCGATGCCGTGCATCTGCAGGACCTTTACGAAGGCCTCTTCCGTCGTCATTTTCATTCGTCTCTCCCTTTCGAATTCTTCAATGTTTCCGACATTGGTGATGTCTGTCATCTTGATTGTAACAGATATGCGTCGCCTTTGATGGGTCCAGCGAAACCACTAAGTCAAGGATGCCACCACTAATTTCGACATCTAGCGTGCGTATGGCAGGGGGCAGCTGGCGGTCTGGTTTCGCTCATCCGACCTGGAAAAAAGCTCGAGCAGCGCTGTACGAAGCGGGGCGCGCGTACAAGTATCTGCCCGATCATCCGAAGGGATAGGCAGATGACCGTGTGGGCCAAGCGATTGGCGGCCATTGCGGAGCGGCACGCTTGAGTTGGCAATCCCGTTCGAAACCGCTCGCCAACAGTTGCGTCGTTCCCGCGGCTGCTGTAGCCGACGCGGTCGAGGGAATGATGGCTTACTGGGTCTACATCGTCGAATGCGC
>JANLXZ010000036.1:0-2434 GCA_031365375.1 Hyphomicrobiaceae bacterium | reverse complement strand
ACCTCCGGCATGACCTACCGCGATCGCGGTCAAACGCCGGCACATAAACTCTATCCCGGCAGCTCGATTTATGCATCGGTCAAGTATTCGAAGGCTGAATACTTGGCTGCCATGGCGAAGGCACCTCTTGTGCATGAGCCGGGAACGGTTTGGGAGTACGGTTTCTCGACCGACGTTCTGGGCTTGGTCGTGGAAGCCGTGACCAGCAAACCGTTGCGAACTGTGCTTTCGGAGCGGATCTGGCAACCGCTCGGCATGAGTGATACCGGTTTCGAGCTGACGCCTGAAACCGCGAGACGATATGCGCGAGCCTTCCCAAATGACGTTCTGACGGGACAACCAGCGGTAATTCACCACGCGACCAACGATCGTATGAAATGGGACAGCGGTGGTGGCGGCGCCGTTTCAACCGCGATGGACTACCTGAAGTTTGCCGAAACCCTCCGTCGCGGCGGGCAGCTGACCAGCGAGCCGATCCTGGGCCGTAAGACGGTGGAGCTGATGACTTCCGACCATCTTACCCCAGATGCGGGAAACCGCATCGCTGACAGCATGGACCCCTCGTCTGCCGGTTATGGATTTGGCCTGGGCGTAGCCGTGCGACGGGACGCCGGTATTTCAGCCCTCACCGGTTCGAAGGGCGACTACTATTGGTCGGGCGTTTACGGCACGTACTTCTGGGTCGACCCGCAAGAACAGTTAACCTGCGTGTGGATGGCGGCGACGCCGGGTCTCGTTCGCCTGCGCTACCGGCCGATGATCCGCGCGCTGGTTTACCAGGCAATCGTGGACTAACGTACGTGAAGGTAGGGGCAGATTGTCTGCGCTCGCGGCCCTAGCCTTACTTTGCATTAACTATTGCCGGTTACCATCGCGGACCTGATACCAAATCCTGGATCCGCCGCGATGGAAATGAATGTCGAGCGTGCAGGAGGCGTCGAGACGATCGAGTTGTCGCGACGACCCAGCACGGTTGCGACCGTCGTAATCGCCATGGGCGTATTGCTGTTTCTGCAAGTCGTGATCGTGTTGCTGAGCCACAGTGTTTCACCAACCCTGATGGGGCTGCTTCTGATTGCTGCGGGCTCGGCTGGTTGGCTGGCAATCCTTGCACTCGACGCGATTATGCCGATCACCGTGACCATGAACAAAGACGGTTTGACGATCGCCAGACTGCTCGGCGACACGACCCACCCATGGTCCGACATAGTCGTCGCGAAGGTCGTCCCGTCGTCGGGTCTGCTGTCCGATGATCCCCGCTCGGAGCCCTCAGGGCGCCTCGGCGTCGGCTTGTTCCTCAAATCTCGTAAGGTGCCGCGCCAGCACGACCTCGACGCCGACGTCATCGTGTTTGGAGCGCCGGACACGCACGTCGACGACCTGATCAGACTGTTGAACCACATCGACGACTTCAGAAAGACCATCGGCTCCGGCCTTGCCGATCCCTTGCGCCGCATTCGCAAGGCAGCACCGATCGCGGCTCCCTCGAGCTTTCGGCGTCCGCGCTCCGCTTGAGTTAACGCGATCTCGATCTGGACAAGCGGTGGCCGCTCGCTTAGAGCCGTCAACGCGCGACGTCGACCTTCTCTCCCGTAGCGCTCCTTAGATGTTTTCAAATAACGCGGAGTGCTGCCATGACTGATGAACCGGCAATCGCTCAGAAGGGCCCCTACCAAGTCGATGTAAAGGAAGGCCAAGCCTATTTCTGGTGCACTTGCGGGCGTTCGGTGAAACAACCGTTTTGCGATGGCACGCACAAGGGATCATCGTTCGCTCCGTTGCGGTTCGTTGCGGAGACGACCGGCACCGTAAACCTGTGCGGTTGCAAGGGCACCGACGACAAACCATTTTGCGACGGCGCGCATAATATGCTGTGACGCCTGGTCGATCAGTCCCAATTGCGGAGTAGAATTAGTGGCCGATAAGTTGCTCGATACCAAAGGGCTGAACTGCCCATTGCCAATTCTGAAAGCCAAGAAGGCGATTGCGGAGTTGAACGCCGGTGGTACGCTCGAAGTGCTTGCAACCGACCCTGGGTCGGTTCCCGATTTCAAGGCGTTCTGCGAAGCTGGCGGGCACACGCTCGTAGAACAGACCGAGGCCGGGGGCGTGTATCGCTTCCTCATCAAGCGCGCAGCCTGAGGACACTTACATGACATCCAAACCGCACGCGACGATGAGTTACCGGATGCTGGGACGATCCGGCATCAGAGTTTCCGAAATATGCCTCGGAACCATGATGTTCGGCGGCCCGACCGAAGAGACCGAAGCCAAGCGCATCGTCGACCATGCTTACGATCACGGCGTGAATTTCATCGACACAGCCGATGTTTATACCGAGGGTCGCTCCGAGGCGGTGGTCGGCCGTGCGATCAAGAGCAACCGGAACAATTGGATTTTGGCCACAAAACTCGCCAATCCCATCAAGGATGAT
>JANLXZ010000468.1:0-3639 GCA_031365375.1 Hyphomicrobiaceae bacterium | reverse complement strand
CGCCAAGGTCGAGGAGTTGAAGACGCTGTCAACGCAGCTCATTGAGGTGACCAGTGCGAAGGCCGCGCACATATCAGCCAAGCTTGATGCCGAGTTGAAGGGCGCGCGACCGACCGTGGCTGCGCCGGCCGTACCAAGGCCGGAACCACCAAAGGTGGAGCCACCAAAGACGGCCGAACCGAAAAAGGCAGCGCCACCGATCCTCGCGGATGCGGTTCGCCCACCCGCCAGACCGGCAGGAGAGATGCAGCCGTCGAGCGCGATCAAACCGAAAGACGCCTACGTGCCGCCCGTACCCGGTGCACCGATCCCCGGCGTGCCGTCGGCTGTCGATCCAGCGTCGCAGCAGTTTTCATTCGAAGATATCCGCGCCGCTGGTAGCGGCTTCTTCGGCACCATTTCAGCTGAACTTGCAGCCGTTCTCGAATACACATTCAAGAGCTATGGGCGGCCGACCGGCTACATCCTGGGCACTGAAGGCGGCGTGGCGCTGTTGGCGGGTCTGCGTTACGGGGACGGTCAACTCGTCACCCGAATCGACGGATCGCGCCGGGTTTATTGGCAGGGCCCGTCTGTTGGCTACGATTTCGGCCTGACCGGATCTCGCACGATGATCCTGATTTACGGCATTGCCAGTCCCGAAGACATTTATCAGCGGTTCGGCGGCATCGACGGCTCCGCCTACTTGGTAGGCGGCGTCGGTGTCACGGTGTTGAAAAAAGGCCCCATACTAATGGCGCCAATTCGCACCGGCATCGGCCTACGTCTCGGTGCCAATGTCGGCTATCTTCACTTCACGCCTCGACCACGCTTCAACCCGTTTTGATCAATGCCGGGCAATTCAAGTGGCAATCAACGCCGATTTCGGTGTACTGACCCTTTCGGGAAATAATTCAGTCGGGCGGGCATCATGGAACTTTTCGACATCGTGCGCCGGGCACAAGGCGGCAACGCGATTGCCAACATGGCGCGCGCTTTCAATCTCAGCCCCGAACAAGCTGAAGCCGCGGTAAAGGCCGTGATGCCCGAGCTTGCCCGTGGCATCGAACGCAATACATTGTCGCGTGGTGGGGTCGCCGATCTGGTTGCGGCGTTGGGAGATGGACCCAAGATCCGCAACCTAGAGAGCCCGGCGATGTTCGGCGACCCTGCGGTGGCGGCCGACGGCAACGCTGTTCTTGGGCACATTCTCGGCACCAAGGACGCGAGCCGCGCGGCAGCTCAGCGCGCATCGCTGTCGTCGGGGTTAGGAGAAGGCCTCCTGAAAATGCTGCTTCCCTACATCGCGCAGATGCTCATGAGCGCGCTCGCGAGCAAGACGCGAGGTGGCCTCGGCGACATTCTGTCGAAGATCCCGGGCATGCCGGGCAGTACCGGCGGCGGAATAGGCGGCGGCGGCCCGTCATTCCCGCAAACACGCAATTCAGCCCCGTCCAGCCCGATGCCACAGATGCCGGACAATAGCCCATTCGGCGGCGGACAATCTTCTGGCGGTGGTTTCGGCAATCAAGGTCCACTTCCGATTCCGACCGGCCTGCCGCCCGAGAGTGGCAGCGGAAGCAACCCTTATGGCGATCTCTCCGACGTCATCAGACGCGGTGGCAACGCCGGCGGTGCTGCCGCGGCCGGCGGTGGTCTATTCAGCATAATCCGCAGTATACTGGGCGGCGCGCTTGGCTTCTCGACGAAAGGCGGGGTGATGGGCTGGATCTTTCGCGCCGTCATCCTGCGCTATGGCTGGAGCATTTTGCGCACGATATTCGGCGGTATTTTGGGCCGGCGCTGAAATTGGTCGATCAACGACGGCAGGGTCGAGATTCGAAGTCGCAGCTATAGCTGCTCCCGCTTACACTGCACTTCATCGTTTTGTTGGCCGACAAGTTCGGGTTGCCCCACTGATCGCCGTATTCCAATGCGGTAAACTCTGACCAGTGGCGCATTGCCGCTACTTCGGCCGCTTTGCGGCTCGGTAGACCGGAACTCGCGCCCGAGTGGGTGTGACCGATCATGCAGGTCAAATTGCCCTCCCGCCGAAGGTCGTGCAGGCCGACCAGCGTACCATCGTCGGATCGCATAACCGCTGCGCCCGTTCGTTTGTGTTGAGGCGCTGCAATTGCAGTCGTTGCGGCAAGCGTCAGACACGCACATACGATTGAGAACAAACGACCCATGGTGCATTGATCCGTTTATGAGTTGATATCTCGAACGAATGTACAAGAGTCGCGGCGCGCAGCTGAAGTTAGATCGACACACCGTTCAACATGGCGCAGCTTCCGTGGCGGTCGAGTCACACTCTGCTGAAGACTTCAGCAAACGAGCAAGTGCATTGCGAAGTTTTGCCGGCATTGCGATCGGCCGACCGCTCGTCCGATCGACGAACACGTGAACGAAATGACCATCGGCGCGGGCGTTATTTTCGCCAACGCCGAACAGTGCCAGCTCGTAGCGAACGGAAGATGATCCGAGCTCGCTCACCCGTAGCCCTGTTTCGATGTCCTCTGGGTAAGCGAAAGGCCGGTGAAAGCGGCACATCGTCTCGACCGCAAATCCGACGATCGATCCGGCGTGGATGTCGAGACCGCCAGGATCGATCAAATACCGATTCACGACGGTATCGAAATACGAATAGTAGGTCACGTTGTTGACGTGACCGTGCAGATCGTTGTCCATCCATCGTGTCTGGATCGAGCGGAAGTGCTGGAAATCGGCCCGCTCGAGAGGCGGACGGCGGGTGTCACCCATGGCTCGGCCTTTTTAGACTTTGATCAACTTGCCGGGATTCATGATGTTGGCGGGATCGAGCGCTCGCTTGATCGTCCGCATCAGATCCAATTCGACCGCGCTTTTGTAGTGTTCGTTCTCATCCAGGCGCAACCGGCCGATGCCGTGTTCGGCACTGATCGAACCCCCGAGTTCAGTCACGAGGTCGTGGACGATGCGATTGATCCGCTCACGTTCGCCGGCAAAACGCTTCCCTTCCCAGTTCAGGGGGACAACCGGATTGTAGTGCATGTTGCCATCGCCGACGTGACCGAACGCGCAGAGCCGAATACCCGGATAGGCGTCCTCCAGCGCCGTGTTGCAACGTCGTATGAATTCCGGCACGCGCGATACCGGCACCGATACATCGTGTTTGATGCCGACGCCCGCTGTTTTTTGCGCTTCCGCCAAGTCTTCGCGCATCCTCCAGAAACGTTTCGATTGCGCCCCCGACGAGGCGATCACCGCATCCTCGACAAGTTGGTGCCCCATTGCTTCTGACAGCGCTTCGGAGAACGGATCGTCGAGTGAGCCAGGCGCACCCTGCCCCGACACTTCGACCAACACGTACCAGTCGTGCGGCTCGCGTAGTGGTTCGCTGTGGCCGGGCACGCCCGCAATCAGGAACTCGATGACGGAGCGCTGCATGAGTTCGAACGCCGAGATTTGATCGCCGAGCCGCCCTTTCATTAAAGCCAATAATTCGACAGCTGCTGCGGGACTTGGCACCGCGAGCCAGGCGGTCGCCGTCGCGGATGGCTTCGGGAACATGCGTAGTACCGCTGCCGTGATGATGCCGAGCGTGCCCTCGCCGCCGATGAATAGCTGCTTGAGATCGTAGCCCGTGTTGTCCTTGCGCAGGCCACGCAAGCCATCCCA
>JANLXZ010000456.1:0-7095 GCA_031365375.1 Hyphomicrobiaceae bacterium | reverse complement strand
TGCCAACTTCTCTGATCGACTTCAACCGGCTCTCCCACCGACTAATGGCGAAGACATGACGAACCCAATCCAGCTACCTTCGGAAATGCCTATACCTGCGGCATTGGTAGACGGGCGCCAATCGCTGGCGGCATCAGACATAGCGCGCGGGACGCGCAGACTTCTACTGTCGCATAACTTGGCAAGCCTGCCGGAAGTTTCGCTAGCGAACGGTCGGCGTGCGGATATCGCGGCATTGTCGGATCGTGGCGAGATATGGATTGTCGAAATCAAATCAAGCGTCGAAGATTTTCGCGCCGACAACAAGTGGCCCGAATACCGCGAGTTTTGTGATCGCCTTTTCTTTGCCGTTTCCCCGGACTTTCCCCAGGAGCTGCTGCCGCCCGCTACCGGCCTCATCGTTGCCGACCGATTCGGAGGGGAGTTGTTGCGCGATGCGCCCGTTCACCCTCTCGCAGCGGCCCGACGGAAGGCATTTGTAACGCGCCTTGCTCGTTTGGGAGCCATGCGTCTGCTTGGGATGGCCGATCCCGAGCTGCATCTGGACCGGAGTTGGAACGAGTAGTCTACTTGGGTGCGCGCTTGGCAAGAATGCGCTGTAGCGTCCGGCGATGCATGTTCAACCGGCGCGCGGTTTCCGATACGTTGCGGCCGCAGAGTTCATAAACGCGCTGGATATGTTCCCAACGAACCCGGTCGGCTGACATCGGATTTTCAGGCGGCGCGGCTTTCGCGTTGGACGGCGCCAGCAGAGCGTCGGTGACATCATCTGCGTCGGCGGGCTTGCCGAGATAGTCCACGGCACCGAGTTTCACGGCCGACACGGCTGTCGCAAAATTTCCGTATCCCGTCAGCACGATGGCGCGGGCATTTGGGCGAATGCGAGAAAGCTCGGCGATCACGTCGAGCCCATTGCCATCGTCGAGCCGCATGTCGACGACCGCGAACGCCGGCGCGCGTTGTCGAATAAGCTCTAATCCCTCCGCCACCGAGTGGCCCATGCGGACCTCGAACCCGCGTACTTCCATGGCCCGGCCGAGACGCTGGAGGAATGCTTTGTCATCGTCGATCAGGACGAGAGAAACATCCTCGGGAAGTTCGTCTTTTTTGAATGATAGGTCTTCGACCACTTTGGCACCCTCCAGGCACGAGAAAGATATAGCGCATGGCTCGCTAACGCCAAGCCCCTTCTGCTTTTTTCATCATGTTTCGGTTACTTTGCATTCAGCGATTGCTGAGTTGGCGGCGACGTGATCAGTTTTTGCGGCGATTGGCTGCGCGGCGGCGCCGTCGAAGTTGGCCGTTTGTGTGGTCTGGGATAAGCCGACCAATCAGGCTCGGTACCCTCGAAGGCATGTCGCGACCAGGTCACGGTCACGATCGCCCCTCGGGTAGGATGATCGCGGTTGGCCATGTCAAGCTTCGCGCCGGATCGTTCCAGCAGCGTTTTTGCTATGAAGAATCCAAGTCCCAGCCCAGTGGCCTTTCCTTCGTCCGCTTTAATGCTGGAATTGCGCCGCGTCGTGACATAGGGCTCGCCGAGCGTTTCCATCACTTCGGGCGCGATTCCTGGGCCGTCATCGGCGATCGAGATCATGACTTCACGATCGTTCCAGCGGGCCGTTATAAGAACCCTCGATCGGGCAAACTCCACCGCGTTTTCAATTAGATTGCCGACACCGTAAATCAGCCCAGGTCGGCGCTCGCCAACCGGCTCGCTCATAATGTTATCGGTATTGGTGGATTGTTCTTCACCGCTGACATAAGCACCAGCGTCAATCTCGATCGCAATCATGAAGGCACGGTGCGGTGCTGCGGCCTCCTCAATCAGTTGCCCAACGGTCAGGCTCGCATGCAGCGGGTCGCTCTCGCTCGGTTTACGCGTTAGAGTTTGCAGGATCTCGCGGCACCGCAGGGCTTGGCTTTTCAACAGCGCCAAGTCTTCTGCCAATGGCGAGCCCGGCGGGGTGTCGCGTTCCAATTCTTTAGCGACCAGCACGATCGTTCCGAGCGGTGTACCGAGCTCGTGAGCGGCCGCGGCCGCAAGCCCGTCGAGTGCGTGCAATTTTTGCTCGCGTGCTAGAACGAGCTCCGTCGCGGCCAATGCGGCCGACATTTGCCGGCCTTCTTTGGACAGCCGCCAAGCATAAAGGGCAATGAAAAGCATGCATGAGGCTAGCCCCGCGAACACCCCCAACTTGTAGATCGTGGGAAGGAAAAATTCCTGACCGGCGAACCAGGGCAGCGGGAAATAGAAGGCGACGAGGAGGGCAGACGCGGTGAGCGTTGTGGCGCCCAAGACCCAGGTGTTGCGCTGCGGCAAGGTGGCCGCGGATACAGTCACTGGAGCCACCAATAGAACTGTAAATGGGTTCTCAATACCGCCTGTCAAATAAAGCAATGCCGTCAGTTGACAGATGTCGTAAGCGAGTAAAACCGTCGCTAACTCCGATTCCAAGCGGTGTCGCACGGGGTAGCGCAGGCGCAGAAAAACATTAAGCCAAGCCGATAGGGAGATAAATAATAAACACCAACCCATGGGCAATTCAAAGCCGAGGCCGAAATATACCAAAGTGACCGCAAAAAGTTGCCCGACGACGGCAAACCAGCGCAATCGGATTGTCGTTTGCAGCCGTAACCGGCTCGCATCAGGGTTGAGCGCCATCCGTTCGGTTTCAAGCGATGCATTATGGTCGACCATGCTTTAGGCCTTCGTCACAACAGTGAAGTTCGAGCAAATATTAGCAGATTTTTGCAGCTCACTCGCCGCGCTGGCGTTAGCGTGAGCACACAACGGAAAACGTTCAGCAATTGCAACGCCGAGCCGGTTGACAATGACCCGGGATAACTGTGCGAGATTAGGTTGGCTAGCCGTCATCGCGATTTGCTCATTCGCGTTGGGGGTTCTCGCCGGCTTGGCGATATTTGTATTTGCCGAGCAGTCCGTTGAAGCGGTGCCTGCGACCAAAAGTTCAACGTGGGCTGAACGTCGGTAATGTTTGGTGCTGCGCGCCATTCGCGCTCCGGCTGTTCGTGTTGCGGATGCGAAGGAATAAACAGCGGGCTGTCACAAACCAATCACAACATCTCATTCAGCTATCTGAAATTCAGTCGAAAAGATTGATTCATCTATCGAATCCGATAGATAGTGTGTGTCCTATTTATCATAGAACACCGTGCCCCACGTGCTAATATTCGTGGTAGAAAAGATGTTGTAGCGACCTCTTGCCTTTAACAGTGGCTCGAATCGGTGCAATCTTTTGCAGCGCAGTAATGTATAATTGCAGTGGAACGACCACGTAACGAGGTTGTTGACGATATGTGCAGCAACCTGATCAAGCCTGCCCTCGCTGGGTCGGCGCTGCTTACTAGGCGATACGAGACGCTGCTCACAAGAGAGGCTAATCGATGCTCTATCAGTGGTTTGAACTTGGTCACGCAGCCGTAAAACCAGCGCGTGCGGCGGCAGACGCCGGCAAGATCTTCTTTAATAATCCTTTTAACCCACTGACTCACACTTCCGTCGGCCGCCATGCCGCAGCCGCTTGCGAGGTCTTCGAGCGCACCACGAGGCGGTACGAGAAGCCAACGTTTGACATTCCGACGACCGACGTCGACGGAATGTCAGTCAACGTGACGGAGGAAGTCGTTTGGCAGCGCCCGTTCTGCCGACTGCTGCATTTTAAGCGCGACTTGAATGAAGCACGCGCGGGAAAAGATCCGCGAATTCTGCTTGTTGCGCCGATGTCGGGCCATTTCGCCACGTTGCTGCGCGGAACGGTTGAGGCGCTATTGCCCGACCATGAGGTTTACATCACCGACTGGATTGATGCGCGCAACGTGCCCGTCGCCGCCGGTGGTTTTGATCTCGACGATTACATTATCTACATGCAGGACATGTTCCGCCATTTTGGCGGTGACGTGCATGTATTCGCGGTGTGCCAACCATCGGTCCCGGTGCTCGCTGCCGTCGCGCTGATGGAGCAGGAGGGTGATCCGCACGTCCCGATCAGTATGGTCCTCGCGGGTGGTCCAATCGACACGCGTATCAATCCGACTGAGGTCAACAAGCTGGCCCAGAACAAAGGCACTGACTGGTTTCGCAGCAATGTCATCACGTCGGTGCCATGGCCGAGCTTGGGTTTTGGACGTCCGGTTTATCCGGGATTTCTACAATTGACCGGGTTTATGACCATGAACCTCGATCGTCATATGAAGGCGCACAAAGATCTGTTCTATCACTTGGTGCGCGGCGACGGCGACTCAGCCGAAAAGCATCGGGACTTTTACGACGAGTATCTAGCCGTAATGGATTTGACGTCGGAGTTTTATATCCAGACGATCGATCAGGTTTTCGTCCGGCACTTATTTGCAAAAGGCGAAATGTATCATCGCAACCGACGTATCGATCTCTCCGCGATTCGGCGCGTCGCTTTGATGACGGTTGAAGGCGAGAAGGACGACATCACCGGCGTAGGGCAGTGTGCAGCCGCGCTAAATCTTTGCTCGAACATTCCGGCAGGAGCGAAGGTACATTACGAGTGTCCCGGCGTCGGCCACTACGGAATCTTCAACGGCTCACGCTTCCGTTCAGACATTGCCCCGCGCATCGCTCGTTTCGTTCGCCAACATGATCCGCGCGCCGACGAATCAGTTTCAAAATTGCCGGCCGGCCACGCCGCCTCAGACGTAGTACGAGAGCCGGATGGCGCGTCAGCTTTCGATAACTCTGCATTTTCGTTCGCATCCACCCAAGCTGTCGACCTAGGTATTGAGTCGGTCGCAAAGAAACCGACAGTGGCATCAACGCCGGTGCGATCACCGATCGTCAGCGACGTGATGGACAACTCGCCTGAATCTTGGGCGCGACTTTGGTCTTCGACGGGAAACATGTTCATCGAAAACATGTTTGGCATGACTGCAATGGGCGGTAAAATCCGCACCAACAAGGTTAGTGATGCCGACGCATCGACCAACGAGAAGTCGATCTGTTCCGTTGTCTGATTAAATTTAGATTTTATTTTTGATGTTTAAATTACTCGCCCCGCGATCGTTCGTGGGGCGAGAGTGCCACACTGTCGCCGCATGGTGAAGGTGATAGATCTTTCTCGGTAGTCTTGGGGGCGGGGGACTTGCTACAAGTGTCTAGTCGGGGCGAGTCAATTTGTTCTCGCTGTTGCGAGTAACGGCCGAGGCGTAGTGTCATTCGCCAACCATACGTTTTGGTCGTTGAAGGTTCTCCGTAGAGTACCCCGCCGGCTTCCACAATTTTTCGAACTGTTTGGAACGAGGGCACTCAATGAGGCCGCTTCGCGTGATAGCGCCGCCGTCGTCGCAACGGCTTTCCATCCAAGGCTTGACCGAACCTGTCGAGGTCAGGCGACATCCCGCTGCCCGGCGGATGACGCTGCGCGTGAGCCGGACAACACGCTCGGTCATCGTGACATTGCCTATCACATGCGATTTGGCGCAGGCCGGCACATTCCTGTCAACGCATCTCGACTGGGTGCGAGAAAGGCTCGGTAACTTGCCCGAGCACGTTCCGTTCAGTTCGGGATCGGTAATTCCTCTGCGGGGCATCCCGCATGTGATCGTAGAGCGCGGCCCATGTCGGCGCGCATCGGTCGTCGAACTCGGAACGACGGTCGATGGCAAGCAAGCGATCTCAGTTACGGGACAGTCGGAGCACGTCGCGCGCCGGTTGCGTGATTGGCTCGCGCAGGAAGCTTCGCTTGATCTGGCCGACCGCGTAAGCTGGCACGCTAAAAATCTCGGACTAAAGGCTGGACGCGTTACGGTGCGCGACCAAAAAAGCCGATGGGGTTCGTGCTCGACGACGGGTGCGTTGTCGTTCTCATGGCGGCTCGTAATGGCCCCGGACTTCGTGCTCGACTACGTTGCGGCACACGAGGTTGCCCATCTCGCGGAAATGAATCACGGAGCGCGTTTCTGGGCGTTGGTGGCCCGCACGATGCCGCGCACGGAAGAAGCAAAGCGCTGGTTGCAGATCTCGGGCGGCGATCTACACCGATATGGTTCGCAAACCTGATTGGGGATTTCGTTATGGCCGTCGGGCGCCGAGCGACATGATGCCGTCGGGTGCAAAGCGTGGAAACGCCCGGTCGCCTGGCACATCTGGCGTGAACTGCGGGACGGGTATCGACGATCCCGAAGTCGGTGCTTCCGACAATATTCGAGAGATGAATTCAGCTTCAATGCGTTCGCGCGGCTGCAAAGGTACTCTCGGCTGGAAAATCGCTGTGTCCGCCTGGTCCTGAGGCTTCGACGGCAACACCGGCCGCGGTTGTTCCAGCGGAAACCGAGCAGCGATCGGTGGATCACGGGGCAAATGAGGCGTCGTGCTGGCTGTGCCAGGTAGGGCGACGATTGAACGGCCCTGATGAGCGGCCGTCATAATTTCTCGCCAAATCATCGCCGGCAGACTGCCGCCACGCACATTGTTCATCGTGCGGCCATGGTCGTTGCCGACCCAAACGCCCCCCGCCAGATGTGCCGTGTAGCCGATAAACCAGGCATCGCGAAAGTCCTGCGTGGTGCCCGTCTTGCCGGCGGCTGGGTGCAGGCTCAACGCTGCCCGGCGACCGGTGCCCGTCACCAGCGCCGCGTTTAGCATGTCGTTCATCGACCCGACGTGCACCGGTGCAATAGCTATCTGAGACGCCACTTGCGGGCGCACATAGAGCACGCGACCTGAACTCATTCTGACGCGCTTGATGATGTGCGGATCAACACGCCGGCCGCTATTGGCGAAAGCTGTGTAGGCGCCGGTCATCTCCAACAGCGATACTTCGGACGTGCCCAACGCGAGTGACGGTCCTGGACGCAGTTCCGATTTTATACCGAGGCGCTGAGCGATGGTGACGATGCGTTTAACGCCGATGTCGTACTGCAATCGCACCGCGACCGTGTTGATCGATTGCGACAAACCCTGACGCAGCGTCACCGCACCGCGATACTGCCCGTTGTCGTTGCGGGGGCTCCAGCCGGCCATGCTGACGGGCAGATCGTAAACGGTGCTGTCTGGCGTCATGCCTGCTTCGAGAGCCGCCAAATAAACAAAGGGCTTAAAGGACG
>JANLXZ010000453.1:0-8039 GCA_031365375.1 Hyphomicrobiaceae bacterium | reverse complement strand
GGCCTCCGAATCTGGCGTTCCGATCTTGCGCGGCAACAACGCCATTCAACAAAAATGCGGTGCCGATATCGATCTACTCGAGCTTGAAGTGATGGCGCAACGCTTCCCGTGGCTCAACCTCGACGGGTTGGTGCTTGGCTCATTTGGCGCGACGGGTGAAGGTTGGCTCGATCCGGTTATCCTGATGACGCTGTTTCGCGACGCCGCCAAGGCACGAGGTGTCACAGTCATCAAAGATTCCGTGATTGCCATCGAGCGGCACGGTGCAAAGATTGAAGCCGCGCAACTGGCAAGTGGAAGGCGAATCGCCTGCGGTGCACTCGTCAACGCTGCGGGACCGGCAGCGGGCACTGTTGCCGGGCTTATGGGAATTCCATTGCCGGTCGAGCCACGCAAGCGCTTCGTCTACGTGATCGATTGCAAGGAGGCTACTTCAGCGCTGCATGCGGCGCCACTGACCGTCGATCCGTCGGGCGTTTGGTTCCGCCCCGAAGGCCGGCAATTCATCACCGGCATATCGCCTGAGGAGCACGAGGAGCCCGCGACCGGCGACCTCGATCAGATCGACCACAACGTGTTCGAGGAGATCGTATGGCCGCAACTGGCGTCTCGCGTACCAGCGTTCGAGGCCGTCAAAGTTACCAGCGCCTGGGCCGGCCACTACGACTACAATACGCTCGATCAAAACGCGATCATCGGACCGCATCCTGAAGTGACCAACTTTTACTTTGCGAATGGCTTCTCGGGTCACGGACTCCAACAATCGGCCGGGGCGGGCCGCGCTATCGCCGAGCTGATCGTGCACGGCGGCTTTCGCACGATTGACCTGGCGCGGTTCAGTTATGACCGGATTGCGCGCGGTGAACCGCTTCTCGAACTCAACATCATCTGAAAGAGCGGCGTGGCAACGATCCTCGCAATATCGAGCCAAGTAGCGCGCGGAGCGGTGGGCTTGTCAGTGATCGTGCCAACACTTCAGGCGCTCGGGCACAACGTCATCGCGCTGCCGACCGTGCTCTTATCAAATCACCCCGGGCATCTCCACGTCACGGGGCAATCAATCGAACCGTCCTTTTTGATGCGCATGGTCGACGCCCTCGAAGCGAATGGATGGTTGGGGGAGATCGACACAGTTTTGTCCGGCTACCTGCCGTCAGCCGCCCATGTAGAGTTCGTCGCGGCAACCGTCGCGCGCGTGCGGCTGGTGCAGGCCGGCTGTCGCTATCTCTGCGATCCCGTCCTCGGCGACGATCCGAAAGGGCTATATATCGACAACGACGCCGCCGACGGCATCCGCCGACAACTCCTGCCGCTGGCCGACATCATACTGCCCAACCGTTTCGAACTCGACTGGCTTGCCGGCATTCCTGTGAGGTCTTCGGCGGAGGCATTATCCGCAGCACGATCACTGGGCGTTCGAAATGTGATCGCAACATCGATACCGTCCGCGGCCGGCTCGCTTCTCACGATCGCGATCGACGCCAATCGGGCGACGACGTGCGAGGTCGCTCGACGCAGTCATGTCCCGAATGGGACCGGCGATCTCCTCTCCGCTCTGATCGCAGGCGGTTGGCAACTGGGCCGAGCGGTTGCGGCCATCGAAGCTTTACTGACAGCAAGCACCGGCTTCGACGAGCTGAAACTTGCGACCTGCAATCGCACTTGGATGACGGCGCCGGCACTGCCGGAAGCTGTCGTCACTTACGGCCAACCGAAAGCATCACCGTGCCAATAACTACAATGGTCGCGCTTGTTGCAACGATGGTCGCGACGGCATTTCTTTCGGGCATTTTCGGCATGGCCGGCGGGCTCATTCTGATCGGCGTACTATTCGCGCTGATGCCGGTCCCCGAGGCGATGACCCTACACGCGATCACCCAGATGGCGTCGAACGGCTGGCGCGGTGCGTTGTGGATCAAGTATGTCGCCTGGCGACCCGTCGCGGCTTATCTCGGCGGTTGCCTGATCGCGTTTGCGGTGTGGTCAGTTTGGCAATATGTACCCACAAAACCGGTCGCGCTTCTGGCGCTCGGCATCACGCCATTTCTTGTGCGATTGATGCCGGCCAACTTGAAGCCAGATCCGCGAAATTTTCTGCACGGCGGCATCTTTGGCGCGATCTGTATGACGCTCATGCTGTTGACCGGCGTCACCGGTCCAATCCTCGATACCTATTTTCTCGGCGGGGGCCTTGAACGCCGGCAAATCGTCGCCACCAAGGGCATATGCCAGCTGTTCGGACACTTCGCAAAGTTCATCTACTTCGGCGGTCTCGTCGCGCAAGGGGCAGCTATCGATCCATTGATGGCAGGCCTCGCAATCGCGGCTTCGGTTGTTGGCACTACTGCAGCCCGCCCCGTTCTCGACCGGCTAACCGATACCCAGTACCGCCGATGGACAGCACACATCATCACTGTGGTCGCCGCCTTTTACGTCGGCCAGGGGCTGTATCTGCTGATCGCTGGCTAGATTCGCAAGCTCACGTTTTGGCCGGCGCCGGGCACGCGGTGTTGCACGGCACTTCCTCGCGCTTGTCGACCTTGCCCGCGAACGGCGAGACCGTCTCGCGGAAGCATTTGCCGCCTTCATTGATGATGCGAATGATCTGCGACTTTGTCGGCATCGACTGGCACACCACCTGGATACTCGATTGGCTCAGCTGGATGTTGCGCGTGGCGGTCGATGCCGCGGCCTCTCCCGTCTTCGGCAACTCCTCAGCGACCGCCGGCGACACGATGAGCGACAACACCGCGGAGGCGGCCGCCTTGCTCGACTTCTGCAGGTTCTCGGCAGCGATCCACTCGTACGCGGCCTTGCCATTCGCCGCCGTAAGCTTGATCGCAATATCACCACTCCGCGGGCACGCGCCCACATCGACCTTCGTGCCTTGCGCTGTGCTGATCGCCTTGTAGTCGATCTTGCACTCGAAATTCTTCACCCACAGATCGTATTGTGTGAGTCGGTGCGATACTTGCGAATAGGGAATATCGTGCTTCCACGAATGATAGAAGTTCGTGGCGGTGGGCACCGCACCGGCAACCGCCGCGCTGATCGCAATGATGCGCGCAAGCAGAAGCGGACGAGCCAGCGGCCCTTTCTTGGCATCTTCGGACATGGCGGACAGAACATCTTTTGCAGGATGATCGATCATGGCAAGACCCCGTTCGTTTGACAGGCGCGAATAACGGTAAGTGATATTGGAGCGATAATATCACGGTCATCCGGCGGCTGCGAAGGATGTCTACTAGTGGCAGATTGCAGCTGAACCAGAGTTGAGTGCCGCATTCACTGTCGGTTCACCGAGCTACTTCAACGCGCCGAAAATTTTCTCGTATCGAGCAACGAACACCGGCCAAACCTCGGGGTTCAGCAGCCGGGGTGGACGCTCACCGTTGAGCACTTGGATAATCTGATCGGCAGCCCAGGTCGCCACGTTCTTGCGCGCCTGATGGGTGACGCCGGCGGTGTGAAAAGTCGCCACGACGTTCGGCAGTGTCAGTAGCGGATGATCAAGCGGCGGCGGCTCTAATTTCCATACGTCGAGACCCGCGCCGCCCAAGTGTCCAGATTTTATTGCAGCGTAAAGTGCCGTCTCATCGTGGATGCCGCCGCGTGCCGTACTGACGAAGATCGCGCCGGGTCGCATGGCCGCGAATTCGGTCGCGGAAAAGACGTTGGCCGTGCTGCTATCGAGCGGGCAATGCACCGAGATGACATCCGATTGGGCGAGCAATGTATGCATATCAACCGGCTCGGCGCCACGTGCGCGGATCACATCGGCGGTCAACAACGGATCGAATGCCAGCACGCGCATGCCGAAGCCTCGGGCGATCGCTGCCGAGCGCGAACCGGTGTTGCCGATGCCGAACACGCCGAGCGTCAATCCGCTAAGCTCGATCCCCATCAGCGACTCGCGCGAGAAGCCGCGCTCGGTATGCAGCAGCCGATCGGACGCGGGTATTTTGCGGGCGACCGAAAGCATCAGCCCGAACGCCAGTTCCGCCACCGACTGCGCGTTCGCCCCGCTCTGGTTGACCACGGCCACGCCGGCTCGCGTGCAGGCATCGAGATCGACAGTATCGATCCCCGCCCCGCCAGCCGACACGCACAGCAGGTGCGGGCAGCGTTCCAACAATGGTGCGCGAACCTGATATGGCTTCGGCAGCTCGTTGATCGCCGACGACACCTGATACACGTGGGCGCGGGTCAGCACGTCCCAAACGTCCGCCTCGGGACCTTTGTGCGCGGCGGTGCGCAACTCGATATCGGCCTGCGCTTGCAGTTTCTCGTTAAACGCCGGATTGAGCCACAGATCGAGCCGCCCGACCCGCTTGATATTCGCTGTCATGATGTGTGTCCCCGGGTCGTGCTGTGCTGTTTGCGGAGGACCATATACCGTTTCGCGACGCTTGGCGCTTGCTGCCGCAACAAGCACGCTCCTTCTCGGTCATCCGCTGAACCTTGGGTCCTCAGGACAAGCCCGAGGATGACGGCGGTGGAGATAAAAACTCGTATTGTTAGTCGATGAGATATTCGCTTCCAACCCGCGCCGATTTTGCTTACGCTCGATGCTGCGGCGGCCAGAAGGCCGGGACAATCAAGATCCCCCCGCTAGGAAAAGTCTTCGAGGAGGAAACACCATGAATCGTAGAACGGTACTGGCCGGCCTCGGTACCACAGCGGCCGCGGCCACCCTCTGCATGCCATTCGTCGCCAGGGCGCAGGCACCGCTGACGCTCAACGGCGCGGTGCAATTCGGCGACGACCACGCCTTCACGAAGTCGCTCGTGCGTTTCGAGGAGCTGGTCAAAAAGTACTACGGCAAGCCGATCAATTTCACGCTGCACAAGAACTCGTCGCTGGGCCTGGAGAAGCAGTACTTCGAGTACATGTCGCAAGGCAAAGCCGTGGATTACGGCATCGTCTCGCCAGCACACATGTCGACGTTCTCCAAGGCTGCGCCCTTTATCGACGCACCGTTCGTGTTCAAAAGCATCGAGCACATGAATAAGGTCGTGCAGCAGGATTTGCTGAAGCAGATCGCCGACGAAATCAACACCAAGGCCGAGGTCAAGTTGATCGGTTACGCGGGCGGCGGTATCCGCAACATTTTCGCCAACAAGCCGGTCAAGAACTTGGCTGAGATCAAGGGCTTGAAAGTGCGCGTGCAAGGCGCGCCGATCTGGTCCAAGACGTTCGCCGCAATTGGCATGAGTCCGACCGTGATCGCCTACAACGAAGTCTACAACGCTATCCAAAACGGCGTGATCGCGGCCGGCGAGAACGAGGCGGCCGGCGTCGAGGCGATGAAGTTCTACGAAGTGGCGCCGCATCTCAACATGACGCAGCACGCGGTGTCGATCCGGCCGATTTGCTTCTCGGTCAAGACGCACAAGACGCTGCCACAAGACTTGCAGGACGCGATCGCAAAGGCGGGAACCGAAGCCGGTGACTTTGGCCGTCAATTGGAGTCGAGTGAGGAAGTCGTCAAGCTCGATGCCTTGGAAAAAGCCGGCAAATTGAAGCGCGTACCGTTCGAAGAGCGCGACGCCATGAAGAAGCTGACCGATCCGGTGATGGCGGCGTACGCCAAGGAAATCGGCGCCGAGGAAATTTTCGCCAAGATCAACGCCGTTTAACCGGCTAACGCGCTAGCGATGAGGCCGTGGCTGGAGCCATCCCGCCACGGCTCGGTCGTGTTTGCTCAAGGGGAGCCGATGGATACAAGCCCGCCGATCAAGCCAAATCTTTGGCGCCGGTTCACTGCCATCTATTCAAAGTCACTCGAAGTTCTTTTGGTCGCGTGTGTCGGCATCATCATCATACCGGTCACGCTGCAGATTATCTCGCGGTACACGGCGCTGATCCCCTCCTACCTCTGGACCGAGGAGCTGGCACGCTTCCTGTTCGTCTGGACGATCATGATCGGCGCCATGGTCGGCGTGCGGGATGCCGCGCACTTTGAGGTCGATGTTTGGCCGGATTTGCCGCGCCGGGGGGAGGCGGCTGTTCGAATTCTGGCGCGCTTGGGCATTCTGGCGTTTGCACTGGTGTTCGTGTGGGCGGGAATCGAATTCACTCGGTTCGCTTGGTACCGGACGTCTGAACTGGCCGACCTTCCGCTCTGGTTGATCCATATTGCCTGGCCCATCGCTGGGTTCACTTGGATTGCGTTTGCTGGCGAGCAAGTCGTCGATGAAGCGCGCATTTTGCTCGGGGGCAAGCCGCAATGAGTGGTAATATTCTGTCGGCTGGTCAGGCCGCAGCGATCCTGTTTGGCGTGTTCGCAGCGCTGCTCATCATGCGCATTCCGGTCGCCTTCGCGCTCGGCCTCGCTTGCCTGCCGATCCTGCTGATCGAGCCCCGGTTGTCGATGATGATGCTCGCGCAGGAGACCTTCAACGCCTACAACTCCTTCATTTTGCTGTCGGTGCCGTTCTTCTTGCTGACGGCCAACCTGATGAGCATCGGCGGCATCACCGACCGGCTCGTTACGCTGTCGAAATCGCTGGTCGGGCACTGGCCAGGGTCGCTCGCCCAGATCAACGTCGTGCTTTCGGTTTTCTTCGCAGGGATCTCGGGCTCCGCAACGGCGGACGCCGCCAGCCAATCGAAGATCTTCATCGATGCCCAAACCAAGGAGGGCTATGACCTCTCCTTTTCGATCGCCATTACAGCGGTGTCAGCCGTGCTGGCCGTGATCATTCCGCCATCGATCCTGATGATCGTTTGGGGTGGCCTGATCTCGACGTCGATCGGCGCGATGTATCTGGCTGGCGTCGTGCCCGGCTTGCTGATCGCGGGTGCGCAGATGGCGACGGTGCACATCTACGCGGTGAAGCGCGGCTATCCGACCTATCCACGGATGAGCTGGGTCGAAATGCGCTGCGCCGTCTGGAAATCTTTGCCCGCGCTCATGACGCCGTTCCTGATTGTTGGTGGCATCCTGCTCGGCTGGTTCACCCCAACCGAGTCGGCTTGCGTCGCCGTCTTGTACTCGATTGCGTTGTCATCGTTCGTATATAAGGAGATGGGTCCGAAGCAGCTTTACCAGACGCTGCTCGACACCGGAAAATTGTCGGGCGTCGCGCTGTTTTGCATCGGCACCGCCAGCGCATTTGGATGGTTGCTGGCGTTCTACCGAATCCCGCAGGAGCTGCTCGCTAACGTCTCGACCTGGGGGATGGGACCGATCGCGGCCGGCTTCTTCATTGCGGGCTGTTTTCTTGTCGTCGGCTGCTTCCTCGATGCCATCCCGGCAATTATCATCGTCGGAACCGTGCTCGAGCCGCTGGCCAGGTCTGTCGACCTCCACCCGGTGCAATTCGCGATCATCTCGATCGTATCGCTGGCGTTCGGACTGGTCACGCCGCCCTACGGCATGTGCCTGATGGTGGCTTGCGCAGTCGCTGGCGTCCGGCTGCGCTATGCGCTCAAGGACACGATGATTATGCTGATCCCGATGCTGTTTGTGCTCGTCGCGCTCATCATCTGGCCAAGCATCTGCCTGTTCCTGCCGCGATTGCTCGTGCCCGAGATGCTCAAATAGCAGTGACGGGTTAAGTCACCCGTCCATCCGCATCGCGATCCCGGCAGCGGCCATGTGCTGTTTGGCCTCGCCAACGGTAAATGTCCCGAAGTGGAAAATTGATGCGGCCAACACGGCACTGGCGTGGCCGATCTTGATGCCGTCGACCAGATGATCGAGCGTGCCGACGCCGCCGGATGCGATTACCGGCACGGTCACCGCATCTGAAATCGCCCGCGTCAGTTCGAGATCGAAGCCGGCCTTGGTGCCATCGCGATCCATGGAGGTGAGTAGGAGTTCGCCGGCCCCGCGCGCCACCACATCGCGTGCGAATTGAATGGCGTCGATGCCGGTCGCATTGCGCCCACCGTGCGTGAAGATCTCCCAACGGGCTGGCTCTCCCACACCGGACACCCGCTTGGCGTCGATCGCGACGACGATGCATTGGGCGCCGAACTTCTGCGATGCGGTCTGCACGAAATCGCGATCCCTCACGGCGGCTGAGTTGATC
>JANLXZ010000427.1:0-1772 GCA_031365375.1 Hyphomicrobiaceae bacterium | reverse complement strand
CTGGTGGCCGGCACGCGCGAATGATAGAAAATTACATGAGTAAGTCAACGGGAGAGCTCGCAGCAGTCATGGCATGTCCGCTATCGGGGGATCAACTGACCTGCCTCAGACGCCGCCCGAGACCTCCTTTTGCCCCTTCGCTGACGCCAGAGGTGCGACAAGAAATGTGGTGCGGCGCGTTGACCGTTTGAATTGGTTGTCAAGTAACAGACGACGCAGCCGGGTCTATCGGATGGCGTGGCAAGGTACTAAAGGGGTGGGAGTGGTGGCGATGCGACAGCGCATTCGCATTGGAGGAGAGAAGCGATGGACCTGAAGGGCATGGTTGCACTGGTGACGGGTGGCAATGGCGGGTTGGGGCAGCGCATCTGCCACGCGCTCGCGCAGGAGGGCGCACATGTGGCCGTCGTGTACGCTCGCAGCCGCGACCAGGCGGCAAGCGTCGCCAGCGAACTAACGTCGCGTTATCAAATCAACGCTCGAGCTTTCGGCTGTGACATAACCGACAACGCTGCCGTGGATCGGCTGATAAGCGAGGTAACCCGGGCCTTCGGCCGCCTTGATATTCTGATCAATGACGCCGCTTACAACGTCTCGATCCCGTTTGGCGATCTCGACAATCTGACGCAGGAGGTATGGGACAAGATCATGGCCATCAACCTGACCGGGCCGATGCGCCTGACCAAGGCGGTAGCCCCCATCATGAAGGCCCAGGGGCGAGGCCGCATCGTCAACATCGCTTCCGTAGCAGGGCTCAGCCCAACCGGCTCTTCCATCGCCTATGCCGTGTCGAAAGCGGGGCTCATTCATCTGACGCGCTGCATGGCGGTGGCGCTGGCGCCCGAGACGCTGGTCAACTGCGTGGCACCGGGTCTGCTGGACGGCACCCGCGCGACAGCCAATCTCAAGCCCGAGCAGGTCGAGCGCTCCGCATCGGCTTCGCTCCTGAAGAAGCCGGCCGACAAGGACGACTGCGCCGACATGGTGGTCGCCATGTGCCGCACCGAGACCATGACCGGCCAGACCGTCGTCATCGACTCCGGACGCGTCTTCCACTAGGACGCTTCCGTTCGATGCCGCCCGACTTGAGAAATATCCGAGGTTTGATCGATGGTTGTCTGGTCTCCTTTCAGGTTCAACAGCGGGCGAGAAATCGCAAATCGGTTTGCGATTGCGCCGCTGACGACCGATTCTTCTCATGAAGACGGGACGGCACCCGAAAACGAACTTGAATTTGTCAGGCGACGTGCCGCTGGCGGATTCGGAGCCACCATTTCTTCCGCCGCTTACGTCGCACAAGACGGGCGCTCCTGGCAGGGAATAGGTGCGGCACACGATGGGCATCTGTCCAGTCTCCGTCGGCTCGCTGAAGTCATGCGTGCTGCGGGAGGTCTTGCGATCCTGCAAATCTACGACGGCGGCCGCATCGCAAAGCCCGAGCTGATAGGTGAGCAATGTCTGCGTGCGCCTTCTGCCATTGCATCGTTGCGGCCGGGAGCCAAGACGCCAAGGGCGATGACGGCTGAAGAGGTTGAAAGCCTGATTGCAAGCTTTCGAGAGGCTGCTTCGCTGGCTCGTAAAGCCGGTTTCGACGGCGTCGAGATTCACGGAGCCAACCACTACGCGGTTCATCAGTTCTTTTCACCCCGGGCCAATCACCGCGTCGATCATTGGGGAGGCACGCTTTTAAAACGTATGAACTTTCCGCTGGCGGTCGCGCAGGCCGTTCGCGACGCACTCGGTCCAAAACTGATCGCAGGATTTCGCGTGAC
>JANLXZ010000369.1:0-4239 GCA_031365375.1 Hyphomicrobiaceae bacterium | reverse complement strand
CACAATAATCTCGGCATCGCCTACTGGGCACGGGTCCAAGGCGACCTCGCCGACAATCAGGAAAAGGCGATCGCACACTTCGAGGCGGCCGCCACCGTCTTCACGCGTGAGACGGCGCCGCACGAATGGGCGCAACTCCAGAATAATCTGGCTATTGCCAACATCAGTCGGATTCGCGGCACTCGCACCACAAACCTGGAAACGGCGATCGTGAGCTTCGAAGCGGGGCTGACCGTCTTTACCCGGGAAGCGGTGCCGCTGCTCTGGGCTCAGATTCAGAACAATTTGGCGACTGCCTATGGCCGGCGCGTCGAGGGCGTGCGGGCGGAAAACCGGGACAAAGCGATCGCGCATCTGGAGGCGGCGCTGACTGTGTTGACACGGGAAAACTCGCCGGTGGAGTGGGCCACCGGACAGAGTAATCTTGCCTCGGCTTATCTCGACCGTGATCGCGGTGAGCCGGTGGACAATGAGGACAGAGCCCTGGCGCATATCGAGGCCGCGCTACAGGTTTTCACCCAGGAAGCATTTCCCCAACAGTGGGCGAAGACCCAATTTCTCGCTGGCAATGCATTTAGCAACCGTATTCGCGGCGATCGCACAAGTAACCGGCAAAAGGCAATGGCCGCCTACGACGACGCGCTCGACGTATTCACGCGCGACGCTGATCCGCGCAACCACATGCTCACGGCGCAGCGGTTAGCGCATGTGCTCCTACTGGTCGGCGAGTGGGAATTGGCGGGAGTCGTCCATGCCAGTGCACGTGATGCGTTCCTGTTGCTGTTCGGCGAGGGTCTCGACGAAGCCGAAGCGCGCGCGCTAATCGCGGCCGCCGGACCGCTGTTTGCCGAAGCCGCGTTCGGGGCGGTGCAGCGGGGCGAGATGGAGACAGCCTTCGAGCTGGCGAGCGAAGGCAGGGCACGGCTGATGGCAGTGTCTCTGAAGCTCCAGGCACTCAGTCTGCCCGCCGCCGAGCGTGCGGATCTTGAGATGCTGCGTGCGGCCATCCGCGCTGCACACCGGGCCGCGGATGCAGCGCAAGGAACAGACCGGGCGGCGACCATCGAAAAGCTGAGCGTCCTGCGTCAGGAGTTGCTGGACCTCGTCAAGCGAAACGGCGCGACCAACAGCGATGCCCACCCTGCCCTCTCCCGGGCGCGACAGCTGGTTGACGGCAACACTGTCGTTGCCTTGCCTATTGTCACCAAGCTTGGCGGCAAGGTTCTGCTCATGACGAAGTCGCTCCCTAGCGTGGACCTGGCCGTCATCGACCTGCCGCAGCTCGGCACGGACCAACTTGCCAGACTGCTCGTTGGCCCCAGCGATGGCCCGCCTGCGGGCTGGCTCGGTGCCTATTTCATCAATTATCTAAACGGCACCGAACAAGACCAGCGCTGGCCGGAATGGCTCGGTGCAATTGACGCCCTCGGCCCCGAACTCTGGCACCTGATCGGTGTGGGGCTCGATGGCGCCTTCAAGCAGCAAGGCGTCAAGCCGGGCACGCGGCTCGTCTGGCTGCCATCGGGCTGGCTCGGTATGGTGCCACTCGGACTTGCCCAAGATGTCGTTAGCGGGCAGCGCCTCGCCGACAGCTACGAGATCGTCTACATGCCGAGCCTCGAAGCGCTGGCGCCAACTCGGCGAGATGCCGCCCACGCAGATCAAGTCACGCTGGCCGCCATCATTAATCCGACCGGCGATTTGCCCGGCACCGAGAGCGAAGGAGCGCTTGTCGCCTCACATTTTGCAAGTAGTGCGCGGACTATTCTCACGGGCGAGGCTGCAACACCAAATGCAGTCCTCGCGGCACTCAAAGGCAAGACATACTGGCACTTTGCGTCGCATGGCACATTCACTTGGGCTGATCCTCGCCAGTCCGGTTTGATCATGCATGGCCATGAGCGGCTCAGCGTCGACCGTCTGCTCGAAACCGAGGGGCTGGGGCATCCGCGCCTTGTTGTGCTTTCGGCTTGCGAGACCGGGCTTTTCGAGATCACCAGCAATCCCGACGAGTTCGTAGGCCTGCCGGGCGCATTCCTTGCTCTTGGCGTGGAGGGTGTGGTGGGCACGCTCTGGCCCGTGTCCGATACAGCGACAGCGTTGTTGATGGCAAAGTTTTACGAGCTACATATGACGGCGCGACTTTCGCCGCCGACAGCGCTGCACCAAGCGCAAGAATGGTTACGCGAGGCAACGGCCGACGATCTGACGACCTATGCCAAAGGGGCAGCGGCACGCGGACGACTCGATAACCGCCAGCTCGCCGAGATCGGGCACGCCTTGAGCGCCGAAGAACTGGGACGTTCGCGCAATCGCGAGATCGTGCAATGGATTGGACCTCGCTCAATAGACGGCTCCGGCAGTGCAGCGCCCGCCAACGCCATACCGCATGCCCGGCCTTATGCGCACCCCTACTTCTGGGCCGGATTCATTCATACCGGATTGTAGATTTCAACCAGGAGGTTCGACTGACAGCAATGCACCGCGTCGAATGCCGACGCAAAATTGCGAGATGACTTGCAGCCGTTTCGACCTTTTCACTCAGCCAGGATCAACCGCGAACGGCGCACGTGTGCTTCTGGCCGCAACCCATCGGAAAGCGGACTAGATCGGCAAAGCCAAGACGATCATCGATTGCATACGTTCAAAGGTCGGCTTCTGTTAAGGGTTTCGGACGACGGCCCCACTCGCACGTCGGCCCATGCACCGTGGGCCGTCGTCGGAAAGCCTCCAGTGAAGGAACCCGCGGGGGGTTGGCACTGATGGTGCCGCTGCTTCTATGGGGATTTGGCCATTGCGTCTGTGGAAGGAGTGCGGGCCTCGACGCCCTTTGCCATGCCGCGAGCCGTCGCGGCGATCACCGCATGGGCTTGAACCGGTGCCGCGACCATGGCGGCGTAGCACGAACCTGCATCACGTTCTCGATCAAGACACACGCATGCCGTGCGCGTCGCACGGGGCGCGCCGCAATCATCGGCGTTTCGCGACGGCTGCGGCGTGATCATGACGTGTCGATCCGGATGATGAGCCGCGAGGGTTCGGCGCGGTTGCGGGGCGTCTCGCCGCGCTCGAAGGTCTCGATGACGTGCATTGCGCCGCCGCAGCAGGGGCAGGTGCGTGTTGGCACAGCAGCCGACGCTTCGGTCTCGGCGACATCGCTGTTCGGCTTGGTCTCGGACAGTACGGCAAGCAATGCGCGCGCCGCTGCGATGTTGTCGGCCTTGCCACTGCTTGCCAGGAAGCCAGTGTGGCGGATGCGATGGAAGCCCTTCGGCAGCACGTGCAGCAACACGCGGCGGATGAACTCGGCCGGCGCCAGCGTCATCGTGGTGTAGCGGGCATCTCCATCAACGCGATAGTTCTTGACGCGGAACGTCACGCCTGACGCATCAGCCTTGATCAGCCGGCTGTTCGAGATCGCCACGCGGTGGGTGTAGCGCGACAGATAGGCGAGCACGGCCTTCGGGCCCGCGAACGGCTCTTTGGCATAGACGAACCAGCGCTTCTTGCGCAGCGTCGCAAGGAACGTCGCGAACGCCTTGGCGCACGTCAGTGGTGCATGGACGCCAAAGAACATGAGCTTGCCGTCGGCATGCGCGGCGGCCAACTTCTCCAGCATCAGGCGCCGGAACAGTTTTGAGAGCACGAACACCGGCAGGAAGAAGCCCGGCTTCGCTGCGATCCATCTGTCACGCGCAGGCGAGAACCCGCCGCCGGGAACGATCATGTGCACGTGCGGATGATGCATCATCGCCGAGCCCCAAGTGTGCAATACCGACGTGATGCCGATCTTCGCACCCAGGTGCTTCGGGTCAGCAGCGATGCGCAGCATCGTCTCGCTGCTGGCTTTGAACAGGGCGTCGTAGATCACCGCCTTGTTCTGATAGGCGATGTCGCCAATCTCGGCCGGCAGCGTGAACACGATGTGGAAGTACGGCACGGGCAGCAATTCGCTCGCCCGATCCTCCATCCAAACCCGTGCTTGGCTGCCCTGGCACTTTGGGCAATGCCGGTTGCGACAGCTATTAAAACTGATGACTGTGTGGCCGCACGCGCCGTTCTCGCAACGCGTAACGTGCCCGCCGAGCGCCGCCGTGCGGCAGCGCTCGATCGCCGTCATGACCTTCAACTGGCCAAGGCTGACGTGGCCGCGATTGGCCTCACGCCAAGCGGCCCCGTGGTCGCGGAAGACGTCCGCGACCTCCAGCGATGGACACGCCACGGGCCGGCGCTATTTCG
>JANLXZ010000367.1:0-8928 GCA_031365375.1 Hyphomicrobiaceae bacterium | reverse complement strand
CGCGAGGTGATCGAGCAGCGTCTGGAAATGGCGGGTATCAAGCCCGGACAAGTGTTCGACGTTGCAACGCGTGAAGCCGTTCGTGAAGCAGTCGCCGCGGGTTTCGGGGCGGGAGTCGTGTTTGCCAGCGAGGCGGGTGGCGATGCCCGATTGACGACCCTCACCATCCAAGGCGCCGATCTTGCCGTTGCCGAGTATGCGATTTGCCGCGCTGAACGCAGACGTGTCCCGCTAATTGCGCAATTCTTCGATGCGGCAGGACGGCTAGCGGCGCAAAACGGCTGGTTGTAGTCGTCTTTTGCGCAGAAGCCTTTTGATCCGCTTTCGGATGCTTGTGCTGCATGCTAGCAGTTATCACGAAATTTCGTATTCGAACGCGAACTCAGATCGTTCTAACCCGCCGGAGGATCCATGGCCCCGCTCGACATGAAGCCAAATGAGCTTGAACCCTACTGGATGCCATTCACACCGAACCGCGCCTTTAAGAAAAAGCCGCGCATGTTTTCGGGCGCGAAGGATATGCACTTCATCACGCCGGACGGTCGCAAAGTGATCGACAGCTCGTCGGGTTTGTTCTGTGTCAACGCTGGCCATTGCCGGGAGCCGATCGTCAAAGCGATCCAGCAAGCGGCGGCCAAGCTCGATTTCGCCCCGCCCTTCCAGTACGGGCATCCGCAGGTGTTCGAGCTGTCTTCGCGGCTGGCGCTTATGGCGCCGGGCGATCTCGATTACGCCCTGTTCGCAAACTCCGGATCGGAAGCCGTCGACACAGCGCTCAAAGTAGCACTTGCCTATCATAAGGCGCGTGGTGAAGGTGGACGCACCCGCTTCATCGGACGTGAGCGCGGCTACCACGGCGTCAATTTCGGCGGCATTTCGGTTGGTGGCATGGTCAACAACCGCAAAGCGTTCGGCAACATGCTGCAAGGCGTCGACCATCTTCCGACCACCTATGATCGCTCGAAGCAGGCGTTCTCTGTCGGCGAGCCCGAGTGGGGCGCCCATCTGGCCGATGACCTTCTGAAGCTGATCGCGTTGCACGACGCGTCCACTATTGCGGCCGTCATTGTCGAACCGGTGGCAGGTTCTACCGGATGTCTTGCACCGCCTAAGGGGTACCTCGAACGGTTGCGCAAGATCACCGCCGACCATGGCATCCTGCTGATCTTCGACGAAGTGATCACGGCTTTCGGCCGTCTGGGGCATGGCTTTGCCTCCGAACGCTACAACATCGTGCCCGACATGATCACCTTCGCCAAGGGCGTTAACAACGGCTCGGTGCCGATGTCGGGCGTAATGGTTCGCAAGGGCATCTACGAAACACATATGACCGGGCCCGACTATCTGGTTGAGCTGTTCCACGGCTATACCTACTCGGGCCATCCGCTGGCTGTGGCTGCCGCCATCGCGACGTTGAATTTGTATCGCGATGAAGGGTTGTTCGAAAAGGCCAAGCAGCACGAGACGTTGTTTGCGGAGCTGATGATGAGCCTCAAATCCGAGCCGAATGTCGCCGACATCCGCACCATCGGCCTGATGGCCGGGATCGACCTAAATCCGGCCGGTAGTAAGCCCGGCGCTCGCGGTTATGAGGCGATCGAGCGCATGTATCACGAGCACGATCTCTACTGCCGCGTCACCGGCGACACGCTGATCGTGGCGCCACCGTTGATCGCGACGGCGGACGATCTCACTCAGATTCGCGACAAGATTGCGACCGTGCTGCGTGCTGTGGCCTGAAGACGGCAATCGAATCCGAGATATCAGAGCGGGAACCCAAGGGTTCCCGCTTTTTGCTAGGTGGGGGCGCTCGAAAACTGGTGATTGTTGTTTACGTGTCGTTGCATGCGGCTTGCGACGCCTGGATGCTGAATGGAGACGAATCGGTTGGCTTGCGCACCTTTCCCCGGTGCGAGGTTTCGAAAGATTGCACTGTCCATGACGAGCGCCCGCAAACCAGTTCCTGCCGCCACACGTAACCGCGATCCCGTCCGCGATAGCCTGGTCGTGCTGTGCATGACCGTGGTGGCGCTGGCGCTGGGTATCGGTTTGCATCTCCAATTCGCGCTCGCATTGTGGTTGGCGGTCATCGCCGCGCTGTCGGTATATGTTGCTTTGTTGTCAACGCACATCCTGGTCCGCCGCAGCGAGCATGTCGATCAGCTGCAGCGCGAGCTTGCCCGGCTCGAAAACCAGGTTGGCCGTCAGCCCGTCAAACGGGTGCCGGCCCCGCTCGTGGTTGCTCCCGTCAAGCCGCCCGCTGACATGCCAGATCCCGTCGCGCCGGTCGCCGAAACGAGAACCACTTCCAGCTCCGCCGAGCCCGAACTTGCCAGTACCGATCTGCGCACCGAATCGTCTGCAGCTTCGATCGCTGGATTCGACGACTATTGGAATTTCAGCCCGAAAAACACAACTACGGCACAGGCGGGAAACTCGGCAGTTGGGGAGCAAGCGGCAACAGGGCCACAGCTCGCAGGGCTCGGCTCAATTGACCGGCTTGTTGCCGAAGCACCGGCGATGCTGCAACCATCGAGACAGCGTGAAGCCGACTTCGATCAGATCAACGCCGTGATCAAAAAGCTCGCTGCCGACATAACGCAAGGTCAGGCTGCAATGGCGAAATCGGCGAACACCGAGCTTGCTAGAAACTTACCTCATACGGTGGAAGTCGATGCGTCGGTCGCCGCACTACATGCCGCCGCCGATGTCATGCGGCACGCGGGGACGGTTTCCGAACTGGGAAGCCACGACGCCGACATCATGGACGTGCCAATTCGCGGGCGTCCGCGCGCCGCTATTTCGTCGAGTCCGCCGCCGGTGCCGCAGCGCCGGTTGAGGGACCCCGCACGCGATCGTCTCGCGGCCATTGCGGAGGCACTTGAAAATGAACGCCTCGACGTCATGCTGGAGCCGATCCTCGCGCTCGGCGATCGGCGCGCGCAGCACTACGTCGTGTCGGTCCGCTTGTGGGGCGACGATAAAGATCTCGCAGCTGAAGCCGACATGGGACGCGTCGCCCGTGGTTCAGGTCTATTGCCGCTGCTCGACGCGGTGAAGGTTGAGCGCGCTGCGCGGGTTGCCTGGCGGATGGAGGATCGCGGCAAGCCTGGATCTTTATTCTCCACCTTGTCGGGTGAGTCGTTGGTTAGCGACCGCTTCTTGAATCGCTTTGCCGATACCTACCGCCAAGGCGATACACTTGGCAGCCGCCTCGTTTTGTCATTCACGCAAGGCGACCTCAGGGTCTTTTCGGACCTGCAGTGGTCGACCCTCAAAGACATGGCGGATCTCGGCTTCAGGTTCAGTCTCGAAGACATCACCGATCTCGACTTCGATTTCGACGCGTTGGCCACATCGGGCTTTGCGTTCGTCAAACTCGATGCCGGCGTGTTCCTGAACGGTTTGCCAGCTGCCGTTGGGGTGATCCCGGCGGAAGATGTTTGCCAATATGTAGCGGGTCGGGGCCTCGCGCTCATTGTCGGGGGAATAACCGATGATGCGGTTGCCATACGCCTGAAGTCCTATGGCGTCGAGCTGGCGCAAGGTCCCCTGTTCGGCCAACCTCGCCCGGTCAAGGCCGATGTGCTTCGCAACCCGCACGCAGCGGTCGCTTGAACGATCGGCGAAGCACGGCTAAGGCTCGGCGCATGAACACATCTCACACGCCGGTTCCGATCCTCTCGTCAGTAGCGATCCTTGGCCCAACAGCCGACGCCTGGATCTGCGATATCTGGGGCGTGTTGCATAACGGCGTCGCACCCTTCCTGCCCGCCGCCGAAGCCGCGCGAACGTTTCGTGCTCAAGGCGGCATCGTCTGCTTACTGTCGAACGCGCCGCGCCCGCACGGCTCGGTGATCGCGCAGATGACCCAGATCGGCGTGCCGACGGACGCTTACGATTTTGTCGTGACGTCAGGTGACCTAACGCGGCGCTTGATTGCCGAGCGTTCCGACAAGCGCATGTTCCACCTCGGGCCGCCAAAAGATATGGCAATCTTCGCCGGTCTCGACGTCGAGTTCATCGGTCCGGAGCGCGCCGAATTCGTGATCTGCTCGGGCTACTACAATGACGACGTCGAGACACCCGACGACTACAAAGACATGCTGGCAAATCTCAAGGCCAATGACGCATTGATGGTCTGCGCCAACCCCGATATTTTCGTCGAGCGTGGCGACCGGCTCGTGTACTGTGCCGGTGCGCTGGCCGAAGCCTACGAAAGAATTGGAGGCCGGGTGATCTACGCCGGCAAACCGCATCTGCCGGCTTATCTCATGGCAATGGAGGCGATCGAGCGACTGAAGGGCTACGCCGTCGCCAAGGATCGCATCCTTGCCATCGGCGACGGCATGCGCACCGACATAGCCGGTGCCGCGAACTTCGGCGTCCGGTCACTATTTATCGCGAGTGCTTTGCACTCTAAGGGCCCACTAAATGCCGCAGCGCTCGCCGAGCTGTTTGCCGACAATGCAGTCAGGCCGATGGGCGCGATGGACGGGTTGGTTTGGTAGCCCCCGTTCACTCGATTACTTAGCCACGCCGCGTTTGTTGTCGATGCGGATAGTGAGATCGTCGACGGATTTGGCGATCAGAGCTGAATCGGCATGATGGACCATATGCCCAACGCCCGTCATGCGTACCAATTGAGCGTCTTTTAGTGCATCGCTGAGTTTTTCCGATTGAAAGGCGGTACTAACGATCCCATCATCCGCGCCAGCAATGAGTGTCACTGGAATATCGATAAGGCGATATTTTTCAGCCAGCCGCCGCGCCGCATCGGGCATACCCACCGTGTCGTCTGCTACTGACTTCAGCTGAGAAGGCCGTGTGGCCATACCGACGTCATAAGAGCGCGTAAACGCTGGCGGAATCGGCTGAGGTGCAAACATTTTAGCGATCGCCGCTTGTGCGGTCATGCGGCCGACGAGAGGCCAGATCGTATGCCGCAGCAGGTTGCCGACGAAGGGCGCCGACGCCGGCATTTGCATTGCGACATCCATACGAACGGAGGGGAAATAATAGCCCGACATCAAGATCAGACCACTGACTGCGTTCGATCGGCGAAGCGCTAAATTAAGTGCAACCAAAGTGCCCCAAGAGTGTGCGATGAGGATCGGCTTCGTTACACTCAACGCATCGATTATACCCTGGACAACTTCAGCCTCTAATTCCGGTGACCAATCGTCCTCCTGGCGCTCGCTAAGGCCAAAGCCTGGCCTGTCGATGAGGATCACACGATATTTTTTCGCGAGATGATCGACTAGGCCGCTTGAAATGTAATCCTCCACCATCGATCCGTTGCCGTGAAGGAGGACGACACACGGACCGGAACCGCGATCAACGATGTGCACCCGCCGGCCATTTATGGTTTTGATCTGCCCGATCGGAATATGGCGAGCCTCGTCCCGTACCCTTAGATATTGCACAACGGCGGCGGATGCCAGCAGTGCTACGACGCCGCCTTTGACCACAGTAGTTAACGCGCGATTTCCATCTCGTGGCATAGCATCGTCCTTTTGGTTGGATGCTAGTCAACGGTACACCATCCGCGTTGTTCCAAGCATTGATTGGGTGGCTCGGGCCGGTTCGTCGCGGCTGGCGCAATTGGCTTCGCGAAAATGGCCCGCTTGGGGCAAGTTGCTTTACCTGCCGCTTATTAACTGACGCGGTGAGTTCGGCACCGTTGCCGCTGTCAATTACACCACCTTGTCAGAAATCTTCTGAGGCACGGGAACGGTAGTGGCGAACGACGGTCGGCGCTCCAGGGTCGCGCTGTGGACCGCTAGATTGGGATATTGACTACGCCAATCGAATTCGGCGAAGCGTACCGATAGGTAGCCAAGTGCTGTTCCGACAGATATGTCGCCGAGGCCGAATGCGTTGCCGACGGCAAACGTCCGTCCGTCAATGAGGCGCGACATCTCGCGAACGCCACCGTCGATCTTGCGGCGCTGGCGAGCCTGCCACTCCTTGCTTTGCTGATCGGCCGGTCGCATGCGTTCGAAAAACGTCAGCACGACGGCATCGCACACTCCATCGCACAGGACTTCCAGTTGACGTGCCGCAAGGATACCGTCGACATCGGCCGGCAGCATTGGCGGCTCTGGATGCTTCAACTCGAGGTATCGCAGGATGTAGTTCGACTCGTACACGCTGGAGCCATCCTCAAGGATAAGGACCGGCAGCTTTTCCAGCGGATTATATTTCGGGGTTGCCGTGGTTTTATTCCAAGGCACTTCCGTTAGCAGTTCAAATGGCAGACCCTTTTCGGTGAGCGCTATCCGCACCTTCCGAGCATAGGGACTGGGTGTTGCACTGATCAATTTAAACATTGAGGTGACCTCAGAATTTTTTCGAATTAATGGCGATGCTTCCGGTTAAACGTGTTTTGGTTTGATGTTCACATTGAACCGTTTCGTGCGATCAACGCTACTTTTCTCTCCGGAGCCACACATGTCGTTTGTTTCGGCAAGACTGAGTGCCTTCAAAGAGATTCCGCGTGATGTATGGGCGTTAGGGCTCGTCAGCATGTTCATGGATATCTCATCCGAGATGATCCATTCGCTCTTGCCAATCTACATGATTACCGTGCTTGGCACCTCCACCCTGACTGTCGGTATTATCGAAGGCATCGCCGAGGCGACAGCGGCGATCACGAAAGTCTTCTCGGGGGCCCTCTCGGATTGGCTTGGCAAGCGCAAGGTGCTGGCGGTCGTCGGCTACGGCTTGGCGGCCTTCACCAAACCGGTTTTCCCGCTCGCATCGAGCATCAGCTGGCTGATCGCCGCCCGCTTCGTGGATCGCATTGGCAAAGGCATCCGTGGCGCGCCACGCGATGCCCTCATTGCCGATCTGTCACCGCCTGAACTGAGAGGCGCGAGTTTCGGGTTGCGGCAGTCATTGGACACAATTGGTGCGTTCGTCGGACCATTGCTCGCCATTCTGCTCATGCTGTGGACGGCCAATAATTTCACTACCGTTTTCTGGCTTGCGGTGGTGCCTGGCTTCATCGCGTTCGGATTGATCACCTTTGCCGTGCATGAGCCGGCTCGGCCTGTGGGCCTCCGCGAAGTCAAGTCGCCGCTCAGCCGTGTTCAGTTGGCCCGGTTGGGTGCCGAGTACTGGGGGATCGTCGCCATCGCGACGGTGTTCACTCTGGCGCGTTTCAGTGAGGCGTTTTTGGTGTTGCGCGCGCAGTCCGTCGGGCTGCCGATCGCGCTCGTGCCGGCCGTCATGGTGCTGATGAATATCGTGTATGCTCTGGCCGCCTATCCCGCTGGGGTCATGTCGGATCGTATGGACCGACAAACGATCTTGATTGCGGGGCTGATGTTTCTCGTCGTTGCCGATTTGGTTCTTGCACTGTCGACGGGTATCGCTGGCGTCGCCTGCGGCGTTGTTCTCTGGGGCCTGCACATGGGCCTAACGCAGGGTCTGTTGTTAACGTTGGTCGCTGATGTTGTACCGGCGGAACTCCGTGGGACAGCATACGGGATGTTCAGTTTGATGACCGGACTGGCGCTCTTGGCCGCCAGTGTCATCGCTGGCGGTCTTTGGGACGTAATTGGACCGAAAGGTACCTTTCTCGCGGGAGCGGCATTCACGGCAGTTTCGATCGCCGGTCTCCTGATCCTGCGCTGGTCAAAACCGGCCTAAAACAGCCTATGACCCTGCTGTTATTGGAACTCCTAAGGGAGCTAAGCGTTTCGCAGTTCAGACAAGGGAGCTATGCGTTTCGCAATTTAGAAACGTCTTGATAAATAATCAGACGAGAAACCTGGGAGACTTGATCATGAGGCTAAGAAAAACTGCTCCGCGCTCTATAGCAATTGGTTGTTCTGCCGTAACATTACTTGCGTTCGCTGTGACCGGTGCGATCGCGCAGCAAGAAAAAGGGGAGACGGGCAACCGCGGGGGGGCCGCATCTCAGCAACAAGCCCCTGCTGGTGAAAGTCAAGCAACCCCCGAGACGAAAAAACAACAGTCGGCACCATCAGATCGCAAACAATCTGAGCCGCAAAAGCAATCGGGCTCGCAGCAAAAGAGCGAACCGAAGAGCAATAGCGCCGCGACTGACGACGGCAAGAGCGGTGATAAAAACGCTAAGAGCGGAAAGCGCGTCACTGACGACAATGGCAAGGACGACGGCAAAAAGACGAAACGCACCGAAGGAAGTGGGCGTGCGACGAAAGATTCTGCTGAGCAAAAAGATAGAACTGGTGGAAGTACGACCAAATCGCAGGCCGAAAAGTCTGATGCTGGTAAGCAGGACGGCAACGCGCCAGCAAAAGGTCAGGCTCAAACCAAGGAGAACACTACGCCAAATTCAGGCCAAACCACTCCTGGTACCGCACAGCAACAACAGTCGCAGCCGAAGCAGCAGACCGGTCAACAGACCGGTGGAAGCGCTCCTCAGCAAGCGCGGCTTGATGACAATCAACGCGGACAGTTCCGCACCACAATACTAGCGCAGAAGGACGCGCCGCGGTTAAATCGGCCGAACTTCACTGTCTCGATCGGTACGCGAGTGCCGCGCGATGTTCGATTGCTGGCGATCCCAGTTGCATTAATTTCAATTGCTCCGGCGTATCGTGAGTATCGATATGTCCTTGTTGACGAACGAATTTGCATAATCAACCCGACGACCTACGAGATCGTCGAAGTTATTGACGAGGGTCAAGGTCCGGCGCGTGGCCGCGATCAGGTTGCAAATATCGAGTTAAATCAGGGGCAGCGGCTGGTTGTACTCCGATTGGTACGCCCAGATGCCCCGCGAG
This sequence comes from Hyphomicrobiaceae bacterium, assembly GCA_031365375.1. Taxonomy (GTDB): domain Bacteria; phylum Pseudomonadota; class Alphaproteobacteria; order Rhizobiales; family Hyphomicrobiaceae; genus JAKFWF01. The sequence continues at coordinate 151 of JANLXZ010000367.1, read as the reverse complement.
CGAAGGTTAATATTGGCTTAGCACTTGGTGCTGAAGTGCCACAGAACGTCGAGTTGGTTGAATTTTCGCCCGATGTAATTGCGGAAGTCGCCCCGCTACGCGATTACCGTTATGTCCTTGTGGAGGAAAATGTCGTGATCGTGAATCCGAC
>JANLXZ010000304.1:0-7643 GCA_031365375.1 Hyphomicrobiaceae bacterium | reverse complement strand
TTGCAAATGCAGTAGCCGGCGATGTGCTTGAGGGCGTCCTTTTCCTCGACATAGCGCGAGCGGATGCCGATCACAAAAGCGATCTCTACTTCCCAATCGAGCTTGATCGAGTTTTTGGGGATCATCACGTTGTCGTTCGGGCCGATGATGCAATTGGCGAGCTTATTGAAAAGGATCGGCTCCTTGGGGATGGCAGCTCCGGTCTCTTTCGCGTGATCGGCGTAGTTGAGGCCAACGGCGATGAAGTTGCGCACATTGGTCACCGGAGCGCCGAGCCGCACGCCCTTGGGTGCCAACGGCAACGACTTCGGATCGATCGTCTTCAAGTGCGCAATGCGCGCCGGTGCAAGTGTCTCGCCGGTAATCTCGGTCACGTGGCTCGACAGATCGCGGATGTTGCCGTCGGCATCGACAAGGCCTGGCTTCTCGGCGCCCGCGGCGCCAAAACGAACGAGTTTCATGCGTATCTCTCCCTGATGATTTTGTTATCGGTAGGCTGTCGCGGCTATGTCGTAAAGCCCCCGGCCAGACGTTCACGTATGCTTTTAGGAGGCGCGCGAAGCAGCAATCGAGGCCATACCCTCGCGGTAGGTCGGATAGCGCAGTTCATAATCGAGATCGTATTTGATGCGCTTATTGGCGACCCGCTTGTTCTCGCCATAGAAGCTCAAGCCCATCGGCGAAAGTGGCGCTTCGGCGAACGGAATATCGGGCGGCACCGGCAGGCCAAGAAGTTTAGCCGCGTACTCGACGACGTCCTGCGGCGGTGCGGGCTCGTTGTCGGTGACGTTGTAGATCGTGTGCTCCGCGGCAGGCTTGGCGATTGCCGCCGCTAGCGTGCCCGCGATATCGTCGACGTGGATGCGATTGAAAACCTGCCCCGGCTTGATGATGCGCCGCGCGGTCCCGGCGCGCAGATTATCGATCGCGCTGCGTCCCGGACCATAGATTCCGGCAAGCCGGAAGATCTGCACGCTTCTGCCGCTACTGGCCGCAAAATCGAGCCATGCGTTCTCGGCGGCAACTCGTTGACGACTGCGCACCGAGGTCGGCTTTACTTGCGTTTCCTCATCGACCCACGCGCCTTGGTGATCGCCGTAGACGCCAACCGTCGAGAGGTAACCGATCCAGGCGACGCAGGGAGCTCCCGCGACCAGGGAGGCGAGCTGCCGCAATACCGGGTCGCCGCTCTCACCGGGCGCCGCCGAGACGAGCAAATGCGTCGCCTCCGAAATCGCCTGATGCAACGGTTTATCGCCAGATGAGGCGTCGTCAAACCGAACCGCTTCGAAGCCTTCCGAGCGAATCCGCAACACGCCGGCGTCGCTCGTCGAGGAGCCGGTAATGCGCCAACCGGTCGTCGCCAATCGACGGGCCAACGCACGCGCCGAATATCCCATGCCGATGCATAGTAAGTGGTTGGTCATGATGCGGTGGCCGTCCATTCGTTGCGCACATCATCGTCGTGCTCGCGCGCCAGATGGATTGCGGCAAGTTGCACAACCTGCTCCGGTTTACAGAGGCGATGCAGGGCCCAGGCAGCCATCGCGCGCACCAACGGCGAGGCATCGCCGGCAAGTGTCGTCACGAGCGGGACGAGTGCCGCGTCGCCAGAGTTGCCGGCGGCGATCAGGCAGTTGCGAATGAACCGGTCGCGCCCCGTGCGCTTTATCGGCGTGCCGGCGAACCTGAGCCGAAAGTTGCGGTCATCGAGAGGGAGCAGCTCAGCCAATGGCGGATTGTCGGTCTCGACCCGGGCATGCAGCTTCGCCTCACGTCCGCGCTCGGCGAACTTGTTCCACGGACAGACGGCGAGGCAATCGTCGCAACCGAATACGCGATTGCCGATCGGCGCCCGGAATTCGGATGCAATGTGTCCTTTGTGCTCGATCGTCAGGTACGCGATGCAGCGTCGGGCATCGAGCTGATAGGGCGCGGGCAAGGCTGCCGTCGGACACACATCGAGACAGCGGCGGCAGGAGCCGCAGTGATCGATTTCGGCGGCGTCGGCTGGCAGTTCGGCAGAGGTCAACACCGCACCGAGGAACAGCCACGAGCCGTGCTCGCGCGACACCAAGTTGGTATGTTTGCCCTGCCAGCCGATGCCGGCCGCGTGAGCAAGCGGTTTTTCCATCAAAGGCGCGGTGTCGACAAATACGCGGACTTGCGCGCCGGAGGCGCTCAAAACCAGCGCCAGCTGCTTGAGCTTGGACTTGATGATGTCGTGATAGTCTTTGCCCTTGGCATAGACCGATATGGCGCCGCGTCGCTCGTCTTGCAGCGCTTCCATTGGATCGCGATCCGGCGCGTAGGACATACCCAGCATCACGATCGACCGCGCCTCAGGCCACAGGGCCTTGGGGTCGCTCCTGCGTGCTTCGTGCGTCGCCATCCAATCCATATCGCCGTGCCGGCCATCGCGCAGGAACGCGCCGAGGCGTTCGCCAGCCTGCCCAAGCGCGCCCGGCTCCGTGACACGCACCGCATCGAAACCAAGCCGGCGGGCCTCGTCGATGACACTCGATTTCAGCTCCACACTCATGTCAAAAATCGAGATCGGTGTAGGCGATCGGAGGCGGCAGGCCGGGCATGCGGTCAGCAAGAAGCGGCTGGAACGAACGCCGTGACTTCAAACGAACGTACCAAGATTTCGCCATCGCATGGTCATCCCATGGAACCTCGCCCAGGTAATCCATCACCGACAGGTGCGCGGCGGCGGCCAAATCGCTAAAGCTCAGTTCATCGCCGGCGAGCCAGCGCCGCTGATCGACTAAGAAGCTGATGTAGCCCAAATGATAGCGCAGGTTGGAACGCAGCGTGCGCATAAACTCCACGTTCGGCGCCACGCCATGCGAATGCGATGCGGGCCCCGCATAGCGACCGTAAACCTTCTCTGACAAGAAGCCTTGCGTCACTTCACGATTGAGCTTGCCGTGGAACCAATCGACCAGCCGGCGAATTTCGGCGCGATCCTCGGGCGTACCGGGAAACAGCCGCATGATGCGCTCGTCGGCTTCCGAATTCTCGGCTTCCTCGGCGAGAAACTCTGAAATCGAATACGCGCCGCAAAGCACGAGGCTATCTGGCAATTCGAGCACCGGGACCTCGCCTGCCGGATTGAGAGCGAGGAATTCAGGCCGCGCCTCCCACGGCCGCTCCTCTGCAAGCGTCGGCTCGAGGCCCAATTCGGCGAACGCCAACCGGATCGAGCGCGACATCGGACACAGGCGAAAGTGGGTGAGTTTCATAAGCCTCAGTTGTTTTCCGTTTGCGGCGTCAGATTGTCCGTCCGGCGTAGAAATCTGAGTTTTCTGCTACACGACTTGCTGCGATTCGGGGTGGCTCTATCGATCCAGGACTAAACAGCATGCAAACATGGCAAGTGATTTTTCTGGGGCTACTCGAAGGCGCGACGGAGTTTCTCCCCGTATCCTCGACCGGCCATTTGTTGTTGGCAGAGCATTTCCTAAACATCAGGTCCAATGGTCGAACTTTTGAAGTCCTAATCCAACTCGGCGCGATCCTTGCCATCGTAACAGTCTATTTCGCAAAACTGATGCGGATATTGGTCGATTTGCCGCGCGATGCACGGACGCAGCGCTTCGTGATGGCTGTGCTCGTTGCTTTCCTCCCCGCAGCAGTGATCGGCGCGTTGCTGCACAAGTTCATCAAGGAGGTGCTGTTCAACAGCCCGGCCACAGTTTGCATCGCGCTCGTGGTCGGTGGCATCATCCTGCTTTTCGTCGATCGCATGAAGCTCGAGCCTAAATATCATGACGTGATGGATTTGCCGATCAAGACCGCACTCATCATCGGTTTCGCCCAGTGCCTCGCGATGATCCCCGGTGTGTCACGCTCAGGCTCCTCGATCGTCGGCGCGATGCTCCTCGGTGCCGACAAGCGGACGGCAGCGGAGTTCTCATTCTTCCTCGCCATGCCGACGATGGCTGGAGCGTTCGCCTATGACCTATACAAAAACTACGCCATCCTCGAACGCCAAGACATCATGAGCATTGCGCTCGGCTTCGCTGTCGCCTTCGCGGCCGGCGTGATCGTGGTGCGCTACTTGCTTCAATATGTCAGCCGCCATGGTTTTGCGTTGTTCGCCTGGTGGCGCATCCTGGTCGGTGGTGCCGGTCTCGGCGCGCTTGCTATTCTCGGTTGACGAGGCGCTTGCGTCGCAGCAAGACTGTTCGGCAAGAGATTTCGGCTAACGAAAATCTCGTGGAGGATCCGATGATCAGGAAATTCGCGGCAACGCTGTTGCCGGCGATGCTGGGTTGTATAGCAGCGCTGTCGACATTTTCGCCTTCGGTCTGGGCCGAGGCTGCGACGGTGCGTGCGGCCAAGCAGTTCGGCCTGGGCTACATTCAATACATGGTGATGGAGGAGCAGCAGCTTATCCAGAAGTATGCCAAGGCGGCGGGCCTCGGCGACGTCAAGGTAGAATGGGCTACGTTCCGGTCCTCCGACGTGATGAACGACGCCCTGATCTCGGGCAATGTCGACTTTGTCTCCCTCGGCGTTCCTGGCCTATTGACGATCTGGGATCGATCGAAGGGCCTGATCGACGTCAAGGGCGTCGCCGGGCTCAACGCATTACCACTCGTTCTCATGGTACGCGACGACAGCATCAAGACGATTGCCGATTTCAACGAGAAGCACCGCATTGCGGTGCCGGCGGCGAAGATCTCCCTGCAGGCGATCCTGCTGCAGATGGCGGCCGAGCAGGCATTCGGCGTTGGCAATCACACAAAGCTCGATCCGTTGACCGTGACGATGGCGCATCCCGATGCAACGATCGCCATGATCAGCGGCAACAACGACGTAACGGCGAACTACACGACGCTACCGTTCCTCGCGCGCCAAGCCAAGACGCCTGGCATCCGTCGCATCCTTGCCGCCAACGAGACGATGGGCGGGCCGTTTTCCTTCAACGTGATCGCGGCGACCTCGAAGTTCCGCACCGACAATCCGAAGCTGTTCAAGGCGTTCCGCGACGCGCTGGAGGAGGCGACGGCTTTCGTCAACGCCGACAAGAAAGGCGCTGCCGAGATCTATATTCGCAGTACCAAGGAAAAAACACCGGTCGAAGAAATGGTGGCGCTGTTGAACGAGCCGGGCAACCAGTTCACCACGAAGGTGATTGCCATCGACAAGATGGTTGATTTCCTGGTGCGGACCGGGAACTTCAAAAACAAACCTGCGACCGCCAAGGATCTGCTATTTCCCGAGGCACAATAAACATGACGGCCCGCGTTGTTACGCCTGGAGTTGACCTATCTTGAACCAGCACACGCCCATTGAAGCGCCCCTGTTGCAAGTACGCGGCGTGACGCTCCAGTACAAAACCAAGGAGCATCTCGTCACCGCGACCTACCGCGTATCGTTCGACGTTCTGAAGTCGGAACGCTACGTGCTGTTGGGCCCGTCGGGCTGTGGCAAGTCCACGCTGATGAAGGCGGTCGGCGGCTACATGACACCGACCGAAGGCACGATCACGCTCAAAGGCAAGTCGATCCGCAAGCCCGGGCCCGATCGCATGATGGTGTTCCAGGAATTCGACCAACTCCTGCCCTGGAAAACCGTAAAAAAGAACGTGATCTTCGCACTTGAGTCGTCCGGCAAAATGCGCGGGCGCCAAGCCGAGGAAAAGGCGTTGGACGCGATCGACAAGGTCAACTTGACCAAGTTCGCCGACAACTATCCGCACACCCTTTCGGGCGGCATGAAGCAGCGCGTCGCCATCGCCCGCGCCATGGCGATGGAGCCCGACATCCTGCTGCTGGACGAGCCGTTCGCGGCCCTCGACGCGCTGACCCGCCGCAAGATGCAGGACGAGCTGATGCAGCTGTGGGCCGACACCAAGTTCACGGTGCTGTTCGTCACCCACTCGATCCCGGAGGCGATCCGCATCGGCAGCCGTATTCTCCTGCTGTCGCCGCATCCCGGCCAGGTCAAAGCCGAGCTCAACAGCGACGGCGAGGATCGTGTCAACCCTGCGACCGGCGTGAAGTTGTCAGACTATATCCACGGCATGCTGTTCTCCGACCCGGCAGCGGCGCCTGAAATTAAAGACGTGGAGCGCGTACATGACTGACGCATCATCGATCGAGCGTACATCGACGCCCCCTCCGCGCCCCGAGTATTTCCGCAAGGAAGATCTCAATACCGATTTCGGCATCGTCGAGAAGCCGCTGACGTTCGCCGAGCGGCTTTGGAACCACGGCGGCTTGCGCAAGTCCGTCCTGCTGATCGCGCTCGCGGTCGGCTGGGAGGTGTACGCGCGCCACCTCAACAACGCGCTGCTGGTGCCGACGTTCACCTCCACCATCGAGGCGTTCTGGACTGCGATTCTGTCCGGCGAACTGCCCGGCAAGGCGATGAACTCGTTGCGCCTGCTGTTGCAGGGCTATGGCCTCGGGCTAGTGCTCGCCCTGCTGTTCACCGCCTTTGCGATGATGACGCGGATCGGCAACGACCTGCTCGAAACGCTGACGTCGATGTTCAATCCGCTGCCGGCCATCGCGCTGCTGCCGTTGACACTGATCTGGTTCGGATTGGGCGACAAGAGCATCATCTTCGTGCTCGTGCATTCGGTGTTGTGGGCGGTGGCGCTCAATACCCACTCGGGCTTCAAGTCGGTATCGAATACGCTGCGGATGGTCGGGCGCAATTGCGGGCTCAAGGGCATCGGCTTCGTCACCAAGATCCTGATCCCGGCCGCCTTCCCGAGCATCCTGACCGGCTTGAAGATCGGCTGGGCGTTCGCCTGGCGCACTTTGATCGCGGCTGAATTGGTGTTCGGCGCGACCTCCGGCAAGGGCGGGCTCGGCTGGTTCATTTATGAGGCAAAGAACCAGCTCGAAATCCCCGCCGTGTTCGCCGGACTGTTCACCGTGATCTTGATCGGTCTGCTGGTCGAAAACCTGATCTTCCGCAACATCGAGCGCGTGACGGTCAAGCGGTGGGGCATGCAGAATTAAAAGGTGGCGGGGTGGATGGTGGGTGTGGGGGCCGACCTTCGACTGGAAATCAGAACGTGTTGCAGCAGCTTGCTGCTCATTGAAGACCCACTCCCTCACCCGCGTTCCCGGAAAGCCCGCACAGATGGTGCGAAATGCCTTCGGTGTTGCGTGCGGGCTTATCCGGGATCGTTCCCAGTTTCTGGCGGCCACTTTTTCTCCGCGACGGGTAAAGATCCCGGTTCGCGCGCGGAAATGATGTCGCGTGCCCGCCTCATGATCGAGGCCGCGCTTGGCGGGAACGCGGGTGGAGGCAGGCGGGCTTAAAACAAACCCCTGATCCGGGCCATAACCTACCCCAAAGTGTCACCCCAGGGCTTGTCCATGGGACCCACCGCGCAGCAAGTTCAGACCGCTGATTCTGCCGATCCCTGGGTCCTCGGAACAAGCCCGCGGATAACACGTGGGGAGGTGGCCGGGCGATACCCGGCTGCTTGATCAACGTCAGCGTTTCTGTGTACTTTAGCTGGCCGCGACGCCGGGCAATCGCTATTGATTGAGCTGTATTTCAAGCGGCAATCCGTGAAATCCGTTTGTCTTCCAAATGTGAGGTCGCCATGCTGCGCGTTGCTGCACTCGCCGGGATTTTGATGTCTTGCACGGCCGCTATGGCGCAAG
>JANLXZ010000295.1:0-21794 GCA_031365375.1 Hyphomicrobiaceae bacterium | reverse complement strand
AGTTGGATCCGATCGCTTTGCATTTCGATGATCCGCACCGCGCTCCAAAATGCCAATCCAATCGCCAGCAGGAGACCCGACAGATACCGGGCGTGGCTATCGACATCGATGGGGTAGGAATTGCGCGGTGCGATCAAATCTGGCCCATTAATCACCCCGGCCAAACCCGCCGCGATCGGGACCAGCGCAAGCACGGTTATGACTATTTGTAACAGCCGCCGCTCGGTCGGGTAAGTGAACATATTCGATTCCGAGTTTGAATTTACGCTGCATCTAGAATTTGCGAACCCACTACCCCAAATAAGCGCCGCCATTCACGTGCAGGGTTTGCCCCGTCACATAGCGACCGGCCGGGCCAACCAAATAGGCGACGGCGCCAGCGATTTCCTCGGGCTTGCCCAAGCGCCCGACCAAGGTGCGGCTGACCTGGTGATGCGATGGCAGCGCGACGCTTGCATCACGCGACGTGTCGATCAGGCCGGGAACGACGCAGTTGACGGTAATGCCATCACCGGCAAGGTCGGCGGCCAGCGCACGGGTCAATCCAATCATACCGGCCTTGGCAGTGATCACATGCGCGCGGCCCTTGGCGCCGGTGTGTGCGCTCAAGCCGCCAATGTTGATGATGCTGCCACCACCCGCTTTCTTCATATGAGGAGCGACGGCCTTGGCGCCGAGGAAGCTCGCATCGATGGTTGATGCCATTACTTCGCGCCAGGCGGCGAGGGTGAGTTCTTCCAAGGTGGCCTCGCGGCGGATCGCTGCATTATTGACGAGAATATCGACGCGGCCGAACTGTCTGATTGCGGCGTCCGCTAGGCGATCAGCCGTTGCCGGATCGGCAACATCGCCTAGCACCGCTACCGCTTTGCCACCCGCCGCCGTGATCGTCGACACGACTTCATCCGCTTCAGCCTTGTTACTGCGCGCATTGACAATAATCGACGCTCCATCCGCTGCCAGCATAATAGCAATCGCGCGACCGATGTTGCGCCCCGCGCCCGTGATAACGGCGACCTTGCCGGCTAGTGTCTGACTGTTGGTCATCGGCTGTCCTCAAGTGCGAAAGGATGAAAAGTTTAACGCGCGTTCGAAGCAGCGATGCGTCGCTGACAAACCGCGCGCGACCGCCGCGTCGTCCCAGCCGCCAAACCGGGCGTTGGTGCGAAACTTGGTCTCGATGTCGGCGCGGGACAGCGCTTCGTGGCGGCCGCCGCGCAGATGCGGTTGGCGTTCCTCGAGCTCCCGGCCATCGGTGAGAGTCAGGCGTACATGTCCGGTGTAGCCATGAGGATATGGGTTGTCAGGATCGATCACGTAACGAATTTTTGCAGCAACGGCTTGCACCTTGGCATCGCGTACTGCCGCGTCAGTGAAGTGGCCCAGCCCAATATCTCCGTGAACCAAAGCCGCTGCGATGCAGTACGGTTGCGAGAACTTCGCGGCGTATCCGTTTGAGGGGGTCTGTTTGAGACCAAGTGGTTCCCATAGGCGATGCAGCGTGCCCTCAGCCGCCTCGCAGGTGATTGCGGTCACGTTGTCGAGGTCGATGCCTTTGGCGCGCAGACGGATCGCGCAATCGATGTAGGGATGCGTCATCGTTCCGCAAGGATACGGCTTGAACGCTAGATCCGGCGTCACCCATGTGATGCCGAAGCCGTCGAGCAACTTACCCCAGTCGCCATCCCGGCGATTGGCGAAGCCGTTGAACAATCCGTGCACACCTTCGAAAACTGTGCGCGGTCCGGCAAATCCGCTCGTCCCGAGATAGGCCGCGCGCAAGCCGGATTGCGCCGCCCAACCGGGGTGCATGCGCTTGGTCCAGGTGCCTTCCGCGAGATACTCGATGATGCCGCCGGCCATGCTACCGGCTATGCCAAGGCTGTCGACCGTCTGGCGGCGATCAGCGCCGAGGGTAGCTGCCACCGCTGCCGCTGCCGCCATGGTTCCAAATACGGCAGTGGGGTGAAAGCCGGCTTTGTGCACCGCTTTTGGGATCACGAGGCCGAGGCGGCAGATGGTCTCGACGCCGACCGCGATGCCGCGCAGGACATCTTGTCCGGATCGGCCTTTGTCCTCGGCTACGGCCAATACTGCCGGGATGATGACGGCACCGGCATGCACGGGGCCACCCTCGAACGTATCGTCGAAATCCTCACCATGGGCGGCTGTGCCGTTGACAAAAGCTGCGCTCGCCGCCGAGTGGCCGCCTGCGTGCCCAATAATCGTTGCACGTCCTGGATCGCCCCACGCCGCAAGAGATGCTGCGACGTAATCAGTCTTCCGTGCGACGAGGCATAATCCGATCACGTCGATCAGCAGGCGCTCGGCAAGCTCGTTTACGGCATCGGGCATCCTGGTGCCTTGCAGCGCGACGATGCGATCAGCTAAATGCTCGGCAACCGCCGTTGCAGGGAGTGCTTCGCCGGCCATCTCAATTGTTCCTCAACCGCGTGCCGGGCGTGCCGCCGACCAGGCGATTGGCCAGATAGACGACGCCTGCTGTAAGCACCAACATCGACAGTCCGAGTACGGCTATGGCGGCAAGATCTCCGCTCTCCTTAAGGTCGAAGATCAACACCGATACGACCTTGGTCTCCGACGTGAATAGTATGATTGCGGCGGACAGTTCGCGCACCACCGCAACGAACGTAAAACACCACGTCGCAAGCAGGCTCGTGCGCAGCAGCGGCCCGGTGATGTGGCTGAGCACTTGCAGACGCGTTGCGCCCAGAATGCGGCTCGCTTCCTCGAGCTCTGGGTTGACCGCATGGAAGGCCGAACGCATCTGCTGATAAGCCGATGGCAGTTCTATCGTCACGTAGGCGACGAGTAAAATCCACAGCGTGCCGTAAAGCACGAACGGCGGCCGCGTGTAGCTGAGAAACAACCCGACACCGAGTACGATGCCGGGGATGGCGATCGGGGCGGTCGCGAGGAACCCCAGCAGGCGATGCCCCGGCACGGCCTTACGGCTCGTCATGTAGGCGATCACCAGCGCGAGCAGACTGCCGACAGTGGCCGCCAAAACCGCCAGCAACAACGTGTTCTTCAACGCGAGTTTCGTTGCCGACAATTCGAAGAATACAAAGTTGAAGTTGTGCAACGTCAAAGTCTCGAAGGTCACCGGCTGCGAAGGTATTTTGGAGAACGCGGCATTCAGCAGTGCGCCGTAAGGCAGGAACACCGGCAGTGCTAGAAGCGCAAAACAAAACGCTGCGGCGGGCCAGCGCAGGTGGTTCAGAGGGATCAGGCGAGGAGCAGCAGATTTGCCGCCAACGATGGCATACGACCGGCGACCCAGGATTACAGCTTGAGCCCGCAGCAAGCCGACAGTTAGCAACAACAGGGGTAGCGATGCTGCAGCAGCAAGCTCTGGCTTTGGCGGATACTGGAACAAGCTCCAAATCTTTGTCGTGATGGTGTGGAAACCTGCGGGCAACGCCAAAATCGCGGGCGATCCGAAGAGCGTGATCGCTTGGAGAAACGCAACGAGCAGGCCAGCAAGCAATGCCGGCATGACTAGCGGAACGGTAATGCGCCGCGCCGTCGTCCACTTCGATGAGCCGAGCATCGAGGCTGCGTCTTCGAGGTCTCCCGGTACGCGTTCGAGGGCGTTCGCCACCAGCACGAAAACATAAGGGAAGGTGTAGCAGGTGATAACGAAAACCAGCCCAGTGACGGTGTAGATATCGAACAGCGGGTCGGCGGCGGCATCTCCGATCCAACTTCGATAAAGCTGGTTTAACAATCCACTGTTGGGAGCCGCCAGCAACTCCCAGGCAATGGCGCCCAGGAACGGCGGCGTCACGAATGAGGCGGTCACGATCAAGCGGACGGTCGAGGCGAACGGCATGTCGGTGCGGGCGACGAGCCATGCCATCGGCGCTGCAATCACACAGCAGGCGACGCCGACGCTCGATGCAATACCCAAGGACGTTAGTAGCGGATCGACAAACACAGGATCCGTGAACAGCCGGGCGAAATTGCCAAACGTCGGCGCGCCCTTGGCATCGCTCAGCGCATAAATGACGAGCCATGTCATCGGTAGGAGAACGAGAACGCACAGCGTCAGTGCAAAAATAATCGCCAGCGGCGCCGACAGATCCAACCTACGCGATCGAGGTGCAGGAGCAATACCAGGCTGTGTTTTCGCGGAGGCGAGGCTCATACCCGGAACAACGCTGTGTAGCGGGCGGTGATCGCTTCCGCTTCGGCGTCGATTCCGGCTGGGTTCTCGGTCATCAACTTGATCTCGGATAGAGGTTTGCGGCCAGCCTTGGCTTTGACGAGTGCATGGATCGGATATTGGCCGGAGATATCGACCAGGGATTGCTGACCCTCGGCCGACGTCATCCAGCATTGCATCAGCCGCGCTGCGTTGGGATTGACGGCGCCGGCAAAAATGCAGTTTGGACTGGTGATCGAGGGCGTGCCTTCAGTCGCATACACGACCTCGACGGGTGCGCCCTGCTCCTTGTGCTGCACGACATTATAGTCGCCGCCATCGATCATTACCGCACGTTCGCCCAGCGCAATTTTTTTGGGCGGATCGACCGATGATTGGACTTGCATCACACGCCGTTTGGCGAGTTTCTCGAAGTAACCCCAGCCGAGCACCTGCACCATCTGATAGGTCGCCGACATAATCGTGCCGGAATAGCCGGGATGGCCTTTGACCAGCTTGCCGACCCACTTCGGCTCCAGCAGATCGACGAAGCTCTTCGGCATGTCGGCTGGTGCGACGAGCTTGGTATTGACGCCGATCACGCTGAGGTAGAGGCGGACGGTCACGGCGAACCCATCGGGATCGCGGTAGTTTGCGGGATAGTGCGCCGCGACCTCCTCCGGCACGAATGCGGCAAGCCAACCGTTGCGCTTCCAGGGCAATACGTGCGCAGCATCGGCCGTGTTGACGATATCTACGTTTCGGATACCCGATGCCATCTCCTGCCCGATGCGTTGGAACAGCCGCTCGCTGCCGGAGCGCTCAACGCGAACGGCAACGCCTGGAAATTTTGCTTCGAAAACCTTTGCCCACTTTTCGGCGACGACAAGATCCATCGCCGTGTACCAATTAACCTTGGTTTCCTTTCGAGCGGCTTCAACCAGCGCCGCCGAAATGCCAACCGCAGGCGGTGCCGCCGACAGCACGCGCGTCGAACCAGCGCTCAGCAAAGCGCCGGCGCCAATGATGATTTTGCGACGGTTTGGGCGGGTCGTCACGGCTCTCTCCGGTACCTTCTAACGAGGTTGCGCGAACCTAGACCTTGAAGTATTTCGCGTACTTCGCCTTGATCTCGTCGGCCTGCTTTTCCACGGCCGCTGGATCATCCTTCATGGTCTTGATTTTCGAAAGCGGGGTGCGGGTAGCCGGTTCCTTGACGCCGGAATGGGCCGACTTCAACCCACCCTGATCAACGATCAACTGCTGGCCTTCGAGTGAAAACATATAGCTCTGCAGGAGACGAGCAGCATTCGGGTTCGGCGCGTTTTTAAGTACACCCGATGGCCCGACGATCAACGGTGTCCCTTCCGTTGCGTACACGATTTCGACCGGCTCACCCTTTTCCTTCATCTGGATGAGCAGATAGTCGTTGCCGTCGACCATGATCGCGCGTTCGCCGAGTGCGAGTTTCTTGGGCGGGTCGGCGGCCGACTGCACTTGCATGATCTTCTGCTTCGAAAGTTTTTCGAGGTACTCCCAGCCGAGGTCTCGAGCCATTTGAAACGTCGACGTCATGATGCTTCCCGAGTAACCTGGATGCGCCTTGACCATTTTACCGACCCACTTCGGATCGAGCAGATCGGCGTAGCTCTTCGGCGCGTCCTCGGGCTTGACGAGTTTGGTGTTATACCCGATCGGGCATAGCCATATCCGCCAGCTCGCAAACATGCCGTCCGGATCACGGTGCTCGTCGGGATAGAACTTGGCGACATCCTCCGGTACGTAGGGCGCCAACAGCCCATCGCGCTTCCATACGATGAAGTGCGCGGCATCGGAGCTATTGACGACATCGACGGCGTTGATCTTCGAGGCCTGCTCCTGGGCGATGCGCTGAAAAATGCGTTCGCCACCGGTGCGCTCGACGCGCATCGCGATGCCGGGGTACTTCGCCTCGAATGCTTTGGCGACCTTCTCGGCGACCGGCAAATCGACCGCCGTGTACCAGACGACTTTGCCCTCTTTTTGCGCTGCTGCAATCAGTTCGGGTGTCACGGGCGAGGCAGCAGGCAACGCCGCTGACGCCTGATGACCTGCGCCGGTCGCCAGTCCGGCTGCAGCCAAGCCTTTGACGACGGCGCGCCGAGACGGTGTGCTCAGTTTCATATGTGCGTCCTCCAGATCTAACGGGTGTTCTTGCGCCACCTTCCGGCCAGGTAATTCTAGCGCGATAGTAGCCGACAGCGCGCAGACGGCAACCGAAGCTTTACGTCGGCCCCGGGCTCGAACAGCAACCGGGGCGGCGACGACACTTTCACCTGGGTGCCATCCGCGATCTCAACAACATAGTCGCGGGTAACGCCGAGAAACACAGAGCGCACGACGCGTCCGCTAAGCTCGTTGGGCCCGAGCTCGCCACTAGCTGAAGCAAGTTCCACCTCGTGCTGGCGAATGGCAATCGACGCGGTATCGTTGCCGCGCAGTGCATCGCCTTGGCCGAACAAGGTTACGCCCGCCACCGATACGTGACTGGCATCAAGCACCTTGCCACGCAGAATGTTGCTGTTGCCAATGAAGCGCGCCACGAACTCGGAGGCCGGTCGGTCATAGACTTCGTCCGGGCTGCCTGCCTGTTCGATGATGCCGCCATTCATCACCGCAATCAGATCGGCCGTCGCCATCGCTTCGGACTGATCGTGAGTGACGTAAACCGTTGTATATCGGTACGTGTCGTGCAGGCGGCGGACCTCATCGCGCATTTCCTCGCGCAGATTGGCATCGAGGTTGGACAGTGGCTCATCAAGTAGCAGCGTTTCTGGCTCGACGACCAGCGCGCGGGCGAGGGATACGCGCTGCTGCTGCCCGCCTGAAAGCTCTGCCGGATATCGCTCAGCCAGCACCGTGAGTTTAGTAGTCGCGAGAATACCGTCCACCTTCTTTGCGATCGTTTCCCGATCAAGCTTGCGCAAGGTCAAGCCATAGGCGACGTTTTCGCGGACCGTCATGTGCGGCCAAAGTGCGTAGCTCTGAAAAATCATGGACATGTTTCGCCGCTCCGGCGGCACGGTGCGGCCGGCCGCCGATACCACCCTCTCGCCAACGCGGATCTCGCCATCGGTCGGCTCGATGAAGCCCGCGATCAAACGCAATGTCGTCGTTTTGCCGCAGCCGGATGGTCCGAGCAGGCAAACGAGGAGGCCGTGATCGATGTGCAGTGAGATGTTATTGACGGCCATTTGCGAGCCGTAGGCTTTGCTGAGCCCGCGCAGTTCAACCGATGCCAAACGTTCCTCCACCGCCCTGGGGCGGTTATTTTTTGTTTTCGCGCCTCGCACATCGATAGCATACTTGGGCCAAGACACCAGAGCCGGAGCATTCAACTAAGATCGGCCAACAATGTCTCGACCGGCAGGAGTTGATAAGTGATCTTCTGGTTAGCGGCAAACTGGGCGATTGCATCCAGCGCCGGCCGATTGGGTTCGACACCAAAGGCAAATGGCTCGATGGCTAAAACATCGCGAATTTCTCGCACAGCCATGTCGGCGGCTGTTTGTGGTTCGCTGGAATTCAGGTGCGCGTAATAAGCCTGCTTGGAGCGCTGAAATGCTGCGAACAGGGCCGCTGCCACCCAGGGGTGATGCCTGAGCACAGAGTCGCGAATAACCAACGTGTGATTGATCGGATAGATGCTGGTTCGGCGGTAGTAATCAAAGCCGGCTTTGCGGGCGTCATGGATCAGAGGATGAACATCTGGCGAGGTGGCTTTGACGTCGCCAATCGCGGCAGCGCAATCACCGTTGAGGAGCAAGTCAGCAGCAGACTTGCCACGGCATGATAGATCGACATTCGCTGGGTATCCATAGCCTTCGACGTGCTCGTCATCGGTCGGGACCCAGATGATACGGTCGAGATCGACGCCATAGTCGGTTTGCCATATGCCGCGCACCCAAACGCCGGTCGTAACCGTGTAACCGCGATTGATCGCAACGCGCTGGCCTTCGAGATCCTTCGGCGATCTGATGCCGGATTGAACCATTGTGAACGCTGCCCAATGATGGAAATTACGCGTCACGAATACCGGAATTGCGGTCACCGGCACACCCCGATCCTTGGCGCACAGATAGGTCGTGATCGCCATTTCGCAGATGTCGAACTCGAGGTCGCGTACCATGCGCCGCATGGCTCTGTTGATCGGATCGATATCGACGAACGCGAGATCGAGCCGCCCGGTGTCAACCAGCCCCTGCTTCAGCGCCGCCGTCACACCATAGTTTCCGATCGCGATCGTAAGAGGTTGCTCGGACACCAGGGCCTCCATATGACAAGATTGCAAAGTGATATTGTCCGGGCGATTGTGATGCATGCAAGCCGCAAAGGCCAATTTCAGCAGCGTTGAGGCCCCCCATGACCAACACTACCAAGTGCGGTCTCATTATATCAGCCCATCCCGGCGATTTCGTGTGGCGAGCCGGCGGCGCAATCGCTCTGCATGCCAAGCGCGGCCATCGCGTCAAAATCCTTTGCCTGTCCTACGGCGAACGAGGTGAAAGCCAATTCGCCTGGAAAAAGGCTGGCATCAAAATGGCCGACGTCAAGGCCCAGCGGCGCGAGGAAGCGGAAGCAGCAGCCAGCGTACTTGGCGCCGAGATCGAGTTTTTCGATGCCGGCGATTATCCGCTACGCACGACGCCCGCGATGCTCGACCGCACCATCGACGTGTTCCATGAACTAAACCCGTCGTTCGTGCTCACGCATGCACTCGAGGATCCTTACAATGTCGATCATCCGGAGGCGGCGCGGTTCGCCCAGGAAGCCCGCATCATCGCGCAGGCGGCGGGCCATAAGCCGGATCCAACCCGAAGTTATGCGGCGCCGCCCGTTTTCCTTTTCGAGCCGCACCAGCCCGAACAGTGCAATTTCAAGCCGAACGTGATCCTCAACATTGATGAAGTTTGGCAAACGAAGCGCAAGGCATTCGAGATCCTCGCTGCCCAAAAGCACTTGTGGGCTTATTACGAGCGCGTCGCTCTCAATCGCGGTATGCAGGGCGGGCGCAATTCGGGGAAGCCGATGACCTATGGGGAAGCTTATCACCGGCTGTTTCCGGAAGCGTTGGAGGTGCTGGCATGAACGGGGTGGTCTATCGGAATGTTCAACGTGCCAGCGCTGATATGATCGCCGTCTTGAATGGGTTTGGCGTCGCGACCGTGCACGAAGCAATGGGCCGTCTTGGCTTGATGAAGACCTACATGCGGCCGATCTTCCCGGGCGCCCAGATCGCCGGTAGCGCCGTCACGGCCCTGGCCCATCCCGGCGACAACTGGATGCTGCACGTGGCGATCGAACAGATAAAGCCCGGGGACGTTTTGGTCGTGGCACTTTCCGCCGACAATACCGACGGCATGTTCGGCGATCTGCTCGCAGCATCCCTGCAAGCGCGCGGCGGCGTGGCACTTATAATTGATGCCGGTTGCCGTGATGTGCGAACGCTGACCGAGATGAAGTTTCCGGTTTGGTCGCGCGCGATCTCAGCGAAGGGCACGGTCAAATCCACGCTCGGCTCTGTCAACATTCAGGTTGTATGTGCGGGTGCACTGGTTAATCCTGGGGACGTGATTGTCGCCGATGACGACGGCGTGGTGGTCGTGCCGCGTTTGCGAGCGAGCGAAGTCGCCAGCGCCGCACGCAAGCGCGAAGACGCTGAAACCGGCAAACGCGCCCGTTTGGCCGCCGGCGAAATCGGTCTCGATTTGTACGGCATGCGCGAACCGCTCGCTCAAGCGGGACTACGCTATATCGACGAACCACAGTCCTAGGGCCGCGCAATGACCTCCGAACCGATTTACGATGTTGCTCACCTTGGCCACGTCGAGTTGCTCACCAACAAACCGGAGGCCAGCCTCGATTTTTTCACCAATGTTTTCGGACTCACCGAAAGTGGCCGAGAGGGCGACAGCATCTACTTGCGCGCGTTCGACGACTATGAATTCCACACGCTCAAGCTAACCGCGTCGAATACCACCGGCATGCGCCACTGCGGGTATCGCTGCGTTAGTGCCGCGGCGCTCGCCAGGCGCGTCGCCGCAATCGAACGCCTTGGCGCCGGCATCGGCTGGAGCGATGGGGATCTGGGTCACGGGCCCGCCTACCAGTTCCGGGACCCCGATGACCACGTTTTCGAGATCTACTACGAAACCCGGCGCTACGAGCCACCACCGCATCTGATACCCGCACTGAAAAACCAAGCTCAGCGCTATGTCCCACGTGGCGTTGCGACCCGCCGGCTCGACCACTTCAATCTGCTGGCAAACGATGTTGGCGCAATTCGGGATTTCCTGCCGCAAGCACTCGGCTGTCGCGTGACCGAACAAATCATTCTGGACTCGGGCTCTGTCGGTGCGTGCTGGTTCACGGTCAACAACAAGAGTTATGATGTCGCCTACGCGCGGGACGCCAGCGGCGGACGCGGACGTTTTCATCACGTCACGTACGCGGTCGACCAACGCGAGCACATCCTGCAGGCAGCAGACATATTTCTCGAAGCAGGCGTGCACATCGAGACCGGTCCGCACAAACACGCCATCCAACAAACGTTCTTCCTTTATGTCTATGAGCCGGCCGGCAATCGCGTCGAGATCGCCAATGCTGGCGCGCGTCTTATCCTGGCGCCCGATTGGCAACCGGTTACTTGGACGGAGGAAGAGCGCAAGAAGGGCCAAGCTTGGGGGCTGAGGACGATCGAGAGTTTTCACACGCACGGCACACCGCCGGTATCGCGCGGCTGACTATCAGTTCGCACCTGTGCCTGCGCACAAATCGGCTTGCTGTCCCCGATTTTTCGCATTCATGTAAGGCTTGCCGATCACACTCCAAGTGGCGAATACTCTGCCCCAAACAAACGCGGAGGAAGACCCATGTCCCAGCCCATCGCACAGGCAGCCTCGAAACACGCGGACTGGCCGTTTCAGGTGAAACCTCTGCACCCGACTTTCGGATGCGAGATAACTGGCATCACGCTAGCGCAAGCGGTTGAGGAAAAGACCTTCGCCAAGATCCACGAGGCGTTTCTTCAGTACGAGATGATTCTGTTCCGCAATGTCGATCTGCCACCCGCGACCCAGGTCGCCTTCGCGCGCCGGTTCGGCGAAGTACAAATTCACCCAATGCAGCAATATCACGGCTACGGGCACCCCGAGATCTACCTGCTATCGAACCTCGACGCGAAGGGCCGCCCCAACGGCCGCCATCCCGATAAGGGAACGCTCTACTGGCACACCGATGGCTCATGGCGCGAACGCAGTGGCCTCGCCACGATGATGTACTCGGAGATTTGCCCCAAGGTCGGCGGCGAAACCCAGTTCTGCGACATGTATTCGGCCTACGAGAATTTGTCGCCGGAATGGAAGGCGCGCATTCGCGGCAAGAAGGCCGTGCATAATCTCGACTTCTCGCGCACACGGCGGCATGGCCATGAGCCGATGACGCCGGAGCAGAAGGCCAAAGTACCACCCATTGCGCAGCCGATCGTGCGCATGCATCCCGAAACCAAGCGGCTCGGTATTTTCCTTGGCGACCACGCCGAGTTTGTCGAGGGCATGCCTTATGAAGAGGGCCGTGCGCTGATCGAAGAGCTCAACATGGCCGCGACTCCGGCTCACCTCGTCTACACCCACAAGTGGACCCCCGGCGAATGCATCGTATGGGATAACCGTTGCACAATGCACCGTGCCACCGGTTTTGACGTGGATCATGATCGCCGCAAGATGCGCCGCTGCACCATCAACGGCGACCGTCCGACCGATGGGTTTTTTGATTGAGCGTGTGTTTGCATCTCGAGCCTGGTCGCTACGTCTCGGGCGTCGAGGTGCGAACGCCCTCGTATGTTGCATTCTGCCTTGCCCAATCGACGATGTCGGCGTCGATAGCGAGCTGCGCGCTGCTCACATATGCGCGCGCTGTCTCGAATTCGATGGCGGGTTTTGCCCGCTCATGCTGCAATAACGTTTTCCAATCTACGGCTTTGCGGGAGAAAACAATGGCAACTTTTCGCTTTGGATTTTTTTGTGCATGCCTCGCGAGCGCCGTTGTTTCGACAACCGCGGTGGTGGCCGAGGAGATCGTCGTTAGCAACTATGGTGTGTCGGCCAACGGCATGCCGTTCGCAGTTGCGATGGCGAAAGGCTATTTCAAGGACGAGGGCGCCAACGTCACCGGCATCATCACGTCGGCGGGCGGCGGTACGACATTGCGCAACATGCTTGCCGGCAACGTCCCCTACGGCGAAGTCAGCCCCAACGTCGTGGTGGCTGCGATCCAGCAAGGCGCAGATATCAAGATCATCAGCGATAACGTGAGCACCGTTGCAGAGTTCGTCTGGGCGGTGAAGCCAGATTCGCCGATTCAAAACGTAAAGGACCTGAAGGGCAAGAAGATCGCCTACACCAACCCGCGCTCCACTAGTCAGGCCTTGGCGACACTCGTGCTTCAGTCCGGCGGACTGAAAACCGAGGATGCGGAGCTAGTCAAAACCGGCGGCTTTGGAGAAGGCGTGGCAGCACTTGATGCCGGGCTCGTCGATGCGGCACCGATACCGGAGCCGCTATGGTCAAAATTCAAGGACAAGTATCGCGCCATCGCCAAGGCGAGCGAAATGCTTCCACCGTTGGCAAACGTCGTCGGCGTTGCAGTGTCAGCGCAAGCCGAAACCAAAGGCGACTTCATTCGCGCCGTCATCCGTGCGCGCCGGAAGGCCGTCGATTTCATGATCAAGAATCCCGATGAAGCCGGCGATATCGTCGCCAAAGCTTACAACATCGAGCCGGCCATTGCGCGTGCCGCGGTCGCCAACCTGACAACAAGCAAAACTAATGGCGTTCCCTATTGGGGCGCGGGTGCAATCCACATGGAGGGCCTGAAGCGAACCATCGAGGTGCAAAAAAGCGTCGGTGCGATCAGCGGCGACATCGACGCCAAAAGCATGATCGATACACGATTCCTGCCCGACGATCTCAAGGCACTGCAATGACTTCTGCGGCTCACGTAACGTTACGAGCAGCGGAAAAAACATTCGCCCGGGCCGACAGCCGCGAGACCATCCACGCGGTTGGCCCGATTGATCTGGACTTGCACAAGGGCGAGTTCTTCGCGGTCGTCGGACCCTCGGGTTGCGGCAAGTCGACAATGCTGGAACTGATCGCCGGCCTGACCGAGGCGACGCGCGGCAGCGTCGAGTTCGAAGGCGTTCCAATTAGCGGTCGAATCCCGGACGGCGTCGGCGTCGTGTTTCAGGAGGATGCCTGCTTTCCCTGGATGACAGTTCGCGACAACATCGGGTTCGGCCTACGGCGCGCGAAACTGAGCCGTGCGGAGTGCGCGGACCGCGTGGCAAAGGCTCTGCAAATGATGGGACTGGAAGCCTTCGCCGAGAGCTATCCAGCGCAATTGTCGGGTGGCATGCGCCAGCGCGTATGCATCGCGCGCACGCTGGTGACGCAACCGCGTTTGGTACTGCTTGACGAACCATTCGGGGCACTCGATCAACAAACCCGCTTGTTGATGGGCGAAGAACTTCTCAAACTCTGGCGGCATACCGGTGCGACGGTATTCCTCATCACGCATGCGCTTGACGAAGCCACGATGCTGGCGGACCGCATTGGCGTGATGTCGGCGAGACCCGGCCGGCTCCTGGAAATCATCGAGACCAACTGGCCGCGCGATCGCGACAGCCGCATCGTCGAAGATGTCCGATTTGGCGAGATCACCGCACGGCTCTGGCGTTCACTGCGTGAGGAATCGATGAAGTCGATCGGCAAGGCCCGGGTCGCATGAGCCGCGCCGCACTTTATCGCATCGCGATCCTTGCCGGTATTGTGGCGCTATTCGAAATTCTGTGTCTGACCGGAAAAATTGATCGCATCACGATGCAGCCGCCGCATCGCATGGTCATGGATTTGGGCCGCATGATCGGGTCCGGCAAACTCAATGCAGCCATCGTCCAGACGCTTTCGAACGCTGGCATCGCACTTGTTCTCGCGCTCGTCGTCGGCATCGCGTCGGCGATCATACTCTTCCGGTTTCGCGTGGCACGCGATGTGCTCGATCCGCTCTTTGCAACTTACTATGCGATCCCGGTTTTCGCGTTCTATCCGCTACTGATCGTCTTGTTTGGGCTGGGTGATACGCCACAGATTCTGTTGGGGTTCATGCTTGCCGTTGTCGCGGTGATCGTCAACACGTTGAACGGACTCGACCGCGTGCCCCGTGTGTTGCTGAAGACAGCACGGGTGAACCAAATGGGCGGCACCGAAACCGCGCTGAAGATCATGCTGCCGTCCGCCGCTCCGTACGTACTGACCGGTGTGAAACTCGCCGTTGCCTACTCTCTGATCGGCATCATCGGCGCGGAATTCATCATGTCGCGTGGCGGCATGGGTTACGAGATCAGCTTTGCCTACAACAACTTCGACAATGCCACGATGTACCCGCTGATCTTGCTGATCCTGTTCGTATCGCTAAGCTTGAACACCGCGTTATCCCTTTGGGAACGGCGGCTGTTGCGTCGCCGGGGTCAGCGATGAAATCCACGTCGCGCGCGGCCCGCAACGCATTGCTGCTCACCTTTCTGATGCTCGCAGCCTGGCAGCTCTTATTCTTGGCGGTCGGTGATACGGCGCTGCGTTCGCCAGCACAAACACTGCGCTACGCTGGATCGCTACTCGTTGGCGATATGATCTGGCCGCATATGCTCGAAACCATGACGGCCTTTGCTCTCGCCCTATTGCTCGCCATCGCAGCCGGTCTGACGATCGGTTTTATACTCGGCTACAACAGTTTTGCGAGCGACGTGTTCGAGCCGATGCTCGTCGCCATCTACTCGATACCAAAAATCACGCTTTACCCGATTTTACTGCTCATGTTCGGGTTAGGCATGTCGGCTAAAGTCGCTTTCGGCGCGATTCATGGCGTTATCCCGATCGCCATATTCACGATCAATGCCGTGCGAAATGTGCGCCCCGTGCTCATCAAAACCGGACGCGTTATGAACTTGGGCAGTGCAGAGATGGTACGCTCGATCTTGTTGCCGGCCGCCCTGCCGGAAATCTTTACAGGTTTGCGCGTCGGCTTTTCACTCACCCTTGTCGGTACGCTGCTCGGTGAAATGTTTGCTTCGCAGCGAGGGCTCGGCTTCCTGCTGATGAATGCGATCGGCCTCCACAACATCGATCTGATCATGGCGTTGACCTTGCTGCTGGTCGTGTTTGCCGCGACCGTCAGCACCATCCTTTTGTATTTTGATCGCAGGCTGCATGATCGAATTGCCTGATGACAATAACGGCGCGATCTTGACGACCGCGCCGCATCTCTTAAGCAATCCTGTTACGGGCTACTATTTGATCAGCACCGATGGCAGCCAAGTGGCGATGCCCGGGAACAAACAGCACAAAATCACTGCCACCAACATCAGAAGCAGGAACGGCAAGGTCCCCCAGATAATGTCGGACAGGGGGATATCGGGCGCAATGTTCTTGATAACGAAGATGTTCAGACCGACCGGCGGATGGATCAAGCCCATCTCCATTACGATGGTCATCACTACGCCAAACCAGATCAGATCAAAGCCTGCAGCCTTCAGCGGCGGCAACACGATCGGCGCCGTCATCAAAATTATCGAGACCGGTGGCAAGAAGAAACCGAGGACGATAACGAAGCCCAAAATCGCGGCGAGCAGCACCCATTTCGATAGCCCCAGGCCGATGACCCAAGCCGCGGTCGCCTGACTGATGTGAAGATAACTCATCACATTCGCGTACAGCAGTGACATGCCGATGATCATGAGCAGCATGGTCGATTCACGCAGCGTTCCGCTGACGATCGGCAAGATCTTAGATGGTCGCCAAATGCCGTACATCGCCCCGATGACGACCAGCGCGAGAACCGCGCCAACCCCGGCCGTTTCCGACGGCGAGGCCCAACCCGCGTAGAGCACGACCATGACGCCCGCGAGAATCGTCACGAAGGGCGCAACCCACAAAATCATGCGGAATTTCTGGCCGGTAGTGAAATGCTCCTCAGTCAGCAGCGCTGATTTGATGCCCGTCTCAGACGCCGTCGCTTGAGCAATCCGGTACTCTTTGCGATAGCGAAAGACCGAATAGGTCGCGAACATCGTAATGAGAAGCAGACCTGGGCCGATGCCGGCCAAGAACAGTTTGCCGAGAGAGACCTCGGCGGCAACCGCGTATAACAGCATCGTGACCGAGGGCGGCAGGAGGATACCCAGCGTTCCACCAGCGGCGATGATGCCGGCAGCAAATCCGCCCGAATAGCCGCGTCGGCGCATCTCGGGAATACCGGCCGACCCAATGGCCGAGCAGGTGGCGGGTGACGAGCCAGCCATCGCTGCGAACAGACCGCAAGCGATGGTATTGGCGACGCCTAGTCCGCCAGGGATTTTATAAAGCCACGCGTGCAGTGCCGAATAAAGATCCTTGCCGGCGTCGGACCTGCCGATCGCCGCACCTTTCAAAATGAAAAGCGGGATCGCGAGAATGATGACGTTCGCGAGTTCCTCGTAGAAATTTTGCGCAATCGTGTCGACCGAGGTGGCCGGCATGAACAGCATCATGAATATCAGCGCCACTACGCCCAAGGCAAATGCGATCGGCATCCCCGAGAACATGAACACCAGAGTGACGATGCAATAGGCCACGCCAATCTGCCATTGCGGCAAGCCTGCTATGATGGGCGCGACGGGACGGTTCCAAAGCAGGAAAGCCGCGACACCAGCAACCACGGTGCCGAGTGTAATCAGCGAACGTTGGCCGACCTGTAACGCCACTTGCACGGCAAGCAGGACCATGCCGACGGTTAGCACTGAATAAGGGATCCACAACGGTGGACCCCAGGCCGAGTGTGAGGTCTGCCCTTCGTGGACCGCCTCAAAAAGCAATGCACCAGCCTTCCAGGCAAAGAATAAGCAGAAGCCCAGCACGATTGCATCGACGAGCGCACGCCGAAACCGATTGACCCCATCGGACAAAATCGGGTCAAGGACTTCGATCCCAATGTGGCCGCGTCGCGCCTGCACCGTTGCGGCAGACATGAAGATCGCGCCGGCGATCAGGAAGATCGTTACTTCATCCTGCCAGACCAGCGATCGGCCTGTTATGTGACCGCCGACAACGCCGCCAGTCAACACCAATGCCGCGGCCACGAGTGCAATCGCCGAGAGATTGAACATAACATGATTGATCGCCTCGACCGCGGCGGAAATGCCCGTCGCCGTCGAGGCTTCACTCTTTACATCGGTCGCCAGAATGGCGTCGTGCTGCAATCCACCTGCCACGTCAGACCACCGCTCGCGCGAGCTTCAGCAAATCAGCCGCTTCCGTCGACTTGGCGGCAAAATCCTTCCAGGCGCTATCTTCCGATATTTTACGCCATGCTTCCAGGTTCGCGGCCGTGAGATCGGTCACTTGCACACCCTTGGCAGCATAAACTTTCGCCACTTCCTGATCGTCCTTCTTGGCCTCGGCCATGCCCCAGGCCTCGAGTTCGGCACCCACGTCCAGTATCGCCTTTTGCTGATCAGGCTTCAGACCATCAAAGATCGATTTGGACATCAAAACCGGTTCCAGCATGAACCAGAACGAGCCCTTGCGAGCCGCGGTCAACGATTTGGCAAGCTCTTCCAGACGGAAGGAAATGAGACTTGTCGACGATGTGACGGCTGAGTCGAGCGAACCGGTTTGCATGCCGATATAGATTTCGTTCGATGGCATCGTTGAGACCTGGGCACCGGCTGCCGTGAACATCAGATCCATCTCGCGGCTACCACCGCGGATCTTGACACCCTTCACGTCTTCAGGCGCTGCGACGACGCCTTTGCGAGAAGCAATGCCACCCGCCTGCCAGATCCAGGAGATGATCTTGACACCTTTGTCTTCGACGATCTTGTTGAGTGCCTTACCAACTGCTGCCGTCTTCCATTTGGCGCCCTGCTCGTAACTCGTGACGAGGCACGGCATCAGGCCGAGATTACATGCGTGCAACTCACCACCCGCATAGGCGATCGGATAGAGCGACACGTCGAGCGCACCCTTTCGCAACGCGGAGAATTGCGCGTTCGTTTTCATCAAAGACGAGTTCGCGTAGATCTCGAATTTGAGACTGCCGCCTGTTTTCTTTTCTACGTCGCGCGCCAAAATTCGGCACAACCGATCGCGGAAATCGCCCTGTTCGATCGTTCCGCCGGGAAACTGGTGCGAAATCTTAAGCGTCGTCGCTGATTGCGCAGAGCCTGGGCGGCTAAAGGTCAAAACGGCTGGAGCAGCAATCAGACCAGAAAGAACGTGACGGCGATGGATCGACATATTTGTTTCCTTTGAGAGAGCGGCGCCGGGAAATCCGGTACTCGCGTCGTTTACTGAGGGTTCGATTCGCGATCGGAAGGCGCACGAGCCCGGTCGGGATCGCGCGCAACATCCAATCCAGGTTTGCTGGCTTGTATCGTTACTTCTTCTTCTCAACCCAGGTGCGGTAGGCCTGAAACAGGTTGTCTCGCTCCTGATCCGAGAGTTTGGCCTTCCCACTACTTTGCGCTTGCTGCTCGATAAGGGCGTTGAATTTTTCCCTCGAAGCGGCATCCGCGGCGGCAGTCGTGCTGGTACTGACCGAGGCCGCTTCAGCTGGGTTGGAGCGAGGTAACATTTCTTCCGCTACACTGTAGCGTTTCCATCCTGGCACTGACGCGGCGAGGTTGATTTCCTTCCATTTCGGCTGAAAAGGCGGTTTCTGGAACTGCTCAAACTTGGCGTAAAACTGTTCGATGAACCGCGACACGCGCCGATAGCGATCGCTCTCTTTCGGCCAATTATAAACTGCAAGCACAGTCGAGACGCCAATCGAGTCGATCTTTTCGCCCTTGGCGATCAGCGCAGGGTAGTCGTCATTGGTCAATTCGATCGGGACATAGAAATCGTTGAACTTCTCCGTGAAGTCGATGGGCAAGAAATGAAATCCGGGTTCGGGTTTGAATTTCGTGAATAGCTCATTCGGCTTTCCAACGACATGCACAACGGCTGCAATTTCGCCGGTCCGCATTTTTTCCAGTGCGATCGAGTTGTTGATGAAGACGCGCTCGGCCTTTACGCCCAGCCGGTCGAACACGATACCGCCGGTCAGATTGGCCGCACTCCCAACCGTATTGAAGCTGACTTTCTTGCCGGCAAGATCTTCAATTTTCTTGATTTCGGGTCGGGCGTAAATATGCACTTCTGTGAGGAAAAAGCGCGTGATGTATTGAACGCGGTCGCCGATATTGGACGTCTTGCCATCCCGCTTGAAGTGCTCGAGCACATCGGCTTGCGTAATAGCGACGTCGACGCCCTTCAAATATAGAAGATCCTCGACGTTCCCAACCGCACCGTATGACACGACGGGCAAAACCCGAAGATTGGGCGGGTCATCGAGCACCTTAGCTATTTCCGCGGCAAATCTGATGAACGTGCCCTCGAGCAGACCGCCCGCCAAACCGACCGTCCACTCGTTCATTCGCTGAACCGATGGGCTTTCGCCGACCAGTACAGATTTAGGTAACGGCTGTGTAGCAGCTTTTCGTGGCGACTGCGCTTCACCCGTCGCCGACACGAACGCAGCGCCCGCGATCAAAGTCATCGTCAAAAATAGTGTTCTCATCATCGCACTACCTCAAGATCTTCCAACTCAACGTGACTTTAATTTATCGAGACGATCGAGCGAATCCTTTGAACCGAGATCCATCGCTCGCCGGTACCATTGTCTTGCCAGCTCGACGTCCGGTCGCATACCCCGTACCTGCATTGAACTGAACAGATTTGGGTCATAGGTTGCACCCATGGCATTTGCTGCCTGCGCATCACCTGCATCGGCTGCCTTCTTGAAAAACATCCGAGCTCCAATCACGTCGCCACTTCCAAGTCGAATCTCGCCCTTTTCGAATAGGCCGCGCGCTTTCTCCTCGGTGTCATTCTTGCCGCGCGATAGTTTGAGGTCCGTTGGCACGTCAATTGAGACCATTGGATTGAGACGCGCAATCTGGATGCCATCGCCGACCAGCGAGACCGTGAGCTGAGCACTAGTAGCGGTCGCCGGTAACGTCAATCGCAGTCCATCCAAGTCTTCCGGCCGAAGTGTCCAACTGCTGTCGCGCGCTCTAACTCCGCGATTCAAACTCATGCCGATCGGCATATCCGCCACGACGATCCGCAGGTTGTCCACTGCGCCATCACCGGCGTCAAGCCCGATTGGCAGGGCAATTTCAGCCGAGCCAGCAGGCACGGAAATATCATCGATGCGAAACCGCGGCACTGACTGGCGCCCGACTGTGACGGGCGCAGGAATGCTGCTCAAACTCGCTACGAACGCCGACGCAGTCGCAGAGGTAGGCGCGGTGCGCGCCGGCGGCGCCGAGGCGGTCGCGCCCGCTTTTATTTCGGCCTTCCCGGCCGGATCGGGAATGATCGATTTTGCAGCCGCGATACCGTCACTCTTATAGGTTTCGGGCGGCGAGGGCTGCGTTCGGTTCAGCGTGACGACCACCGCGATCGTCGCAAGCGCGACGCCAAAACCACCAATCGTTGAGAATAATATTCGGCGCATTGAAAACTGCGGCATAACGGTTGCTGCGATGGGACGGTTGGCGATCGCATTGGGTCGGCTCAGTCGATCAGGCGTTTTCGCTTGATTGATGCGCGGGCCGAACTCATTTAGCGCCTGCCTCGTGTTCGCGGGTTCGAAATCGTGGGCGTATCTGTGCGGTGTTGACGGCTGTCCTGTTGGCTCGTCAGAAGTCGTCTTGAGACCGTCAGACTTTGGAACGTACGATCGTCCAGCAATTCTTCGCGCGATGCCCGAGACGATTTCATCAGCCAATTGGGATGAATGTGCCGACGCATCACCGCGCGATGCCGACGACGGCATCGGCGATTGGTGGGTGTCTACGGGGAAAGGAGGCGCATCTTCACGTCGCGCAGCGTCCCATTGCATCTGCGCGAAGGATCGAGTGATCCGGTCGGTCTCATCTGTCTCGTGCGCGAACTCATCGTCATGCGCATGCCAAGCCGATGGACCGGTCTGAGACGAAGTGTTGTCGCCGCTGGAGTGGAAATATTGGGATAGCATGCCATCGGCAGCGTCGGCGCGCGCATCGGCCTGATTTTCCGGCGGCATTTCTGCAGGCGATTGCTGCCTTGCGATCGATGTATCGCCGTTAGACTCAGCCTCGTTGCGAGACAGTCGCGAGAGCATCTCACGAAGGTTGACACCCTTCGTCGGCTTTTTATTGCCGCGTTGCTTCCAAAGCAGCATTCTTACCCGGTACGCTTTACGTTATGAGGATCCGACAGAAGGTTCCATTAAACCCCTGACTTCTCTCAGCCTCGACTTCCCCGGACTTTGCAGTGGACAAGGTTTGTGGCGATTATTCGGCAACAAATTGTCAGCGCAGTAACAAGCGGGCTTAATGGCTCGCTTTGGCGGGATCTGCCAACAACTCAGGTGCTTCGGATATTTGTCGGCATTTCGTTTCTCGCACGAACAGAGTGCAAACGAACCCGACCACTACACCGACCACCAAAATGGCAAGCGCATG